>JAUXHN010000031.1 GCA_030621515.1 Deltaproteobacteria bacterium | reverse complement strand
CCGTCGTGAGTCTGACAGAGATTTTTCGGCAGGCCCGGTCGAGCCTGATAGTGACCGGCGCCCACGATGTGCTGGCGGGGAGGGAGCCGCGCGTGGGGGAACGCGGATCTTCCGCCGATCTCTTCATGGTGGAGAGGGATGAACCGGAGGCGTGCCTCGATGTCATCAAGGAGCTCGTGTCCAGTCGGATCCCCGACAAGTTCGGGTTTGATCCCATCGAGGATACCCAGGTGCTGACGCCCATGCACAAGGGGTTGCTCGGGACGACCAACCTGAATCGGGAGCTTGCGGAGTTGTTGAACCCACGGCCGGCAGAGTCGGTGGGAAGGGAAGGTCGCTACTTGCTCGGTGACAAGGTCATGCAGATTCGGAACAACTACGACCTGGAGGTGTTCAACGGAGATATCGGCCGCGTGACAGCCGTGGGGGAGGGCGGTCAGTGGCTGGAGATCCGGTACATGGACAGGACCGTGCGATACCCGTCCTCGGAGCTGGATCAGACCACGCTCGCCTACGCGTGCTCGGTGCACAAGTCACAGGGCAGTGAGTATCCCGCGGTCGTGGTTCCGATTCACACCCAGCACTTCGTCATGCTGCAGCGAAATCTTCTCTACACCGCGCTGACAAGAGGCAAGAAGCTCGTCGTTCTCGTAGGCACCCGCCGCGCGCTTAGGATAGCCGTGCGAAACGACAGCACCGCCGCCCGGGAATCGCACCTCGCCGCAAGGGTACGCGGGGGGTTGTAGTAGGGGCAACCCACCGTGGTTGCCCTGATCGCGTCATCATGCGGTGGTCGTTTTTTGTCGTAGGGGCGAACCTGCGTGTTCGCCCTGATCGCGAAGCAGGACAAACGATCCCGATTACTGTTAGAGTACTCCCGCGTTCAAAACGAAAGGGCTTGGGCGATGAGGTACTTGCTTTGGGTGGTGTTCGCGGCTGTGCTGGTGCTTGGTTGTAGTCACGTCGGCAGCCTGGGTGTAGATGCCGGCTCGGATACCGACGCCGATTCCGATTCCGACACTGACACCGATACGGATACGGATACGGATACTGACACTGACACTGATACCGACACTGATACTGACACTGATACCGGTCCAGATTGCTCTCTGGGAGCGTACAGCGGCGATTTCGTGATCAATACACCGTTGGATGCTGCAAACTTCGCTGGATACACAGAGATTACCGGGAACATTGAAATCGATTGCCCTTTGTGCACCCACTTGGGCGAGTTGATTTGCCTCACCTCGGTTGGTGAGGATTTGGCCATCCTGGACAGCGTTGGCAGCTTGAATGGACTGAGCGCCCTCACCTCGGTGGGTGGGAGCTTGTACATCGACGGGCACGACTCTCTGACGAACATAGATGGACTGAGCGCCCTCACCTCGGTGGGTGGGGACCTGTCAGTCTCCTGGAACGACTCCCTCGCTAATCTGGACGGTCTGAGTGCCCTCACTTCGTTGGGTGGGTACTTGTGGATCCACGAGAACAACGCTCTGCCCGATTGCGAGGCGTGCGATCTTCTGGATCAGATCACGGATGGACCCACTTCAATAAATGTTAACAGCAACCTAGACGACACATGCACGCCCGTTCCGGCGAATTGCCCGTAAAGCCTCCTGGAAATGGGCCCATATAATCGATGTCGATTTCCTTTTTCCCGCCCCGATCATTTCGCTCCAAACCCGAACAACCACTTGATCATCATCCCAAGTTCATGGCCCACGGCGCCGTCGTTGTCGGAGACGTCCCAGGTGGGGCGGTAGTAGGGTTCGACATAGAAAAGATATCCCTTTTTGGGCGTCCAGATCGGGATGGCCACGCCGAAGAAGCCGTGCACGCTGTGGGCCGGCACGGTTTTGGGATCAAATCCCATTCCGTACCCGACGCCCGCATTGAAGAACAGAAACCCCAATCCGGCCTCGATGTAGGGGATCACGCCGGTCTCGCCATCGACGATCCACAGCCGCGCCCCCGGGGATATCCACGCGAACAGGGGGGTGTTGATCCTGTGGAAATACGTGAGATCCAGCCCCGGCGCGAAGGCGTTTTCCATCTCCTTGCCGCCCACCCATGCGACGCTTGGTCCAATGGTCAGGCCTCTCGTTGTTCCCCAGCCGCCCGGGGGAGGGGCGCCGGCGCATACCTCGAGAGCCACGAGGAGAACCGTCGTGGCGAGGATGGCAGCCGATATCGTCGCGGGCCGTCGCATTCAGCGATCCTCGTGATCGGCGAGCGCAAGGTCGACCGCTGCTGTGGCGTGCAGGCGCGTGGTGTCGAGCAGTGGGATGGCCGTGTCCTCGTCTCGGATGAGGAGGGGCAGCTCCGTGCAACCGAGAATTATCCCCTGTGCGCCTTCCCCGGCGAGCCTGTCAATGATGTCGAGGATCGCTTCACGGGAATCGGCCTCGATGCGCCCGGCGCACAGTTCCTTGTAGATGATCCTGTCCACGGTGTTGACGTCGGTGGCGCGCGGAACGACCACGGTGAGCCCGAAGAGATCCTCCAGCACTTTCCGGTAGAAATCTTCTTCCATCGTGAATCGGGTGCCCAGCAGGCCGATCTTCTCGATCCCTCGCGCTACGATCTCCGTGCCGGTCACCTCTGCGATGTGGAGAAACGGCAACGACGTGGCTTGCGAAACCATGTGCGCGACCTTGTGCATGGTGTTGGTGCAAAGGAGGACGAGATCTGCCCCGGCCTTTTCAAGGGAACGTGCAGCCTGTGCCAGAATAGCCCCCGCATGTTCCCACTGTCCCTCCGACTGGGCGCGCTCGATCACGGCGAAATCGACGCTGACCATGACCACTTGCGCGCTGTGCAGCCCGCCGAGCCTGCTGCTCACGATCTCATTCAGGATTCTGTAGTACTCGGCCGACGATTCCCAGCTCATTCCGCCGATCAAACCGATGGTCTTCATTTGATTCTCCTCGCCCGTATGATAGCAAGACAGGTGGATAGGTTGAAGGTATGACTGCAAATATCGAAGATAAACCGCCCGCGAGAAGAAGCATCAACGACCTGCGCGCTCCGTTAATGATGCTCTACGTGTACGCCTTCTGCGGCGGCAGGATGGCGGAGCTTTCCATCTGGATACTGTTGGCGGTGATGGCGCCGGCAATCGGTGTTCTGTCTTTTGTGTTCGAGCGCAAGCTCATGCGGGAGCTGCTCGTGTTCAAACCCACGGGGGCGCTCTACGGGCTCGGGGCGGCCGTCTTGTTGTACGGATTTTTGTGCCTTGCGTTGCAGTACGTTTCGGGGCTGTCCATTGGAGCCACGCTGGACGGTGACGGATCGGTCCCCGCGTTCTTTGTGGAGCTGGTGCGTATGAAGGGGCACGCGTCGGCGATCCATCCGGCCGTCGCGGGAATCGTGGGAGCAGTGCTGCTCGGAGTGTCGGAGGAGCTGTTCTGGCGCGGCTTCGTACAGACCCGCCTGATGATCATGATGCCCCATTCACTTGCGGTGATCCTCGCCACCGGCGTCTATGCCGGTTTCTACGCCGTGCTCATGGGAACCCTCGCCGCCGTCGCTGCGGGTGTTTGCGGGTTGGTCTTCGGCATCCTGACCATCAGGCTGCGTTCGCTCGTACCTGCCATGATCTGCCATTCACTTGTATGGGTGTTCGCCTTGTGGATCCTGCCGCTGGTTTGACGCGGCATACGAGATCGCCCGTTCGATGACGGGCGCCCAGAACTTCCAGCCGTGCCCGCCCTCGAAGATTTCCCACCGGTGCGCAACGTCATTTTTTTCCAGGAACTCGTGGTATCCGATCGAGGTTTCCCTGAAGAACTCTTTCTCCTGTCTTCCAGCCGCCAGGAATATCCACTGGCGCGGATCGTTTTTCTTGCGCCGCACCATGGCGAAGGGGTTGTGTGATTCCATGAACTCCCGATCGGTGCAATCGCCGAAGATGCGGTTCAGGTCGACGAACCATCTGGCAAACGAGGACTTGACGTGCTCCACCGCCTGCTTCTCGTCGAGGACCGGGCCGGAGATGGAAGAGACCGACGAGAAGAGATCCGGGCGGCGCAGCCCCATCTGCAGGGCGCCGATGCCCCCCATGGAGACACCCATAATGTGACGTCGCTCCTTGGGTATCTCCAGCCCCAGGATATGCTCCGCTTTTGGGATCACTTCGTCCACAACGTGGCTCTCGTACAACCTGGTGCCGTCGTGCCAGTCGATCCAGAACCCCCGTTCGCCGTGTGGCATGACCAGGTGGACGGGTGGAATTCCGCCATCGGTCATGGCGTCGTGGAGGCGGTCGGAGATGCCGTATCTGTCCAGGGCGCGGTGGTCGTCCCCGAATCCGTGGAGCATGTAAACGACGTGAGGGTCGGTGCGTCCTGCGTGCGCGGCTGCGGGTGGAGACAGGGACGAGAACGCCATCTCTCTTCCCATCACCGCAGAGTCGATCACGTGGAGATCGAGCCGCCGGGACTTGTGACGGCGGGTGAAGAGCTTGCCGAGAGTGGTGAGTAACGGGTGGAGCATCATTCCTCGTGTTTCCTGTAGGCTACCATGACGTCAAAGCGGGTTGTATCTATCCGAAGATTCCGATACCTCTTATACACGAGGATAATATGAAGCTGACCAAGCTGGAAGAACAGGGTTTGAGGCTTGCAATATGTCTGTCGGCCAGAGGTGGACAGATGACCTTGCCCGAGCTCTCAGAAGCCGAGAACATGTCCGAGGCGCTGGTGGCCAAGGTGCTGGGGAAGCTCCGATCGGGCAATATGGTCGTGGCTTTCCGTGGACGGAGGGGAGGGTACGCGCTCGGTGACTCCCCGGACAAGCTGACCATGTCGATGGTGCTCAAGGCACTTGGTCGCCCGGTGCTCGAGGGCTGCTTCTCGACCTGTCAACCCAGGAAAGTACCCTGCCATCGTACCGACGACTGCCAGTTGAGGCCCATCTGGGAACACCTGGAAAATAAGATCTCCTCAGTGCTCGAGAGCGTCACCCTCGCCGACCTTGTACATTCCGAGGCGGACGTAAGATCGTGCCTCGGTCGGATCGAGGGCGGGCGAACGACAGGCACGGCGCGGCGCGGATCGAAAGCGCGGTGCTCGCAAAAAAGAAAGGGATCGCAGACGGGAGGTCGTTCATGATCGGGAGAACTACCTGGATCGTATCGACAGGAATGTGTCTCGTCATGTGGGGTTGCGGCTCCGCCATGGCGCCCGCCTCGCCTCCGACCGGCCAGGACGCGGGTTTGTCCGACCTCACTCCCGCCGACGTGGAATCGGGATATCCATGCAGTTATCCCGCTCGGGTGATGACGGCCACCGCGCTTGCGGGGACCTTCGACTCCCCCGATGTGTTTTGCGGTGAGCGCGGATACACCGGCTGCCGGATCGAGGGGCCGACCATATCCTACCCCGGGGCCGATTCGATCTTTCAGGAAGCTCGTGTCATGAAGGGTACGAGCGAGGGCGGCTCGGTCGTCTTCATCGCCATAAAGAAAGAGGACAGGTGGTACTTTTCCGATCCCCTGGGCGCTTGCGACGAGATTCCCCGACACGAGGGCCCGCTGGTCACCGAGCAGGAGGAGGGGTACGCGGAGCGCCTGATCGTATACCTCACCCTCGAGCAAAAGGGGGAGGGCGCGGCGATTCTCTCCCGCTGCCTGACGGTCGTCTGCTCCACTGGAGATTCCGCAGTGCCGTCCTGCATTGTATTTCCGGAGTCATGGGATCACGCGGGCGAGTCTCCCGGCTCCGTCGACGTGACGCGCCTGCACAGTATCTACTGCGATGACGGCTCCGTCATCCTGTACGGTAACCCCACCAGACTGCCCGCTCGAACCGCAGCTTCATTCGACGAGCTCATCGGACGCCACCACCTGAAATTTCCATGACAGGCCTGCATGGTTCGCAAGCCTGGATCGGGGCGACCATCGCCGTGAGTTTGCTCCTCGCAGGGTGTTGCAGCTGCAAGCCCTGCGAACCGTGTATCGATCCGGCCCCTTGCCCCGCCGTCCTGGAACGCGAGGGCGACGGCGCGTCGACGGTGGCGACATCGACATGGTTTGTGTTGAAGGTGATCGACGGCGACACCATCGTGGCGAGACTGGAGGAACCCGGGAGGGTGAAACGGCGCGAAACGATCCGGCTGTTGCGGATAAACACTCCCGAGAGGAAACAACCGGGCTACGAGGAGGCGCGCGAGGCGCTCAAGAACCTGGTGAGAGGCGGGGAGATACAGATTGAATTTGAGGATCCGTCCACCGAGAAGCGAGGCAATTACGGTCGTTTGTTGGGGTACGTGCTGGTCGACGGGCTAGACGACAACGTGGAGATGGTGCGGCGCGGGTGGACGGAATTCTGGACGAAGTACGGCCGCGGTCGCCTCGTGCGGGAGTTCATCGCCGCGCAGGAGGAGGCCCGGACGGCGCGCAGGGGTCTGTGGGGCACGGGTGTTCTAGTGCCGTAGAATCTCCAGCACGGGGTTGGAAGGCTCGATCCGCTCGATGTAGCGCTTCAACGCGTTGACCGCAACGAACGCCACGGGGTTGTCGTCGTACAGAAGAACGCTTCGTTGCATGGCCTCGTCAGGGATATCCCAGGTCGTGGGCAGTTCGTCGATCCATTCTTCGGGCGCGAACAGCTCGAACACCAGCGCGTCGGTTTTGGAGTGGGGGGGTACCAGCGCCAGGTAGATCGCGGCTATCTGCGAGTCCAATTTCTTTTCATCGTGCGGATACCGACAGGCCAGACAGGCGATCTCGAAGTCGTCGGAGAAGTCGAACGCCGTCTGCTTATCATCACGAACGAGCACGAAACCGTTCTTTTCCAGGCGAACCGCGCCGTTCTTGACCCGCAAGTTGTAGATCTCACTGCGTTTTGCGCTGTGGTTTTCAATGTAGGCCAGGATGGTCGTCATGGTGGAATCGGCCTCGGCGCCGGAGGAAACCAGACTGAACGGCGCGTTCTCGATGTTCTTCTTCGCCACGCCCGGCTCGAAGCCGATCAGGGACTGGGCGTCTCCCGAGATCCTCATGGGTATGACCATCGGCAGAGGGCCGATAAGGTCGAGTCGATCAAGGCTCCGCACGTTCTCGTCCAGCTGTTCCACGCGAAACATGATGCGGCCTTCTCCCTTCGATCGGATGAGCATCGCCCTGTGTGGTTCGTTCAGGTCGATCCGGACCTTGTCGTCTCCGATGGTCCCTTTCACCGTCAGGCAGTGATCTTCCATATGGAGAGTTGCGGCTGTCTTGCGTCTTGTGGAAGGTCTTGCCAGAAACAGCCAGGCGCCGAGTACGGATGCAATACCGCTGAGGATGAAGCCCCAGAAGAAACCATGCCATTCATCCAGCAAGAAGAGCACGTTGAAGCCAATCGCAGCCCACAATATGATCCAGGAAAGTATCACCACGATACTCGTGCGTTGTTCGATCCCGGTTTTTCCAAGTCGGCGTAGTTCGATTGCCTCGTTCATGGTTGATTTCCGCCTAAAAAACCGATCGGAGCAGCGTGAGAATGGAGAAGGTGCCGTTTGATGTTCCAATCGAGCTGCAGTCGCAGCCGGAGTCGTCGCCCGAGGATCCGGCGTCTGCGGGGCCGGCGTCAGGGCCGGAGTCGGGGATCGGGTCGGGGACCGTGAAGTCATCGTCGTTGCAGTATCCGATGTAGTCAGCAAGAGAGGAGAAGAGTGGCGCCTGACATGTGCCGCCACCCGTGCAGTCCGAGTCTTCGTCACAGATCCTGTGGCACACGGCGCCCCAGTCAGGGGCGTGCATGCAGATCAAACCGTCGCCGCAGGAGACCGGATCTTGCTGATATTGTGTGCAATGCTCACCGAAGCCCAGCCCATCCGAAAGAACACAGCCGGTGAATCCCATGGTCGCGGGTCGGCACGCGCCATCCTGCGCGCAGTCGCCACCTGTTATCTCGCAGAGGTCGGCGTTGAAACAGACCTGGATCTGGTTGCTGCACATATTGGTGATGCAGTCCCACCAGTCCGAGCTGCTCAGATTTCCGCAGGTCTCGTACCAGCACTCGAGCAGGGAGCTGAAATTGTCGAGGGCCTGATCCTGCGCGAACAGATAACAGTCCGAGGCGCAGGCGCCGCTCTGGCCGCAGCCGGACACGCAGGAGTATGTCTCCTCGCAGCTCTTGGTCTGGCAAACGGAATTATCGCAAGATCCGCCGACCTGGCAGGCTTCGTCACAGAAGCACAGATCGATATCGCTGCCGCAGTTTGGGCTCGGATCGCCGAGATACCCGTTTATCCATTCGGCGTACCCATCGACGCGCGTATGGTTGTAGTAGCCCAGGCACGGGTCGCCCCCTGTGCCGGCAACCGTGGAGTTGACGCCAATGGCGTAGATCGTCCCGCCGATGTCCAGGAGGCCGGGTCCTCCTGAGTCGCCGAAGCAGACTCCGGTGCCCTCGTATTCTCCTGTGTATTCGCCGTTGCCCACGTCGAAAATGTCAACGTAGGTGGACCTCTTGAGCCCGCTGCCGGCGAGGGAGATCCCTTCCGTCGCCCCGAAACCCACGTAAAACACCGGCGTATCGATGAAGCTGTCGTCCATGCTCGATGTGTTGATGGGGACCGTTGTCACGCTTCCCAGCGGCGATGAAAGGTGAACGAGTCCGATGTCGTTGATGCTGACATCCGAGTTGTAACTCGGGTGAATGTGGGCGGCGTTGGTGTCGTAAGTGATCCCGTCGGTGGGGGCGTTCCCGTCGGGCCGGGCGTCGGTCCCCACCATGAACTTCACCGAACTGGAGTAGCTGGCGAGACAGTGAGCGGCCGTGAGGACCCACTCCGGGTGGATGAGCGTTCCGGTGCAGAACGAACCCTGGTAGGACCCTCCTCCGCTGTAGGAAACGAGCGCCCCTACAGCTTCCCAACCGGTTTCCGGTGTTCCTCCGACGATTCCGGCCGTTTGTGGAGCCTCGTTCACCGAATCGGTGTGTTCGCCAGGGCCGTCACGTGCGCAGCCGAGGTGGAAAGCCATCAGGACGGTGAGGTAGAAGTTTGAGCGCTTGAGAAGCAGGTGGAACATTGAGTGCATTAGAGAAAGCTCCTTTTGTCGTCCAACGGGAAATCCGTCGAGACAACTACAGTAGTGCATCGTGCATGGTTTGGGGTGAAAAAAGTGACCATGGCGCTCATGTCAAGTCCCGCGCAGGATCTGGTGTTTTCATTCCGTCTGAGATATATAGTCCCATGCGAAATCTGACGGTTTTCCTCAGCATTTTTACGATTCTCTGCGTCACGTCCGGTTGCAGCAAACGCATGGTGGTTCCCGGCATTCTGGCTGGAACGGGGGCGGCCGCCATGGTGAGCGGCACCGCGTACAGGCTAAGCCTCCCGGAAAATGATTCGGTGGGACTCCTCGGTCGTCAGCCCGAGCAGAAGGCGGGCATATCGATCCTGTTGTTCGCCGGCGCAGCCCTCGTCCTGGCCGGGGCGATCTGGGCCGCCACCACGCCGGTGTGCGAGTCGGATCTGGACTGCTGGCGCGGCGACGTTTGCGAACAGTCGACCGGGACCTGCGTGGTGCGCCCGCTCGACGACGAGACGACCGACGGAACCGTGGATACGGCCTTCTTGATGATGGACAAGAACATCGTCGATCCACTCGGCTTCGAACCCTCAAAGTACGCCTTGAAGCTCTATCCGTAGTTCACCAGGGCGCGGCACGAAGGTCGGACTACAACCACGGCCAGGGGCAATCCACCTCCTGTGGCGGCGTGTCCGTGTCGGGCTCGACGTGCTCCTCGTCGGGGAGACAGA
This sequence comes from Deltaproteobacteria bacterium, assembly GCA_030621515.1. Classification (GTDB taxonomy): domain Bacteria; phylum Myxococcota_A; class Polyangia; order JAAYKL01; family JAAYKL01; genus JAUVAN01. The sequence goes on along the minus strand of JAUXHN010000031.1, from coordinate 21,010 downwards.
AGTTTCCAGGAAAGACCTCGGAAAGATAGTAGATAGGACGACATTCGTATCCTTCGTCCTGCCGGCAGTTATCGTCCGACACACAGTGGTGGATGCAAACAAGATAGACGTCGTTTGCGCCGACGCAATCGATGCCTTGTGCGCAGCCGTCGATCTCCTCGGCGTTACAGCACGAAGTACAAAATCCGCCCGGCACGTTTATCAACGACATGATGTCGTGTATGCACCGGCGCTCACCCGGATAGCCCTGGCAATCCGCGTCCGTCTCGCACGCTTCACCGAAACCCGCCCAGCCTTCCGGAAGACTCCAGTCCGTGTCCGCGTCCGTGTCCGTGTCCGTGTCGGTCGTGGAGGCATCCGTATCGTCCCCGCAGTCGCACTCGTGAGTCACCTCGTCCCAGCAACCGGAAACCGCGAACAGGGCCGTGATGAAGGCAAGCGGGATGAGGTTGAAGAAACCAGAAAATCGGTCGTTACGAATCATTTCTTTTAACCTCCGGTTAACGCTGGCTTCCATCATCTTCCCCTTCCCCTCGCAGGGGAAGGCCGGGATGGGGTTACCGGCAAACTAAGCAGCATTGTTACACGGCGTCAATCATAGCTGTCCACAATCCGTCACATGGCGCTATATTCACCACATGAATCCAGCGGCGGACATGGATCTCATCGAGCTGGCCGTATTCGTGCGGACCCCGGTCCTCGGCAAAGTGAAGACACGACTGGCCGCCGCTATCGGCCCGGAGAAGGCCCTCGAGGTATACAAAAAACTGCTCGCCCACACCTTCGAAGCCGCAATAGCCGCGTGCCGCATGTCGCCCGATATCAAACCTGTCCTCTGGCACCGGGGCCCCGTCAAGCCCATCGATATTCCCGCCGATCTCACCGCGGATGTGCGCCCGCAGCACCATGATTCAATGCGCGAGAACCTTCACGAAATCCTGCGTGCTCCGGGCCTGACCTGCAGGGGAGTCATCGTGATCGGCGCCGATCACCCCACCCTCGAGCCCGGGCACATCGTGACCATGGCCCGCCTCCTCGACGGTCATCCGGTATCCATCGGGCCCGCGCAGGACGGGGGGTTCTGGGCCCTTGGAACCACGATTCCCCTGGACGGCATCCTGGATTGTGTTCCGTTGAGCCGTGGCGATACTCTGGAAGCGCTGGAAACGGCGTTGGAAGCGCGTGGGCTTTCCCACGCAAGGGGACCGACCCTCTGGGATGTGGACACGGAAACCGATCTCAATCGCTGGCAAAAGGAAATGAGGAAAAAGTAGATCCAATCCCACGCCGGACCGTCATCACCCACGAGCACAGCGCAGCGTGTCTCAATACAAGGAGGAAAACAATGCGCCGAATCAGCCTCGTAACAATAGCAATCATCGCCGTACTCGTAGTTGTGTTCCATACGGATACCGCCCACGCCAGGAAGGGCTCAGCGAGTAACTCGGCGAGCGGACAGTTCAGCTTCCGTCTCGAGAGCCTCAGCGGTGGAACCCTTCCAACCTATCATCACGGAGGTTACACATATGTGGAGGGCCGTCGTGGAAACAGGTACACGATCCGGGTGTTCAACCACACGGGAGAACGAGTGGAGGCGGTGGTGACCGTGGATGGTCGAAGCGTTATCACCGGCAAGGAAGGCAACTACAAGAGACAGCGCGGATATGTGATCGATCCTTACGGTTCGGTGACCATAGAAGGGTTCCGTACTTCCTGGAGCAACGTCGCGGCCTTCAGGTTCACCGAAGTGGAGGATTCCTACGCGGCTCGAATGGGCAATGATGCCAACGTTGGGGTCGTTGGCGTGGCCGTCTTCAAGGAAAAGAAACGCCAGCCCGTGCCCGTGCCGTACTACTCGTACAAGAAGAGAAAGGGCCTCGGTTCGAGTTACGGGAGATCGAAATCCGCCCCGGGCGCGAGCCAGCCGCCTCCCAGCCAGGACAGCGCGACGGGAGGAATCCTTTCGCTTGCGGAGCGTGAGGCTCGCGAGCAGGGCATCGGCACCGGATACGGCGAAGACGACTACTCACCTGCCACCGAGACAAAGTTCGAGCGCAGGAGCCGCCGGCCCAACGCCCGGATGTCGATCTACTACGACGACCGTGCGGGACTGATTGCCCGTGGTGTCATCCACAGACCCCGCCGCCCGCCGGTCCGCCGTGACCCCAACCCGTTCCCCTACAGCTACGACCAGGGTTTCGCGCCTCCTCCCCCGCCCTATTACTGGGAGTAACCGCCCGGTTTCAGAAGATAATCATCACGCCCAGGTTGGTTTCAACAGAAAATCCCCAATGCACGATAGTCTGGTTAAGGACAATTCGCCGGAACCGGCGTGCAGGTGTCGGAGAGGTTGCCGAGAACATCTATCGAAAAGGGTCCGTAGGTGAGTTGGTCCAGCAGTTCGCACGCTTCGCAGTCGGGAAGAATGTCGTTCTCGTAGATCTTAAACTCATCACCAACCGAGGTGAGGGCGCCCAGGCCATCCAGGTTGGTGAGGGCGGCGTTGTCGTAGATTTCCAAGTTCTCACCCACCAATGTAAGGGCGCTCAGCCCGTCCAGGTTTGTCAGAGCGGCGTTGCCTCCGTACAACGATGGCCCAATCAACAATTTCCCGCCCACCGAGGTGAGAGCGCTAAAACCGTCCAGGTTGGTGAGGGAGGCGTTGTCCCCGAGCCACAACTCCCCACCCACTGAGGTGAGGGCGCTCAGTCCATCCAGGTTGGTGAGGGAGGTGTTCCCGTGGACAGACAACCACCCGCCCACATATGTAACGGCGCCCAGGCCGTCCAGGTTGGTGAGGGCGGCGTTGTAGTTGATCGACAAGCCATCACCCACCGAGCCGGTGATGTTGCTAAGCCCGTCAAGGTTGGTGAGGGAGGCGTTATTGTAGATGACCAAGTCCTTGCCCACCGAGGTGATGCCGGTCAGCCCGATCAGGTCGGTGAGGGAGTCGTTGTTCACGATTTCCAAGCTCCAGCCCAAAGAGGTGATGTTGCCAAGCCCGGTCAGGTTGGTGAGGGCGTCGTTGTCCACGATTTCCAAGTCCCAGCCCACAGAGATGATGTTGCTCAGCCCGGTCAGGTTGGTGAGGGAGGCGTTGTCCCCGATGTGCAAGTTCTCGCCCACCGAGGTGATGTTGCTCAGTCCATCCAGGTTTGTGAGGGAGGCGCTATATAAGATAATCAACTTCTCACCCACCGAGGTGATGGCATTCAGCCCGTCCAGATTGGTGAGGGCATCGTTGCCTCCATCTGGATATGAACCTATTTCCAAGTTTCCGCCCACTGAGTTGAGGCAAATCAACTCGCTCAGGTCGGTGCACGAAGAGCACTGGATTATAAGGTATCCCGAAATCGAGGTGTATCCCGCGAGGGTTGCGACATCCGACTGTGTGGTGATCGCGAAATCGCCGCTGTACTCTCCTAGAGGGCAATCCGTATCCGTATCCGTATCGGTATCAGTATCTGTGTCAGTATCAGTATCGGAATCAGTGTCTGTATCGGTGTCAGAGTCCGTGTCTGTATCAGTATCGGAATAGGTGTCAGAGTCAGTGTCGGAGTCTGTGTCGGTTCCGCCGTCACTGCTCGACGAGCTTTTCGAGCACCCGCCGCAAACCAGCACGGTCGCAAGCAGCATCAGAAGCAAGTATCGCATTCCCCCGCCTTTTGTTTTGTACGTGGAACTAGTCTACCATTGATCTGGGAAAGGTGCAGGGCAAGAACTGGAGACAGGGCCGCGACTCAATCGCGGTAGTCTTCTTTCAGTGCGGAAAAGTCCCTTCATCGATACCCACTTCGATACCCACTTTGGTGTCAATTCAGGTGTTCTCGGGTAAACTCGGGCAAAATGCCGATCGCCAGAACCCGCACCGTTGTTGACTTGAGCGACTTGAGCAAATTGCAGTGAAGAAATAAGAGACCACTGGGAATAGTCACCCGACCTCTTCACTGTCACAAGGGCTTCTGGCTCGTGCACGTAACTAAAGTTAAAATTTAGTTTCGTGCGCATTGTCCCGATTGTTTGGCGGTTTTCTTGCACGTAACTAAATTTTTCCTTACTATTGGGTTCATGGGCAAGAGGAATCAATGGGATCTCCTTTATGAGATCGCAGCTACCCAGCAAGGGTACTTTACCGCCTTCCAAGCGAAGGAGGCAGGTATCTCGTCGCAGGCACTTCGGCACCACGTCACTTCTGGGAACCTCAAGCGAGTACAGAGAGCCATCTATCGCGTGACAAAGTTCCCCTCAAGTGACCACGAAGACATGATCGTGGTCTGGCTATGGACAGACCTGTCGGGCATCTTTAGCCATGAGACTGCCCTGCTGATGCACAATCTCTCTGACGCTCTTCCGTCGAAGATCCACGTCACGCTCCCCCTGTCATGGAAACGACGCCGTTTGAAGTTGCCGCCAATCGTGATCACCTATTTTGACAACGTCATGGAAGATGGGTGGGAATGGGTCGCTAATATTCCGGTTACAAAACCGCTACGCACACTTGAGGACTGCATGAATTCGTCTGTCTCGCCGGAGTTCGTATCCCAGGCGGCTGAGCAACTTCTCCAAAAGGGTCGATTAAGTTACGTTCCGGAGATTCTTGCACGCGCACTTCACTACCGCTACAAAACCGGGGAATGACCCCAATGGCATCTCGCAAATACAAGACACCAGCAGCCTTCAAGGAAGCTATTGACCAGCGGTTAAGGAACGACGCGGAGAAGAAGAACATTGCCCTCGATCACCGAAGACAAATATTTATCTACGAGCGGCTCATCGCTCGGTTATCCAAGGTACTGGGTAGCCGTTTCGTTATCACTGGTGGCGTTGCGCTTGAATTCCTGGTTGGACGCGCGAGGACAACCAAGGACATTGACATCCATCTACAGTTCGGATCGGAGTCGGTACTGCCCAAGCTGCAGGAGGCCGGGCGCCTCGCGCTCGATGATTATCTAGTGTTCGATATCATCGACGATCCAGATTATAGTGATGCCGGTATCGCAATCGAAGGACTTGATCATCCAGTTCGCCGGTACCATGTGAAAGTTCAACTTGGTGGCGCACCCTATGGTCGTTTCTTTCACATTGATCTGATCGCTATCGATCCTCCATATTACAAACCAAACGAACTGATTGGCAGTGACTTCCTTTCTTTTATTGACGTCGAGCCTATCCGATTCCAGGTCTGCCCACCGGACATCGCCATCGGGGAAAAACTGCATGCGTACACGAAACCTCGGCCGCATCCGAATTCAAGAGTGCGTGATCTGCCAGACATCGGACTGCTTGCGTTAACTTATTCGTTTCAGTGTGAGGATCTTCGCTCGTCGATAGGCCTTGTTTTCAAGCACTATGGTACACATCCTCTTCCTGATCTTCTGCCAGTTCCGCCTTCTGATTGGGCTCCGCGTTACAGGAAGCTCGCACAAGAGAACGGCCTGGAATGGCCTGATATTGAGGACCTCTTCCGAGCAGTAGAGCGTTTTCTGGGTCCAGTCCTTTCAGGAAGTTCAGGGACATGGGAACCAGCTACATGGTGCTGGAACTCTCAGCGTGAAGTATAGTAATTTACTGGGAGTAACCGCCCGGTTTCAGAAGATAATCATCACGCCCAGGTTGGTTTCGAGAGTCTTGATCTCAATATCGATAGCCTCATCCATCAACGGCCCCACCACACGGCTCGGGACGTAGGCCTGGCCATAGCCCACCTCGGCGAATAGACCCAACTTGCCGAGCCTGATCACGAGCCCACCATACGCTGCCCAGTTCCAGCCGGCGCCGAATTCCAGGGTGGAGGCGTCCCGATCCGGCGGCCACAGGAAGCTCCCGCCTATTCGAAACTTGGCGAACGGCTCCAGGATCTTTCCCGGGAAAAACAACCTCACCATGGGATCGAGCTGGATCTCCTGAAACTGGCCGTTGTAATCATCCGATCTCAAGAAACGAAATTGCATCACCCCTCCTAAGGAGAGGAAATCGACAACGGCCCACTCCAGGGACACACCGAATCCCACCGACGGGCCCATCTCCTCGGTGTCACCCGCCAGCCCGGTCTCGATCTGACCCCATGGAATGAATACGAGTTCCAGGCCCAGATACTTGTCCCCGGCCTGCGCCTTGTGGCCTGCGAAAACAAGGGCTGACAGCGCTACTCCAAACAATACTTTTTTAAATAATGTCATCGATGTCACCTTTCGTTCTACGAGACAGGCCTTTGACGGACGTGGAGCCATTATGTTTATTGACAGTTTTATAAAGGAAAGTAACGTGTCGCACCATATGTTACTGGCGCAACAGACGAGCACCCTGAACCTGGGCGTGGTGATACTGCAGACCTTCGCGGTGCTGGTGCTCATCGGCGCCATGGCCTGGGCATTCGTTCGATTCGTGGCACCGCGTATGGGTATGAGGGCGGGAAGATCGCGCATGAAAATCCTGGAGCGGCTTCCCCTGGAGCCGAGGCGATCTCTATATCTGGTGGAGGTGGACGGGAAATCCATTCTGGTGGGCGTGAGCGAGGGATCGATCCGGCTCCTTTCGGAGGTTCAATCTCCCGTGACGGGCGCCGTCGAGGACGGCGAGGAGCAAGTCGATCAATGACCGGCGATCTCTCCTTCGGGAGCCATCTTGGCATCACCGCCATGATTGTGGCCCTCCCGTTCATTGTCATCATCGGCACCTCCTTCGCCAAGATCGCCGTGGTGCTGGGGATCACGCGCTCCGCCCTGGGCGCTCCCGGGGTCCCGCCCGCTTCGGTCATCACCGGACTCGCCGTTGTCATGAGCATCTTCATCATGGCTCCGGTGGCCACCGACATCGCCGATTCCATGGAGGAATACGCTCGCAACTCGACGCCCGTCGAGGCCGATCGATGGGGAATGAACGAGGCGCGCTCTCTCTACGACGCAGCCGCCCCGCCACTGATTGATTTTTTGGAAATGAACACCCCGGCCGGGGAGGTCGACTTCTTTTCCGACATGGCCGGCGCCACCCCGGGCTCAGAACCGGGCTTGCGAATCTTGCTTCCGGCCTTCGCGACCTCCGAGATCGTGGAGGCTTTCCTGATAGGTTTCCTCGTGTTCATCCCGTTTCTGGTGATCGATCTCATCGTCGCCAACGTGCTTCTTTCCATGGGGATGCACATGACTTCACCCATGGCGGTCTCCCTTCCGCTCAAGCTGCTGCTGTTCGTCGTCGCGGACGGATGGCACATCATCATCAACGGGCTGGTGGTTTCGTACGGCTTGTGATCTCGTTTAAGATCTCCACCCCTGTTGCCATGCTCCATGTTGATGCCTAATATCCAGGTCAGGCAATCAACGGAGTCAAAATGGCCGACGAAAAAACAACCCTTCTCGACGAACACGGAAATCCGATCGCACACACGCCGAGTCCCGAAGACGTGGACGACGACAAGGGGCTCGTCCAGATGTCCGGAGACAGGCCGGCGTACCTGATCGTCATACCTCTCGACGAGCACGTCCTCTTTCCGGGGATGACCATCCCGATGGTCCTGGGCTCGGAGAGATCCCGCGAGTCGATGGAGTACGCCCTGGCCCAGGGGCCCTTTATCGCGCTTGCGCCGCGCCTCGAGCCCGCGGAAGAGGAGGAGCCGGAGCATCCCGGACCCGAAGAGATGCTCGGTTTCGGGGTCCTCGCCCGGGTCATCAAGGTGCTGAACCTTCCGGACGGGAACCGCTCGGTGGTCGTGGAGTGTGTCACCCGGGTGAAGGTCGAGCGCTACGTGCGCACGGAACCCTTCCTGATAGCCAAGGTGGACTACCCTCCTGACATGTATGTGGACACGCTCCCAAACAAGGCTCTGTGGCGAGCCGCGCGGATGTCGCTCCAGGAGTTGTTCAAGGAGATCCCCGGTCTGCCCGAAGGCTTCAACCTGGCCGCCGCCAACCTGGAGGGACCCGCCCAGCTGACCGACTTCGTCACCTCGCACATAGATCTGCCGAGGGAAGAGCGCCTCGAGCTGCTGACCCATACGAGGGTGGAGGTCAGGCTCGCCATGGTCGCGGAGGCCCTGACCAGGGAGCTGGAGCTCGCTCGTCTCGCGGGCAAGATCCGGGACGAGATCCGCGAGAAGGTCGAAAAAACCCAGCGGGAGTACTACCTGCGCGAGCAGTTGAAGGCCATCCGTCGGGAGCTCGGCGAGGAGGTCGATCAGAAGGAGTTGATCAGCCAGGAGCTGGAAGACAAGATCAATATCGACGGCCTGCCAGAAGAGGTGGCGCAGCGCGCCCGCAAGGAACTCAAGCGGCTCGAGGTGTTGAGCACCGAGTCGCCGGAATACAACGTCATCAACACGTACCTCGACTGGATCGTCTCGTTGCCGTGGACAGAGAAAACGGAAGACGCGGACGATCTCGACAGGGCGCGGGAGATCCTCGACGAGGACCACTACGGGCTCGGGGAGGTGAAAGATCGGATCATTGAGTTCCTGGCGGTTCGCAAGCTCAAACCCGATCAGAAAGGAGCCATCCTGTGCTTCGCCGGTCCGCCGGGAGTGGGAAAAACGAGCCTCGGGCAATCCATCGCCAGATGCCTGGGCCGAAAGTTCTTCCGCTTCAGCCTGGGGGGCATGCGGGACGAGGCGGAGATCAAGGGGCACCGACGGACCTATATCGGGGCGATGCCCGGCAAGATCCTCCAGGGGCTCAAGCAGGTAGGGGTCAGGAATCCGCTTTTCATGCTGGACGAGGTGGACAAGCTCGGAAGCGACTGGCGGGGAGATCCTTCCAGCGCCATGCTCGAGGTGCTCGATCCGGCGCAGAACCACGGGTTCCTGGATCACTACCTGGATATCCCGTTCGACCTCTCCCACGTCATGTTCATCTGCACGGCCAACATCAAGGCCGAGATACCGAGGCCTCTCCTCGACCGGATGGAGGTGATCGATCTCCCCGGATACATCCTGGACGAGAAAGTGGCCATCGCGAACCGGCACCTGCTGCCGCGCCAGATCGATGCTCACGGATTGGTGAAAAAGCAGATCCAGTTCTCCCCGAAGGTGATGCCCAAGATCGTGGATGGCTGGACCGCGGAGGCAGGCGTGAGAAACCTGGAGCGCGCCATCGGACGAATCTGCAGAAAGGTCGCGGCTTCGGTTGCATCCGAAAAGATCAAGTCTGCGCGGATCACCACGGGAAAACTCCCGGATTACCTGGGAAAGAGAAAGGTCTTCAAGGAGTCGTTACGGCGCCCGAAGATCGGGACCGCCGTCGGTCTGGCCTGGACACCCGTGGGAGGCGACATTCTGAGAATAGAGACCACCCGCATGCCGGGCAACGGGCGTTTCAAAGTGACCGGACAGCTGGGCGACGTGATGAAGGAATCGGTCGAGATATCCCTCTCTTTTATTCGCCACAACCACACGCTCTACAACGTAAATCCGGAGATCTTCAAGAACGAGGACATCCACGTCCACTTCCCAGCCGGTGCGGTCCCCAAGGACGGGCCGTCGGCGGGTGTCTCCATCACCACCGCGCTGATCTCGCTTCTTTCCGGCAAGAAGGGGCTGAGGCCCATGGGTAAGATAGCCATGACCGGCGAGATGACTCTCTCCGGGGAGGTGCTCACGGTCGGCGGCATCCGCGAAAAGGTGATCGCGGCACGGGCCGCGGGCGTGGAGACGGTGATTCTACCGGAGCGCAACCGGCGCGACGTGGATGAGATCCCCCCCCACGTCATCGAGGGGCTGGAGTTCGTCTACGCCAAGAAATACAACGATGTTTACGACGTGGCTTTTGGGAAGTAGGCGCGGCCGCGGATCATTTCCTCGGTAATGTCCGCTTCGGCGCACGACAACCGACTACTCCGGCGGCAGGCACTTCCAGTTATCGAGGATCTCTCTCACGCGGATCCACCGGCGGGCTTCCGTGTCGTCGACGAAGTGCTCGTCCCACTCGTCGGGGATCAGCCAGATGATTTGCACGCTCTCGGTTCGGCCGTCCCCACACTGCGCTTTCGCGCCCTGGTGACCGATGTTGTTCGGGAAGTGTTTCTTCCAGGTGTCGGTGTTTTTTAGCTGCAAAAATAGCCCTCTCCATTCCTTGGACACTTTGACTGCAGGGACGCGTCGGACAAACAAGCACGACGGCTCGTCGCAGTGAATGCCGACTATGTCCACCTCGCCCTCGGCTTCTTGCGCGATCTTCCTGAACAGGCGCTCGAACTGGTCCGGGCCGAACGCCGGTGGAGTGTTCTTCGGCCACTTCATGGGGGCGTACTTGTCTCGCCGGGATGGCTCCTCGTCCTTGTCACCGGCAGCCATGCCCTGGACCAACAACTTGCCCTGCAACCGCGCAAGCTGTTCTTTGAGGCGCTCGTTTTGCTCTCTCAGGTCGGTTGCTTCCCCGGTACCGCTGCGGCCGACGGCATTGGATCCGTCCCCTGTTTCGTCGGACGCCTCCAAGTTCTTCGTGGCCGTGCCCGGATCGGTATCCGATCCCCAAAGGCCGATGAGGAGCCCGAGTAAGAAAGCCAGCGGCACCAGCGCGACCAAGATCCAACGCATGTTCGTCACCTCCTCGGCCTCCGATGGTACCATGAGAGGGGTTATTCGTCTTCCTCCCCAAACGCGCGGCCGCGGATCATTTCCTCAATATCGTACGGGCTCTTCGCGCCGCCTAAGTAACGATGAAACCAGTCGAGGTGCGCCGCGTAGTAGAGGGGCATTGACTTGACGCGGTTTGGCCAGTGGCCGTCGTTTGGAAAGACTATGAGTCGCGCGGAAACTCCTTGCCGCCGCAGGGCGGTGAACATCTGCAGGCTCTGGGTGTAGGGGATCCGGTAGTCCTTTTCGCCTGTGATGATGAGCGTCGGGGTCTTGAACTCTTTGGCGTAAGTGGACGGGGACCACTTGCGGTAGGTCTCGGGATCGTCCCACGGGTTGCCGCCCACGTCCCACTCGGGAAACCAGAGTTCCTCCGTTCCGTTGTAGAACGCCGCGAGATCGTAGATCCCCATCATCGACGCGATGGCCTTGAAACGGTCGGTATGGCCGAGCAACCACGCCATCATGTAGCCGCCGTAAGACCACCCCATGGCCCCCATGCGATCCTCGTCCACGTAATCGAGATCCGCGAGCGCGTCGGTCACCGCCATCACGTCCCGGTAGACCTTGCCTCCCCAGTCCTTTGAGATCCCCTCGGTGTACTCCTGCCCGTACCCGGTCGATCCGTGGGGATTTGGAAACGCCGTCACGTAGCCCGCCCCGGGGAATATCTGCCAGCCCCCGCGAAACGAGTCGGACCACTGGTACTGGGGACCCCCGTGGACATTGATGACGAGGGGGTACTTCTTCCCCTTGACGAAGCCGTGGGGCTTGACCACAAACACGTGAACTTTCTTCCCGCCGGCCCCGGTAACCCACATCTCCTCCACCGGCCGCAGGTCGTACTCGTTAACAATGCTGCGGTTCATCTCGGTCACCCGCGTAATCTCGCTGCCTGCGAGCGGCGTTGTGAAGAGCTCTACCGGATCGCTGACCGAGTTGTAGGTGAAGGCGATGTCTCCTCGGGATGAGAGATGGAAATTTCGCACCGTGGGGATGTGCGCGACTCGTTCGATCTTTCCGCTCGCGACGTCGATGGTGAACAGGGGAAACCGACCTTTTCTCGGAGCCTTGAAGAGGATTGTCCCGGCATCGGAGGACCAGATGTAGTCGTAGATCGTGTCTTCGAATCCTTCCGTCAGCACGGTCACATCGCCGCTCTTGCGATCGTACAGGCTCAGGTTGAACTTGTCGGCCTCGTAGCCCTCCTGCGTCTGGCGAAAAAACGCGATGAAGCGACCGTCCGGCGAGTAGGAAGGGTGGCCGTCGTACGCCGGGTTGCCCGATGTCAGGTTCACCGTGTCTCCCCCCGAAGCGGGCACCACGTAGAGGTCGGCGTTGGTAGTCCAGGACTGGGCGTCCGGGTCGTCACGGTTGCTGACGAAGCAGATCTCCGACGAGTCGGGGGAGAAGGCAAAACCGGGGTTGCCGAACGCGAAAACCGGCGACTCCCAGTCTCCCGGGGTCACATCCACTGTGTCACCGGATTCCACGTCGACGACCAGAATATGGCTGCGCGTGCCGTCGTTGTAAAATGTCCAGTGGCGATAGAGGAGCGAGTCCGCAAGGTGCGCCTGGATCGGGCTCTCCTCGATATCTTCCAGGAGTTGCTTGTTCTTTTCGTCATCGGCGCCAAACGCAGGAAAAACCCGGGAGGCGAACGCTATCTTCTTTCCGTCCGGGGACCAGGTGGGCTGGTCGATGCCGGTGCAGACGTGAGTGACCTGACGCGGCTCGCCCCCGTCGATGGGCATTACCCAGATCTGCGTCCCGTCCTTGCGTGAGGACACGAACATGAACGATCGCCCGTCGGGCGCCCACCGGGGAGTGGAATCGCCGCCCTCGAAGCGCGTGAGTTGCCTCAGGCCCGATCCGTCCGCGTTGACCCTGAAGATATCGACGTTGGACTTCCCCTTTTCGAGATCCTGCTCGACCGCCGTGAACAGCACGGTCTTTCCGTCCGGGGACCACCGGGGGGACGAGATGCGCTTTATCTTGTAGTACGCTGCGATATCGAAAGGCTTCTTCCCGGCGTCGGCACTGTCGTCCGGCGCCCGGCGATTTCCGAACTTCCAGCCCGGAGGATCGACATCGGGAGCGTGGCTCTCGACGTAGACCTCCCCCCTCACCCCGGGAGGATCCCCGGACGGGGCTGCCGTGGAGGGAAACGCGTGCTCCTTCGCCGCGGTCGCGGTCGGTTGCCCATGAACGCACGAGGCGGCGGCGCAACAAAACAATGAGAAGACCACAAGGGTTACATCGGGACGCATAGTCACTCCTTTGCACGATTGCATTTGGCGGCGATCTTGCGTCACGGGGCTTCGAAAAACAAGCCGGCTTGTCGGCTCGACTCGAACCCCGTTTCCGGTGCAAGATACCGCAACCGGATCATTGCGGCAGATGAAAAGGAATCTGGACAAGTGACGAACACGACGAAAAGTGACGATTCGAGCACGCTGCGGCTGAAGATTGGAGCCGCCTGGGCTCAGCTGCGTTACGTGCCGAAAACCGCCGCCCTCGTCTGGAAAGCGTCCCGGGGTTGGACCGTGGCCTGGATCTCCATGCTCGCCGTCCAGGGGTTGCTTCCCGTGGGCACGGTGCTCCTCACCCGCCATATCGTTGACGGTGTGGTCCACGCCATGGGTGGGGGCGGCGACTGGGAGGCCATAGCTCCTCTCCTGATTCCCGCCGGGTTGATGGTCGGCCTGTTGCTTCTCACGGAAGTGCTCACGGGATTGTCGAACCTCGCGCGCGAGCACCAGGCGGAGCTCATCAAGGACCATATAGCCTCCCTCATTCACGATACCTCAACGTCGGTGGACCTGGCATTCTACGACGCGCCCGATTATTACGATCATCTCCACCGGGCCCGAAGAGAGGCCTCATACCGGCCCCAAAAGCTGGTGGACAACACCGGCAGCTTGTTCCAGAGCGCCGTGACGCTGATCGCCATGGGGGCCGTGCTGTTTCGGTTCAGCGGGTGGATCCCGGCGATCCTGTTTCTGAGCACCATACCTGCGCTGCACGTCGTGCTCCGACATGCGGTCGCTCAACATAAGTGGCGCCTGCGAAACACCTCTCACGAGCGCCACAGCTGGTACTACGATTGGGAGATGACCAGCGATCGGAGCGCGGCGGAGATCCGGTTGTTCGATCTCGGGGATCACTTCAAATCCCTTTACAAACGGGTCCGCTCGCGGTTGCGCAAGGAGAGGGTCCAGCTGGCGCGTTCACAGAGTTTCGCGCAGATGGGCGCCTCCCTTATAGCCCTCCTCGCCACGGCGGGCTGTCTGGCATGGATGGGCTGGAGGGCGTTTGGCGGGCTCATCACGCTCGGCGAGCTTGCTCTTTTCTACGTGGCCTTCCGCCAGGGTCAGATGATGATGCGCTCGCTTCTGGGTAACGTGGGAGACATCTATCGCAATATATTATTCCTCGGCGATCTCTACGAATTCCTGGGCCTCGAACCCACCATCCAGGCTCCGGATCGACCCGTCGATATCCCTTCACCACTGGAACACGGCATCGATTTCAAGGATGTCACCTTTGCCTATCCAGGCGCTAAAAAGAACGTGCTGGACGGTTTCCACATGACGATACCCGCGGGCAGGATCACTGCCATCGTGGGGCCGAACGGTTCCGGCAAGAGCACCCTCATACGACTTATGTGCCGGCTCTACGATCCCTCGCAGGGCACCGTGGAGCTGGACGGTCTCGATCTTCGTCGCTTCAATCCACGCGCGCTCCGGCGCGAGCTCACAGTCCTCTTCCAGGAGCCCGTGCACTTCAATATGACCGCGCGACTCAACGTGGGATTCGGAGATATGGAGGCCATGCCGGATGCTGTCGAAAAGGCCGCTCGATCGGCGGGATCCCATGAACTCATCTCCTCGCTTGCCGATGGTTATGATACCGTGCTCGGAAGGTGGTTCGAGGGGGGCGCCGAGCTCAGCGTTGGAGAATGGCAGCGGGTGGCTCTCGCGCGGGCGTTTCTCAGGGAGACGCCGATTGTGTTGCTCGACGAACCAACGAGTGCCATGGATTCATGGGCCGAAACCGAGTGGATGAAACATCTTACTCATCTGGCGAAAAGAAGGACCGCAGTGATCATCACGCACCGCTTGACGACAGCCATGCGAGCGGATCTCATCCACGTGATGCACGACGGGTGTGTGGTGGAATCGGGGAGCCACTCGGAGTTGCTCGCCCTTCGCGGTCGATACAAGGAATCATGGGATGCGCAGCATACGCGTCCACGTAAGGCATCTTCCGGCTTTCGTCCTCGCACGTGACCTCGGCTTACCCCGCGTAATACCTCGCCCACGTGCTGCGGGCGCGCACGAAATCTGCCTCAATTGGCCGCGTATATTGTTTAATTAGCTACGTGTGTTCCGGTTGGGGGGCGAATTACTTCTTGTACGATTTGGCGTCCTTTATCTTGCCTTCTTTGAACATGTTCCAGTGTTCACCGCAGAAACCTTTTCCGCGCGGGAAGCGATTCTTCTTGCAATCGGGAAATGCGCACTTGGGGTAATTCTTGACAACCCGTTTCTTTGGCGCGGCGACGACCTTCTTTTTGGGTCCGGGCTTGCGACCGGGTTTGCGGCCGGGCTTGCGACCGGGCTTGGGACCGGGCTTGCGACCGGGCTTGCGACCGGGCTTGCGACCGGGTTTCGCTTTCTTGCCGCTCTCCTGCAATGCGATGAGTTCCTGCAGTGTCGCCGACTTGATCGCCTTGACGATCTCCAGTGCAAAATTTTCTGCTGCATTGGAAATTACTTTTTCCAGTTTCTTCTTTACCATTGTAATTGTCCTCCAGTTAGTCCATTGAATCAGGGGATGATAGCAAATGAAATTAGAATTACAAGAATTGCTGCGTTTCTCCTGAAGAAAATCTATTCAATTGCATAAATTATGATCACGTAATTTGATTTGTCGTCAAGTTTAAGATACCGAACAATACAACGAAGCTCTAATGAGGAGGCTTCCATGGGAATTCTGAAGGACACGATGCTTGAACCTGCCCAAAGACCTGTAATTATCAAGGATTGCTCCAGACTTGTGGACACCGAGGTCGCGGCGAAAAGGGGTGTGGTCGGCCTGATGATCAAGGGCGGCTACAGGGCTTTCAAGGCCATAAAACCGAGAATAGTGGAGTCCGCCGTGGACCATTTGCTCGATGATTTCACGGTTGTACTTGATAAGCATTACGACAAGTACCTTGTGGACGAGCCTTCGAAAGTCACATCGTTTGAAAGGTGGTCGAAGGAACGGGATACCATGATGGCGGACGATCTACTGTCCGTTACCGACGACATAATGGATCGTTCCAACAAGAAGGCATTGAAAAAGATATACCACGGTCTGCGAAAAGTGGCCCAGCGCAACGTTGCGCAAGCCATTCCCGGTGTTGGAAGATTAGTAATGAAACATATGGACTGAATTGAAGGACCGTCAAGGGTCCGTCAGGTCACTTGATGTCGGCGACTGTAATGTTCCAGACCATGGCCTGTCCGGGCACCAGCCTCTTGTTGATCACCGTGCGTTTGTATTCACCTTTTTCAAAAACATATCGGTTCAGCGAGCCGCCCTTGTCGTTTGCAACATAGAGTTCCAGCTTGCCGTCACCGTCCATGTCCGCCAGATAGGCCGCGTGTTCGAACCCACCCGAATTGGCGTCTATGCTTGTTTTTCCGTACTCGTTGCCCTTCCGGTCGATGACCCATACGCCGGAGGAAAACGCCGCAGCGATAAGCTCGTTCGCTCTGTCCCCATCAATATCTCCCGCCAACAGGAACCGGCAGAAACGGTCGTCGAGCTCGACCACCTTTGTGGATTTGAATTCGGCGCCATTCCAGTCGAATCGCCTGATCTCCACCGGTTTTTCGATCCTTCCGCCCTTTCCCATTTGCGCTTCGAGCGCGGCGTAGAGCTCGCTCTTGCCGTCACCGTCCATGTCCGTCACAAGGATCTCCTTGATGTGACGCTCGTCGTAGTGAACAACCTGGGATTTTTCGAATTTCTTCCCGGTCCACTCGTAGCGCAGCACGCCACCCCCCTGGCCCTGACCGGATGAGGTGTTCGGCTGGCTCGGCGTGGCGTAGATCTCCATCTTGCCGTTTCCGTCCAGATCGCCGATCTCGATCTCGTGCACGAACATATCAGCCTGGCGGTCGATCTCCTCGAATTCCCATTCGCCGTTCCTGCGCCAGGCCACGGCCACGACTCCCTGATCGTGGGTGGCTATCGCAAGATCCTTTGCCCCGTCGCCGTCGAGGTCAGCGATCTCGAAGTCCCTCAGGCGGTTGTGTTTGCCTCCAAAGGTCGGATGCCACAAGGTCGTCGCCTCCCATTTGCCCTCCTTCCTGTTCCACAGTTTGAGCATCGCCTCGTTGGCGCCGATGGTCAGGATCCCTTCGTCGCCGTACTGGAGCGCCTTGTGAAACACGTTGGACTCCTTGTCCTCGATGGTGTCTACCGCCCACTTCTTCCCGTCGAAGAAGAGCACCATCATCACCGCCGCGTCGGGGATGGTGTACTTGCCCTCCTCGTTGGGGGCGAACCTGGACTGGGTTACCAGCAGCACTCTCCCGGGCACGGACGGCTTCCGGGGTTCCATCTCGGGCGCCTTCGGGTCGTCATCCTTGACTTCGATTTTCCTGGCAGACGTCGTATCGCTCGCCCTGTCCGGTTTTTCGGTGGCGTCGTCACCACCACAGGACACTACAACGGCGGTAAAGACGGCCATTGCGATCATCAGAAACAGATGGTTCTTCATGGTTTGATCCCTTCCGTTAGCTCTTTGGGTGGAATGTGCACAGATCGTACCCGGAAGAGGGCAGGCCGCTCGCGTAGGGCGAATCCTCGGTGCCCATGGGGTGGGCGAGGAAGAACCTCACGAAATCCATCGTGCTCGGCAGGCCGGCCAGATCCCCGTGCTGTGACGCCGAGCTGTTGACGCAGTGGATCACGTCGTGTCCGATGCCCGTGAGATAGGGCACGTCGTTGGTTCCGAATTGATCGAAATGAATGGTTACGACTGACACGTTATAGTTGTCGTTCACACCGCCGTTGCACATGAGCTGCGTATACCCGTTGGAGTGAGTCGGCGCCGGCCAGTTTACCTGACCCGCGAGCATTCCCAGGGTGCTCACGTTGCTTGCATTGGAGAAGTACCCTCCGGAATACGTGGCAACCGATGCGATCACGTTACCCCTGGTGGTGGCCAGCATATCCGTCACGATACCCCCGAGGGAGAATCCCATGGAGTGAATGTGATCTCCGTCGATGCCGAAGCGGGCATCGAAGCACTCGAGCAGCTTGTCGAACAGGGCGATCTCGCCGTTGTTTTCGGGATCCACGTTGAAAACATCCCATGTCATGTCCCCGATCACCATATCGTGGCCGTTGGAGTCCGGGGAAACCCCGATGAACGGCATCTCGGAGTTGTTGTAATTGCCGGAGATCATGTCGTCGAAAGCCTCCGCGCTGGTGCCGAGGCTGTGCCAGTTGAAGACAACCGCCCAGTCTCCGGATCCGTCATCCGCAGCGCCGTCCGGGATGTGGAGGATGAGGTCGTAGGCTTCATCACCCACGGGAAATCCCGTGTTCATGCCGTCCACGAGCGCCGCGCATTCGGGTGAAACGTCTCCGTCGCTGTCCGAGTCGCCGTCCGTGTCCGTGTCGCTGTCCGTGTCCGAGTCGCCGGCTCCGCCGTCGTCAGGGCCGGAATCATCGTCGTCTCCGCACCCCGCGATGACGAAGACGAGACAAGCAAGGATACAGAGCATGGCATTCCTCAGTTCGATTTTCATGTTGCCTCTCTTCCTCGTTTCAATAAAGCCATCAGATTCATGATGTAATAATAGTAACTCAAGAACGCAAATTGATCCGGCAATTCAGCGGCCTATGGCACGGATCATCCGGTCCAGCTCGACGCCCGGATCCTTTGAATCGTTGATGCAACGCACGGCGCACACGTTTCGTGCCCCAGCATCCAACACTTCGGCCAGGTTGTCGTGATCGATGCCGCCGAGAACCACGGCGGGGACCGTGGCGATGGACAGCATCTTCGCCATGCCGCCCAACCCGATCACGGGATCGGGGTTCTTCTTGGTGGGGGTTGCGAAGACCGGCCCCACGCCGATGTAGTGGGGTTCAAGGGCGCACGCGGCGGTAGTCTGGGCCGGGTTGTGAGTGGAGAGCCCTATGACCGCGTCGGGACCGACGATCTTTCGCGCCTCGTCGTAGGGCATGTCGTCCTGTCCAAGATGAACACCGCACGCGCCCACCTCGCGGGCAATCTCCGGGTAGTCATTGACGATGAAGGTAACTCCCGGCGGGATGATTTCTCTGAGCCTTCGGGCTGTGGTGAGCACCTCATCGGCGGGCGCGTCCTTCATGCGCAGCTGAATGATCCTCACCCCGCGTTCGACCATCACCTCCGCGAGCCGCTCGTAACCCACCACCGGGTTCGTGAGGATGCCGTAGAAGCCGATCCTTCCGATTTTGGTCATATCAACACTCCTCAATCACTGGCGAGAAAATCTATATCCACGCTGCCGGCGACGACTACCCCGTTCGGCTTCTTGCGCGTCGGCCCGGCGGGTACGACGATGGTCCGCGAGATGATCCGATCGTCGCCCACGAGCTTCAGGATCTCTTCGAAGCCCTTCTGGTTCTGCGGCGGGTTCCGGCTCCACTTGCACTCGATGAGTTCGAACCGCCGCCCGTGGGGGATAAGGAAGTCGACCTCGCGGGCGTGCTGGTCGCGGTAGAAATAGAGCGGCGGTCGGATGCCTTGATTCGCAAAGTGTCTGACGAGCTGTCCGTAAGCGTGGGTTTCGAACAAGGCCCCGAGAAGCGGGCTGGAGAGGAGATCCGACTCGTTTCTGATTCCAGTGAGGAAGCACGCCAACCCGGTATCCATGAAATAGAGTTTGGGTGTCTTGACGATTCTCTTTCCCAGGTTTTCAAAGTAGGGCTCCAGAAAACCTATGATGTTGGAAGCCTCTAGCACGGACATCCAGCTTTTCACCGTGTGTGGGCTCATGCCGAGGTCGCCGGCCAGAGAATTGTATGAAACAAGTTGCCCTGTGCGCGCGGCGCACAATCTCAGTAAACGATCGAAGCTTCGCAGGTTTCTCACTCCCAGCACAGATCGAACGTCTCTCTCCAGGTAAGTCGCCAGATAATCGCTGAAAAATCTGGACGGTGAAAGATCGCGCGACCAGACCTCGGGATAGCCGCCCTTGAAAATCCAACGCGCGATGTCGGTCCTGTCGAATGCCGCTCCCGTGCTCTTCTGGTATTCTCGCGCCGAAAGAGAATGAAGCTCGAGGATCGCCGCTCGCCCGGCGAGGCTCTCCGTTATTCCTTGCATCAGGTGGAATTTTTGGGATCCCGTGATAAAAAAACGGCCGTTTTCCTCTCGATGCGTATCGATGTCGGCCTTTATATACCTGAGCAGTTCAGGAGCGTACTGAACCTCGTCGACTATGAGCGGTGGTGAGTTGCGCGCGAGAAAATCCTCTCCGGAGTGCTCCGCTTCCTCGGCTGTTGCAGGGAGATCCAGTGAGATATAACGATGCTCAGGAAAGACTCTTGTCAACAGGCTGGTTTTTCCGGACTGCCGGCACCCGGTCAGAACCAACGCTGGTCTTTTCTCGGCGAGTTCGCCGAGTGTCTCCTGAATTTCCCTTTTAATCCACATTGTTGGGTAATATGCAATTCAATTGCAGATTTGTCAAGGTGCAATTGCACATTTCCCCGGATACGGCGCGTGACATTCTCAGTATCGTTCTCGTTCATCCCGCCAAAGCCGAGTACCGCAGTATCCCGGACACGGCGGCGGCGGACAAACGTCATATATCAAAATCGATTTTGGATATAGTTGACACCGGCCGCCTGCGCTTTTAGGTAGAAACCCCGTCCGAATGTGACACCCCACCGAGATCGATACTATGGTACCGAGCGCACACAACGGACATAGCTGCCATAGTAGATGTTGCTGACGTTTACATGGCCGTTGCCGGAATTGACGTTCCAAGCGTCGAGGGAAATGTACAGCGACGACGACCAATAAGGATAGTAATCCGAACCGAATAGCGCGCTACAGGTAGCGCTCTCATCGCAAGAATCGCAGGAACCGGATATCCCGCTCATGACGTTGCTGTCGCAGTCGCCCAGAAGCTCGATAAAGTCGTCCCGGCTCGGCAGGTACCAGTCGGTGTGTCCCGCGAGGTCGAGGTCGTCGCAGTAGTCGATCGCATGCAGCCACTCGTATGCTCCGCTCGTCTTGGGATGCTGCCAGCACAGCCCGGTGGACTCGTCGTATCTTCCGCCGTCGCAGTCGAGCGACTCGCTGTCCGTATCGCTGTCCGTATCGGTGTCCGAGTCGGTGTCCGAGTCGGTGTCCGTGTCCGTATCGGCGTCGATGTCCGTATCGGC
>JAUXHN010000241.1 GCA_030621515.1 Deltaproteobacteria bacterium | reverse complement strand
ACACGGATTCCGACTCGGACAGCGACACGGATTCCGACTCGGACAGCGACACGGATTCCGACTCGGACAGCGACACGGACACCGACGATTGTGGGGACAACAACATCACTGGTGACGAGGTCTGCGACGGCACCAATCTCGACGGAGATTCTTGCGAGGCCCACGGGCTTTACGGGGGACCTCTCACATGTCTCTCGGACTGCTCCGATGTCGATCTGACTTCGTGCACGGAGCATCCTGTGCTCATCTCCGAGCTCTCCCTTGATAGTCCCGATTGGATAGAGCTGGTGAATGTCACCTCCTCTCCCATCGATCTGCAGGACTGGTATGTTGAATGGTTCGGAGACGATGGTAGTGTACAAACGGGCCTTTTGACCATCCCGGCTTTCACTCTGCCCGCAGGCAGCTGGGTTGTTCTCTACGACGAGTACAACGGCTCTGGTGATCCTCCCGACGTGAGCGGAACTGCTATTCAGTATCACTACAATGTCTGGTGGGTTGACTCCAGCAGCTCGGCCACGCTGTACGATCCGTCGGACAATCCCCACGATTTCGTCCGGTGGGGAGGCACCGACTATGATCCGCCGTCCCCCCTTACGTGGGCGGATACCCCGGCGGTCCTGCCGGCGCCCCAATCCAACTCGATAGGCCTCAGCCGCGACGTGGGCAATCCGGACACGAACACGGCCGCGGATTTCTGCGTGGTCGCTTCAACACCGGAAGCGGTGAACAATCCCTGCCCGGTGCCTGCAACCCAGGGTGATATCCTCATTACGGAGATTGATGCGGCAGCGCCCGACAGAGTGGAGTTGTACAACAACAGCGGGGCAACCATAAATCTTCAGAACTGGGAGCTCTCCTGGATCGCAGATCCTGGCGCCGGCACCATTGTTCTTCCGTCCTACAGCCTGGCCGATGGTGATTATGTAGAGATAGTCGACGATTGGAGCTGGGGCGATCCGGAGGTTACCGGGGTTGTGATCCATACGCCCAACATCAACTGGGGAAACTACTCTCTGGGTTCCTGTTCCCTCATAGACCCGACCTCCGGCGATGGCATCGATTTTGTGCGCTGGGGAGGGTCGTCGGCCTCTGCCACGTCCCCGGACACATGGACAGAGGGCGCTGCCCTTCCCGGTATACCGAACGGCGAGAGCCTCGGGCGCTCCACCCTGACCGACAGCGACAGTGACGCCGACTGGTGCCTCCTGGACGCTCAGAGCTTCGGTTCGGCAAACGGTCCTTGCTCCTGAGAGAACTCTAGTTTTTTTTACACACAGCTATAAGGAAACCGCCGAACCGCGCGACCGGTGAGTTGACAGCCCATTCCTCGGCGTGCCTCAAGATGGATCCGAAGACCGGCAGGTTATGGACCATGGCGGCGGGAGTGAACACCCGGACCCCTCGCCATCCTTCGAAAGAGAAACCGTGGGGAATATACTCCATCACCTGGCGCGGCGTATCCCATCGGGTGAAGACCTCGGCCTCCGTGCGATCGCTGGAAATCTTGCCCGGCTTGCCGATCCGCTTGGCAACACGCCTCAGGCTCAGGGTGTTGTAGAACTCGGCTACAAGGTATCCGCCGGGTCGAAGCACACGTCCCATTTCCTTCATGGCCTTCACGATGTCCGGAACATGGGCGAGGACCTTGTAGGAGTATACCAGGTCGAAGGATCCTTCATCGAATGGTAGTTGTTCCGCGTTGCCCTCCACCACCTCGAACCCGCGCCCACGCGCTTCCTTGAGCATTCCGCGCGAGATGTCGAGGCCGGTGATGTGACCTGCGGTCCCCTCGAGGCCGCGCATGATCAGACCCGTCCCGCAGCCCACCTCGAGCACATCACGGTCATTGGATAGCGGCAAGAGGATGTCGAGTTCGAGCCGGTCGAGCATGGCGTGGTAGCCGTGATGGCGCTCTTTTTCGTACCAGTTCGAAAAATCGTCATAGTAATTCTTTGTGTTGTCGAAGTTCATATTGGTTACTCGCTCAAGATCTCGTCGTAGAGATCCTCCACTTGTTCGGCCATCCTTCTGGCCAAGAAAAGGTCATTGACCGCGCGTTCGCCAGATTCGCCAAGGCTCGCTCTCCTCGCGTCGTCGAAAAGGAGGTTTGTGACCGCGGACGCCAGCGCCTTCGGATTAGTTGGTGGGACGCCTACACCGGCGCCGGTTTCAATGATCTCATCGAGGGGCGGCACGTCGGCAAGCACCAGCGGCACCCGCTGGGACATGGCTTCAAGGAGCACGAGGGGAACGTCCATCTTGGCAAAGAGGTTCTCCGAGGGCAGCATCACGACGTCCGCGCAGCCCACGAACGCGGGCATGTCCTCCACCTCGTTGATGAACTTTACCCGATCTCCCAGGGGCTCGATCTCACGCTGAATATCCCGCTGGATGGCTTCGGATGCCGCGCGCTTGATACGACAGGCAAATACGATGGTCGCTTCCGGGTTGCCCTGCAGGATAATCGGGGCGGCGCTCGCCACCGTCTGTGCGGCGAGGGAGAACTCGTAGTCCCCCGGGAAGATTACCAGCGGCCCCTTGTCGATTCCGAAGCTACGCCTTGTGGCCATACGCGAGGCCGGCTCAGGCGGTGGTATGGGTTCGATACCCGGCCTGATCAGACGTATCCGCGATCTATCCACACCAGCGTCCAGGAAGCGGCGCTCGGTATCCCTGGAAAGCACGATCGCCAGATCCGTGAAGAGGAGTTTGCGCGCATCGTCGAAAGAGGCCGGCACGGAGCAGATGGTCTGGATGGTCTTCACACCGGCGGTGAACCGCTGTACGCGACCGGCGCTGGAAGAGAGCTTGTTGGGCGCGAAGAAATAGTGGTAGAGAACAGTCCCTCGAGGCCTCAGGCCATGGAACAGCACCCTGATATTCTGCCTGATCCCCGCGCTGTAGCGACCGCCGCCAGGATAGATTGGATCGTGAATCGCGTTGGGAGAGACCTGCGGCGCGTCGGGCGTGGTCATGATCCTGTAGGTGTACCTGGAGCCGTTCACTACCTGGTTCTTGACGATGTTCTTCGCGGAGTCGTTCCAGGGTGGGACGATAGGCTTGGAGATCATCATCACCTGTTTGCCGCTGGCCATGGAAGGTGAGGCGATCCCTACTGTCCCGAACCGGTGATGATCACGCTGGTGACCTTGCCCTTGCAGGGTCGGCTCCAGTAGTCGAGATCTTCGATACCCTCGCAGTCGAGCTTGTTCGAAATCCAGAATACGCCTTTGAGCTTTTCGAATTCGACGGCGAAGCGTTTTGAATCGATGGGACTGCACTTGGATTGGCCGTATTTCTTGGCGACGGCCGCCAGCTTGGAACCCACTCCGAGGCCCTTGGAGGTGGCCGGTGGATTAACCGTGGCTTCCATCCGGCATACCTTGCCCGCGCAAAAGGAAATGAAGATACCGTCGATGTTCTCGGTGGGTTTCTTGTGATCAGCGTCAACCTTGGGGGCGATTCGCCGGGCGATCAATTTGGCGGCCTGCTGACCGGGCATTCCGAGCTTGATATCCGAGAAGCCGTTTGCGGTAATGATGCCGCCGCAAAGGACCTTGGGGCATCCCTTGGGAGTCTCGGGCGATGGAGTCGGAGCAGGTCCTGGTCCGGGTCCGGGTTGTGGTCCGGGTACAGGTTGTGGTCCGGGTCCGGGCTGTGGTCCGGGTCCGGGCTGTGGTCCGGGTACGGGTTGTGGTCCGGGTCCGGGTTGTGGTCCGGGTCCGGGTTGTGGTCCGGGTTGTGGTCCGGGTCCGGGTTGTGGTCCGGGTACGGGTTGTGGTCCGGGTACGGGTTGTGGTCCGGGTCCGGGAGCAGGAGTGCCCGCTCCAGGTGTCGAGAAGCCAATGGAACCTCCGCCGGCCGAAACCCCCGGAACAGAGAAGGACAGGGTGGCCGAGTATTGATTTCCACTCAGGGAGGCGAGGGCTTCCGCGAGCTCCTTGAAGAACTTGTGATCGAATCTGGCGACGGAAGCCTGGGTTGCCGCCGTTGCCGGCGCCATCATCACCTGATCCTTGATCGTGGTGAGCTTTATTAGAAGGCTCTGCTGGACAGCTCCGGGATCGACTCCCTGGAGTCCGGAAACGTTGATCCTCAGCGAGCCGTCCTGGATCTTGATATCGATGCCCGCGTTCTGGGCCGCGGATGCCTGCTGGCCCAGCTCTGCCATGACGCTCCCCATGAGGCGTTTGGCCATGCCCTGGAGCTCCTGGGGCAGGTTGGGAATGGAGCGCAGGAGCTGGATGCCCACCAGCGTGGAGGTGATCATCGCTTCGTCTTCCATGAGAGCCACGTGTTGCGCCACGAAGAAGAGGGACTGGGCGAGAGGCTGGAGATCGACGCTTATCATGCCGTGGGTCTTGAGGGAGTCTACCTCACTGAACAGCGCGTCTTCGGCGGTCTTGTTGCGTTCTTCGAGAGCTTCCACTTTGGTTTCGACCTGTTCGATCTGGGAAACGATCATGTTCTTTCGCCTGTTCGGCGTCGAATCCATGTCCGCCTCGGCCTCGAGTCCCTCGATCTCGCCCTCCAGGTTGGCGATCTCGACCCTGTTGGCCTTGACCCCCTCGTACTTGTTCCTGATCTTGCTGCCCTCGGGGAAACCGAGGCCTTCGAGGGCGGTCATGAAGTTGAGGTAATCTCCAATAAACGATGTGGATACGATTATGACTTCCTCATTGTAGATCACGAGAACCTTGCTGGGCGGAACGCTGCTGCCGGGAAGATCGTAGGGAGCGCGGCTCTGAACCTGAGAGATGATGGCCGCCGCCCTTTCCGGCGGAACCTGCTGGACCATGCCGACCCACGGGGCGTTGGCCGACAGGGGAGATCTGATGATGAAATCGTCCAGTTGCTGCTGAAGTAATTTAATGTCCTCGATCCGGTCGAGGGAGACCTCGATGGAAGGTTGCTCACCCTTGGCGCGCTTTGCTGCCTTGAGTGTCGTCGCCCCGCCGCCGCATCCGATCGACAGACAACCAACCACCGAGAGGAGCGTCATGAGCATTGCAATTTTCTTGGTTATCATCCTCAACCTATCGATCTGTGAGTGTATTTATTGCTACCCCGCGCAAGGGAATTGGGATTTATTGCCTCTTATCACTTAGAGGTGGTTGTTATTAAAAAATTCTAGACCAAAATCAATACAATACTTTTCAGGGCATCTCCCAGTATTCCAGCACATGGTCCAGAATTCTGTCCGCCAACTCGATCTTGGTCGACGGGCCGGTGTCGAACGTCCTTGCCCGGTCGTCGACGATGGTTGCCTGCGTGTCGTCCCCGCCCAGCCCGTCGGCCGCGAGGTTGGCAACGATGATATGCGCGCCCTTGCGCTGAAGCTTGGCCTTCGCGGACTCGATCATATTTTGTGTCTCGAGGGCAAATCCCACCAGCACCGGCCTGCTCTTTTTCGCGAAACGCGCTGCGAGGCCCGCCAGGATATCCGGGTTTCGCACCAGCTGGAGCACTCTGGTGTCCCCCTCGTGTTCTTTTTTGATCTTGTGCTCCATGACCTGTTCCGGCCGGTAATCGGCCACTGCGGCAGACATGATCACCGCGTCACAGGCGCCGGCCTCTTCATTGACCGCGCTTTCCATTTCAAGGGCGCTGCGGACGTCGACGCGCTGAACCCCGGCCGGGCAGGGCAGGGTGGTCGGACCCGATACAACGACCACATCCGCCCCCCTTCGAGCGGCGGCAAGGGCGATGGCGTACCCCATTCGTCCGGTTGAGCGGTTGGACAGAAACCGTACGGGATCCAGATCCTCCACTGTCGGTCCGGCGGTGACCAGCACGCGTCGCCCATGGAGATCCCTCCTGAAGAGGGCGCGGGCGGCATCGAGGATCTCCTGCGGCTCGGCCATCCTCCCGGGGCCCGTCCAGCCGCATGCCAGATCGCCGCTCGGTGGTTGTACGATGTGCCACCCGTGTTTTTCGGTGAGAGTCAGGACATTTCTCTGGGTGGCCGGGTTATTCCACATGTTCGTGTTCATGGCCGGGGCGAAGAGCACCGGTCCGGTGAAGGCCAGGGTTACCGATGAGATGAGGTCGCTGGCTCTTCCGGCGGCGCAACGGGCCAGGTAGTCCGCAGTTGCGGGAGCAACGACCATGATCTCGGCTTCGTCGGGGATGTCGATGTGCTCGAGAGGTCCGGCGGTTCGCCCGAACATCTTGACGGGCACGGGCTTGCCGCTGAGAGTCTCCATGGTCAGCGGGGTGATGAACTCGCAGGCCGCCTCGCTCATGACCACCCGCACGTCCGCGCCGTCCTTGATGAAAAGGCGGCACAGGTGCGCACTCTTGTAGGCCGCTATTCCGCCGGTGATCCCCAG
>JAUXHN010000143.1 GCA_030621515.1 Deltaproteobacteria bacterium | reverse complement strand
GAACGCGGCACGGATGCGATTCGTGTCTGGGACCTGCCGACCCTGGGCAGCCTGATGATCGAGAACCAGCGGTACCTGGATTGGTTCGGTGTGTCCACGCCCGCGCTCAACAGGATCTGCGCGGTGGCCATCGGAGCCGGAGCGCTCGGGGCCAAGCTGACCGGCGGGGGCGGCGGGGGATGTGCGGTGGCCCTGGTGACCCTCGAATATCGCGAAGCTGTTTGCGCGGCCATAAAGGTTGCCGGTTTTACCGTGGTTACTTCGTGAGCGTGTCCGGAACCAGCGCTCCGGGCAAGCTCTTCTTGAGCGGGGAATACGCGGTGCTCGAGGGCGCCGTGGCTGTGGTGACCGCCGTGGACGCCCGGGCATTCGCGATCATCGGAGATGTCTCGACTGACGTGTCGCCGGTGTTGCGAGCAGTCGCCGACATGGTCTCCTGTGAGATCTTCACCGATCGTCCGCCGGGCGTCGACGTGAACAGCGATGTTTTCCTGGCAGACGGCATCAAGCTGGGGCTCGGCTCTTCGGCGGCGGTTTGCGCTGCCGCGTGCGGGGTGCTGTTCGAGCACGCCGGATTGCCCATCGACGGCAACCGGGATCGAATACTGGAGATCGCCTCGAAGGCCCACTTTGCGGCCCAGGGAAGTCGCGGCTCGGGGGCGGACGTGGCTGCCGGCGTGCTCGGTGGGACCATCCTGTTTTCCGTAAAAGGGATACGGCCGATGGCGAGCGAGCCGGGGATTTGTGCGAAAGTGGTCTGGACGGGGCGCGCCTCGTCCACCGTGGAGTTGCTGGACCGGGTGCGGAATCTGGAGAGGTCGGATCGCCCGGGGTACCGCCGACGAATGGACGATCTTGTCGATCTGGCCGGGACGCTGGCCGAGGCCTATTCGCTCGGGGAGGTCAAGCAAATCGTGGAGCTGACCGGCGAGTACGGCCTGGCCATGAAGTGGCTGGGGCAGGAAGCCGGCGCGCCGATCGTGACACAGGAGCACGAGCGGGTCATGACCATCGCGGCTGCGATGGGCGGAGCGGCGAAACCCTCGGGCGCAGGCGGCGGTGGCTGCGCAGTCGCCGTCTTTGCTCAACAGCGTGATGCGGACCTGTTCGAGGACCGCTGCGCGAAAGACGGTTTGCAGATCCTGAACCTGTCCCTGCACGTCGAAGGCCTCCGCGTTGAACCTTCGCTGTAAAGACGATCAGCGGGCGGTGAGGTTGCGGTATTCCGGCAGACGGTCCGGGTCGTTGCGGAAGATGAACTGGCCCCCGGCGACGTGGTTTTCACGTGCGCCGCATCGCGCAGAGGCCTGTCGCAGCCGGTTTTTCACGTGCGCAGTGCTTTGAAAGGGGTTCCCCCGACCGGGATCGCGTATATACAGCGCCGCGCAGGGCATCCCCGGGCCGGTTTTTACGTGCGCGGCATCGTGCAAGGGCCTGCCGCAGCCGATTTTTTACGTGCGCGGCACTGCGCAAAGGCCGTTCACGGAATACAATCGTTCTCCCACCAGGTGATGTCATCGGCATTCAGTGCCGCACCAAGCACGTCGATGTCGCCGTCTCCGTCAACGTCCGCCGCGTAAACCGACCAGGCGCCGGTGAATGCCGCATCCACCGTGTGTTCGGTCCAGACGGTACCGTCGCCTGCTGTGTTCTCCCACCAGGTGATGTCATCGGCAAATCTTGCAGCGCCGAGGACGTCAATGTCCCCATCTCCGTCAACATCCGCCGCGTAAACCGATCTGGCGCCATCGAATGCCGCATCCACCGTGTGCTCGGTCCAGGTAGTTCCGTCGCCCGTATTGTTCTCCCACCAGGCGATGGCAGAGGCACTCAAACTCACAGCCGCACCTAGCACGTCCATGTCGCCGTCTCCGTCAATGTCCGCAGTGTATACCGAACAAGCGCCATCGAATGCCGCATCCACCGTGTGCTCGGTCCAGGCGGTACCGTGGCCTGTGGTGTTCTCCCACCAGGTGATGTCATCTGCAGTTCCTGCCGCGCCGAGCACGTCCATATCGCCGTCCCCGTCAACGTCCGCCGAGTATACCGACCTTGCGTTATCGAACGCCGCATCCACCGTGTGCTCGGTCCAGACAGTTCCATTGCCTGCGGTGTTCTCCCACCATGTGATGTTATCGTCAGAATTTGCCGCACCTAGCACGTCCATGTCTCCGTCGCCGTCAACGTCGGTGGCGTATACCGAACAGGCGCCGCCGAACGCCCCATCCACCGCGTGCTCGGTCCAGGTGGTTCCGTCACCTGCGGTGTTCTCCCAATAGGTAATGTCGCCTGCATTTTCTGCCGCGCCTAGCACGTCCATGTCTCCGTCTCCGTCAACGTCCGCCGCGAATACCGAACTGGCCTCATCAAATGTCCCATCCACCGTGTGCTCGGTCCAGGCGGTGCCGTCACCTGCGGTGTTCTCCCACCAGGCGATTTCATCGTGATAGAATGCTGCGCCTAGCACGTCCATGTCTCCGTCTCCGTCAACATCCGCTGCGTATACCGACACGGCGCCATCGAAGAATCCATCCACCGTGTGGTCGGCCCAGGCAGGGGTGCATTCTGTATCCGTATCCGTGTCGGTGTCCGTATCCGTATCCGTATCCGTGTCGGTGTCCGTATCGGTATCGGTGTCGGCATCTGTATCCGAATCGGTATCGCTGTCCGAATCGGTATCGCTGTCCGAATCGGTGTCCGTGTCGGTGGTCCCGCCGTCATTACTCGACGAGCTTTTCGGGCAGCCGGCGCAAACCACGAGCAGCACCAGACCCAGTAGTAGGGGCGCATCTATGTATGCGCCCTTATATTTCGTAGTCATTGTCACCCACCTCCATCTGTTCGGACGATCATAACATCTTTGGATGACGTTTGTCGTTTGTCCTGCTCCGGCGGCCCTACGCAGGATCTTACGATTTGGAAACCGAAGCCCGTCGGGGCGTTGTGATTGAAGGCCGGGTGTGTAAAGATTCTACCATGAAGCGCATCTTGGTCGTCGACGACGAGGAATCCATCAGAATATCCCTTTGCGCCATGCTCGCGAGGCACGGGTACCACACGGAATCCGCAGACAGGGCAAGCGTGGCCCTGGACATACTGGAAAAAAAGGACGTGGATGTGGCGTTCATCGACGTTCGAATGCCCGAGATGGACGGGATTGAGCTCACTTCGGAGATCGTCGCGCGGAAGATCAGCACCACGGTGATAGTGATGTCCGCGTACGGATCGGTGGACAACGCCATCGAGGCGATGAAAGCGGGCGCCTACGATTACATAACCAAACCCTTCAAGACCGACGAGGTAGTGCTCACGCTGGCGAAGGCCCACGAGCGGGAGAACCTGCGCCGTGAGAACACCCGGCTTCGGGCCCAGGTGGTGCAGAAGGCCGATTTCGGCGGCATCATAGCCGACTCCCCCGCCATGGACCGCGTGTTCAAGTTGATCTCCAAGGTGGCGGAGGTCCGGTCCACAGTGCTGATCACCGGCGAATCGGGCACCGGCAAGGAACTGGTGGCACGGGCGATACACGACAACTCGTCGCACCGTGACGGACCGTTCGTGGCCGTCAATTGCGGGGCCATCCCCGGGACCCTGCTCGAGTCCGAGCTGTTCGGGCACCGGCGGGGCGCCTTCACCGACGCTCACAGTGACAAGCCGGGTTTGTTTTCTGAAGCTTCCGGAGGCACCCTCCTCCTGGACGAGATCGGCGAGTTGCCCCTCGTCCTGCAGGTCAAGATGTTGCGCGTCCTCCAGGAGGGCGTTGTGAGAAGGCTCGGCGATACCAAGGACGAGCTCGTGGACGTGCGGGTGATCGCCGCCACCCTCAAGAACCTGGAAGACGAGGTGGCCGCCGGCGCGTTCAGAGAAGATCTTTACTACCGGCTGAACGTGTTGCCCATTCACGTGCCCGCTCTTCGGGAGCGAACGGAGGATATCTCGCTTCTCGTCGACTACTTCATAAAGCGGCACAACGCCAAGCTGGGAACTCGGGTGGAAGGGGTTTCGCCGGATGCCCGGAAGATGCTCCTGTCTTACAGGTGGCCCGGCAACGTGCGGGAGCTCGAGAACGCTATAGAGCGGGCGATGGTGCTCACGGAGGGAGATCTCATCACACCGGAAGATCTTCCGGAAAAGATCCAGCAGGCGAGGGACTTCATCGGGAACACCCTGGCCTCGGGTGACCTCTCGATCAAGAAAACGGTGCGCGCGATAGAGGAGGAGCTCATCCGTCGCGCCCTGGCCAAGACCGGAGGCAATCGCACGAAAGCCGCAAAGATACTGGAGATCAGCCACAGGGCGTTGTTGTACAAGATCAAGCAATACGGAGTTTCCTGACCCCTATCTCACGGAGCAGGGTATATCGACACGATTACGTAAGGTTCCCGCGATATGGCCTTGTTTACGAACTTGCGAATCGCCGTCCTTATCGATTCCTCGCATTGCGTAAAATCGACCTGCAGTTCGGGTGCCATCCCCGCGAGGATGCTACGAACTTCGGCGCGGATCTGCTCGCATAGCCACGGGGACGCTTCGTCTGAAGTTACGCCGCGCAGGATAACATCGATCTTGCTCACGGGCCGACCGTCTTCATTCGCGATCCAGGAGATCGCAAGGAGCCCTTTTGTTCCCAGAAGCCGCCGATCTCTCATGGCCGATTCGGGTACGCCGGATCCCCCGTCGATCAGGATCCTGCCGGTGGGGAGCGGTTCTTCCTCCAGGGATAAACCGTCGGAGCTCAGGTGCGCCACCTGGCCGTCGGAGATGACCATCACGGCGGGTACACCCTCTCGCCGCGCGATCTCGGAGCAAGCCACCAGGTGTCGATAGGTTCCGTGCCCGGGGATGAAGGCCCCGGGTTTCACCGCCGCGATCGCCTCCTCGATCTCCAGGATGGAGCCGTGGCCGGACACGTGCACGCCGGGGCAGTTGTCCTGGTGTACCACGCGTGCCCCCAGGCGGAGGAGCCGGTCGATGGTGCGCGATATTGCCACTTCGTTGCCGGGGATGAAACGGCTCGAGAGGGCCACCAGATCGTCGCTCGAAACGTTCAGGTTCCGCAAGTTGTCAATTGCCAGGCGGCTCAGGGCCGACCGATTCTCTCCCTGGGTTCCGGACACCACCACCAGGGCCCGGCCCCTCGGGTGGTCCTGAACCTCCTCCACCGGGATCAACAATTCTCGGGGAAGGTGTAGAGCGCCTGTTTCGGTGGCGATCCTGGAGTGAGTTATGACCGAGCGGCCGCACAGGGCGATCTTTCTCCCGGTGCGCTTCGCGATCTCCCCCAGGGCGCCAAGGCGTTCCACGTTGGAGGAGAAGATCGCGACGTAGACTCGTCCGTCCGTCTCTTCCACGAGGGACGTCAAGGTATCCGTCACCTCGGATTCGTCTCCGGAGATCTCGTTTTCCTGTGAGCCGGTGGAATCGCAGATCATGAGGTCGACGCCGTCGACCGCCATTTCGCGAAGCCGTTCCAGGACATCGCGGCCTTCTGCAGGTCCGCGCATCCCCAGCTTGAAATCCCCCGTGTGGAGAATGCGCCCGACGGGCGTGTCGATCAACAGTCCCCGATTGTCGATTATGGAGTGGGGCATGGGAAAACTGCGGATGGTGAACGGTCCGATCTCCGTGACATCTCCGGCATCGATGATGTGGGCGTTGAGTTGCCCCAGGTGATCGAACTCCTTCATGCGCTGCTCGACCAGTCCGATGGTGTACCGCGATCCGTACACGGGGAGATCCACCTGTTGAAGCAGGTAAGGAACGCCCGCGATGTGATCTTCGTGCCCATGGGTCAGGACGAGCCCCACCAGATTGTCTCGCCTCGAAACGAGATACTCGAACGATGGATGGATGATATTGATTCCGGGCTGGTCGAAGGCGGGAAACATCACCCCGCAATCGACGACAAGAATCTTTCCGAAAACCTCCAACATCAGGCAATTCATACCGATCTCGCCGAAACCGCCGAGGGCTGAAATCCGCAAGCTGTTGGTTGTCATAGCCATTTGATATTGTCCTGATCTGGATCCGATAATCTCCAAACAGGGGGAGACGGTAACAGGTAGTCCCCCAAAAAAGAACCCTGATTTCCGGTTCTCGAAACCTGCATATAGGCGTACAAGGTTGTGGATGCTGCACCCCTACCACCAGTTGAGGACACGGGTCGATCGTTTCATGGAATCTGTATTCGCTCGATACAGCGAGCAGATAACCTGTCATCCCGGATGCTGGCAATGCTGTAGCGGCGGCCTGACATTGGTAATGGTGGAGGCTGTGGTTGTCGGCAAGGCGCTGGGTATCGAAGCGGAGCGCGTGCACCTGCAGGCGGGCCAACCTCCACTGCGAGAAGATGGGCACTGCAGGCTACTCAACGATGACAATCGCTGCATGATATATCAGGATCGCCCGTTGATCTGCAGGACCCAGGGAATGCCCCTCAAGTATCCGGGCGCCGAAGTGTCCATCTGCGATCTCAACTTCGTGGGGCTGGATCCGCACCATTCGGCGGTGTTCAACGTGGGCAACCTGGAGACCGCCCTCTTCGCCGCAAACCTTGATTACTGTCAACACAAGGGCCTCCACCCCATGAGCAGGGTAGCCATCGATCGCCTGACCCAGCTTGTCGGAATCGATGGATAAATGGATGGTGTATCTCACAACATTGAAAATATTTTTTTTTAGTTATGCATAGTGAATAAATACCGTTACTGTGCGTAAAAGAAGTAACGACTAC
Organism: Deltaproteobacteria bacterium; assembly: GCA_030621515.1. Lineage (GTDB taxonomy): Bacteria > Myxococcota_A > Polyangia > JAAYKL01 > JAAYKL01 > JAUVAN01. The sequence goes on along the minus strand of JAUXHN010000143.1, from coordinate 4,347 downwards.
AAGTACTCTCAAAAGAGCAATAGATTTCAAAAAGGGAGCAAGCCATGAAAAAAATCATCTTCGCCGCCACGATCGCTGCCATGTTCGTCAGCACGATGCTGTTTGCGGACGTTCCGTTGAACAAGAAGCACAAGGGCATGGAGAAAGACGGCCAGAAGGTCAACTGCGGATATTGCCACAAGAAAGCCGGAAATCCCAAAGAGGGTAAGAATTACGCCAAGTACAAGAATGGCAAGTTCTGCAAGGGCAGCGGCTGCCACTAGGAGCCTATCTCAATAGGCACTCTCACCGGCTTCCATCATCATTATAAAAATAAACCGATCATCGGGTTGACCAATTTCTAGTCATGGTGTAATTCCAACGTCGAGTGATATAATCGTTCACACGGGGCGTAGCGCAGCCTGGTAGCGCGCTTGGTTCGGGACCAAGAGGCCGGAGGTTCAAATCCTCTCGCCCCGACTTTGATAACTTGAAATCCAACCGCCGAAAACGGCAAAGGAGTTGCAAATGCCGAGGCTGACCTCTCAGGTGGGAATCCTCATCGTGGATGATGACAAGGAGATCTGTGATTACATGGAGACATTCCTCGCCAGGGACGGATTCGCGGTAAAGACCCTGACCTCCCCCCATGATGCGGTGAGGAGGTGCGTACCGGAACATACCATCTGGTAATTCTCGACTTGATGTTGCCCAAGACCGACGGCATCGAAGTTCTCCGTCAGATCCGCAAAGTGGACACCGATATCGCCATCATTATCTTCACCGGGTACCCGTCCCTGGAGACCGCAGTCGCTTCCATGAAGCTCGATGTGGTCGACTACATCAAGAAGCCTTTCAATCATGATGAATTCCGCGAAGTGATCGACCGAGTGATGAAGAGGAAGGGACTCGCGCGCAGTCCCGAAGAGGAATTGCACAAGGTTATCGGAAGCACCATCAGGGCCCTGCGCAAGGAGCGATCCCTCACGCTCAAGCAGATGGCGAGGCGCACTTCGCTTTCGGTATCTCTTCTGTCCCAGATCGAACGAGCGGAGAGTTCTGCGTCTATCTCGTCGCTGTACAAGATAGCGTTGGCGTTGGATACTCGCATAACGCGGCTTTTCGGGGATTTTTAACAGCGTGGCTTAAAAGCGACCAATTTTGACGAAAAACAGTCAAAACGGTTCCTCGTTGGACGATATCGCGCTTCGTGGGAGGGAGCTTGATCAGCTCTGCAGGTTCTCCAGCACCCTGGGAACCTCCCTCGATGTGAAAACCCTGATAAACGACAGCCTCGATTCTCTCCTGGCCATGGCCTCGGCGACCAGAGTGCTCATAGCGCTCGCGGTCGATGACGCCGGGGTGCTCCTCCCGGTTGCTCGCAGGGAATGGGATTTCCCGATTTACAAGAAGGGGATCCCCGCGTCGGTCGTGGCCTCACTGGGCACCGAGGCAGTGGGTTTCGACAGTGTGGATGATCTGTCCGATTCCCTGCGCGCGAAGCTCGGCGAGTTGCATGGCTCGATAGCGGTGATCCCCCTGTGGGCGCATGCTCACCTGCAGGGAGTGGTTGTCCTCACCCGTGTCGAGGGGGCCTTCACCCCGTCGATCCTCAAACTCTTGACCGCCGCCGGGCGTCAATTGGCCCTGGTGACGGAGAGCTCGCAGTTATTGTCGGATATGCAGATCTCATTCCGCAAACTGCTGGATACCCAGGAAGAATTGATCAGGGCCGAGCGGCTCGCCGCTATCGGCCAGCTATCGGCCACCATGGCCCACGAGATCCGAAATCCGTTGGCCACCATTTTCTCGGCAATTTCCCAGATCCGCAAGCACGGCAACGTCGAGGGGACCTTTGCGACCCTGCTCGACATCGCCGAAGAAGAGGCTATACGGCTCAACCGGATGGTTTCGGGCTTGCTCGATTTCGCCAGACCGAGAGAACCTTCTTTTGAAATGAGACGACCGTTCGAAGTGGTGTCCGATGTGCTGCGGGATCTTCGCGAGCGCGATGATGTCCCTCAAAACGTCGAAATAGAGATCGAACCCGAAGTGAATGATCTCGAAATCAGCATGGATCCCGATCTGACTCAATACGCGGTATCCAGTTTGATTTCCAACGCCATCTGGGCGGTCGAAGAAGATGGAGGGAAAATCATTGTCAGGATCAAGGCTGTGAAGGGCCAGCCGGGCAGCGCAGTGATCGAGGTCGAGGACAACGGTGTGGGCATTTCATCGGATGTTCTCTCCAGGGTCACAACGCCGTTCTTCTCTACCAAGCCGTCGGGCATAGGGTTGGGGCTTCCGACGGTGAAGCGTATAGCCGAGGACCATGGAGGTACACTCGAAATCGACTCGGTGCAGGGAAGCGGAACGACTGTTCGATTGTTATTGAGAATGAAGGAGAATATCAAATGAGTCGATCACTATTGACCAATCTGTCGATTTTAGTTTTTGCTGCGGCGCTCGGCGGCTGCTCTTCGACCGTGGAAGAGCCGGATTGCGTGCCCGATCCAAATGCCAAGCCAATAGTCATCGAGAAGAAATATGAGAGGGTCGGCCTGGGCAAGGGGGGGAAGGAGGCGCTGAAACAGCACGATTGGTGTCGCGCCTGCGTGATGAGCAATATGGGTTTCGCCAGTTGCCAGAAGGTCTATTCGGACGAGCCCGGAGAACTGCGGGACAAGAATCCCCTTCGGGGCAAGGCCCGCGAAAAGGCGTGTACCGACGCCGGCTTCAAAAAGGGAAAGTGCCTCGACAGCGCGATTATCTCCATAATATGCAAGGGAGATCCACCCCCAACGGGCACCAAACCGCCCGGTGACGCCGTGCAGGACCTGTTCCAGGCTCTCAACAAACCCGGAGCCGCAAAGGTGGATGTCAAGGTTCAACCCAGAGCCGAACCGAAGGCCGATTCCAAGGACAAGCCCACCGCGCCGATCATAGAGTGATCACCTGATCCGGCACAACATGGCACAGGTGCGTGAGCCGCGAACTTTCCAAGTCGTTATTATAATTAACATTACTTGATCGGCCAAACATCCGACCGCGTTGGCACACATCCTGCTCTATTTCCGGGAAACAGAGGAGGATACAATGAAATACTTGACTACATTAAAACGAAGCTCGCTGCTCCTTACAGCCCTGCTGACGCTCTTCATTGCGATAGGATGTGCCGGCAGTGACGAAAGCATGGGCACCGGCTATCCCGATTCGTACAGCGACGGCGATTCGGATAGTGACGGCGATTCGGACATGGACAGCGATTCGGACTCGGATGGCGACACGGACAGCGACACGGACGGCGATACGGACGGCGATTCCCCAATAATCGAAGATCCCGAGGAGTGGGACACGGATACCGACCCTTGCGACACCGTCAACGAAGTGGTGCTCTACCTCTCGGCCGACGACTCGAACTCGATGGCCAGCCCGGTGCAAGCCCGAGCGACTATCCTGTCCGGCATTGTATTCGGGAACCTCGTTCGGACCTATGAGTTCCTCAACTACTACACCTTTGACAATGCTCCGGCGCTCGCCGGCACGGTTGCCGTGACCGCCCAGATGACGCCCAACCTGGAGGTCGGCAGCGACGAAACCTATGATTTCCAGATAGCGGTCCAGGCTCCAGCCCTGTCCAACGCTACCAGGAGACCGGTGAACCTGACATTGTCGCTAGACACGTCCGGATCCATGGGCGGTCATCCCATCGAAATGGTCAGGCAGAGCTGCCTCGCCATCGCGGGATCGCTGAAGAACGGAGACATCGTCTCCGCAGTCACCTGGAACACATCTCAGAGCATCTTGCTCAACTCCCACAACATCAGCGCACCGAACGACGCCACGCTGGTTTCCATGTGCAACGGAATCACCGCAGGCGGAGGCACCAATCTCTCCGCGGGGCTGGTCACGGCCTACAACCTCGCCGAGGCCAATTTTTCCGAGAATCGGATCAACCGGGTGGTGTTGATGTCGGACGGCGGCGCCAACGCGGGCGTCACCGACAAGGACCTCATCGCGCTGCATGCATACGACGCCAACGGAGAGGGAATATACATGATCGGCGTGGGAATGGGCAACGCGGGTTCCTTCAACGACGACTTGATGGACACCATTACCGACGAGGGCAAGGGCGCGTACATCTTCATCGATACCGCTGCCGAAGCGCAGCTCATGTTCGGTCCGAGGTTCGTTTCGAACATCGAAGTCGCCGCGCGCGACGTGCAGGTTGAGCTGACTCTCCCCGCATCCTTCGAGATGATCGAATTTCACGGAGAAGAGTACTCGGAAAACCCCGACGAGGTCGACCCGCAGCACCTGGCGCCCAACGACGCGATGATCTACCACCAGATCATCGGGTCGTGCGAT
>JAUXHN010000297.1 GCA_030621515.1 Deltaproteobacteria bacterium | reverse complement strand
CAACGCGGTCTTTTTTGAAAATTACTGGAACAGCGGATCACCCGTTGGACAGGGGCGATACTTCGACAACATCGTTGTCTCCGCTGCGCCCATAGGATGTCTCTAGATAAGGCCACATCGTCACCACGGGTGTCTTATTCTGTACCGTCGCCGTCCTGTGCTATTGGCTCTGGTCCCAGCAGGCATACCAGTAGTTTGTGAGTTCGAGCGCGCCGCTCGTGTAGTTGTCGTTGGAATAAGACAGGGTGAGCACGTTTCCGAACATGTCGTAGGTGTAATTGTCGGTAATGCAAAATCCGTTGGTGCAATACCGATGCGTCAACAGGTACCCCTGGTCGTCGTAGGTGTTCTCCGTGTGGAAGTTGTCCACGTCAAGAAACCACACTTCGCTCAATGTGAGCACGTTGCCCATGGAGTCGTACGTGTAGACGGAGCGCATATCCAGATTGTCGTCGGCGCCGAGATCCAGCTCCTGCTTTGTCATGTTGCCGCTCGAATCGTATTCGTAGGCAAAGGTGTCCAGCTTGTCCACGGTCCCATCGGAAGGCTCCCACGCTGTACCGTCGGTTTCTCTGGTCAGGGGATTTCCGTGTTCGTCGTGGGTATACGTGATGATGATGTCCGGTTCATCGTCCGCGTCGAGGTCCTCCACGGACTCGATCATGTTACCGGAGCCATCGTAAGTAAACGTGACCCGTCGATCCACGAATCCGTCGGTGACCGCGTCGGGCCCGTGGCCGTCCTGCTCTATCTTCATCATGTTGCCGTTGCCGTCGTAAGTGAAACGGTAACTAATGTCGGTGGCGCCATCGGCGCCGTTCTGGGGGTGCGCCGCGCTCCATTCGATGCCGTCCCGCGCTTCGGTGAGGACGTTGCCGTCACTGTCGTAGGTGTATTCTTTCAACGTGTCGATGGTTTCGTCCGCGTCGCCGTCAAACTCTTCTTTCACCACGTAATCACCGTCATAGGTGAAGATGGTCCGTACGTCCACGGTTTCGTCCGGCCCCAACTCTCCGCGGTCCAGCTCCGTCACACACGGGCCGACGTACTTGGCGGTCGCGTCGAAACTGTTTGTATCCGTGTCGCTTACGGTGATGAGGTTTGGCTCCGGTGTGCATCCTCCCGGATATGAAACGGCAAGCGCGAACGCCGTCAGCGATAGAATTGAAGTGTTATGACGCTTCATACAACCCTCCGAGCCTTTTCTTTTCAAAGTCACTGAACTACAAAGTATTATAGCGGAAAAACAGGCTGAACGAATGGGTTTTTGTCGGCCCGTGTGGATCATCCTGCCAAATACTCATCCCAAGAGAATGATCGGCAGGTAGTTTTGCGAATTTCGTTCTTTTTCAACATGAATTCGCGTGTAATTTGTATTTAAATTACATAATTTCGCAGATAATGGGTCTTTTATCGGCAAGCTCTAAGATGTGTACGGTTTGAAGAGGGCTTCAAACTCTCCGAGGATATCCTCGAACTGCATGGGGAGTATCTGCGCGAACACGTCCAGAAGAACCACGGCATTGAGCGAGGAGTCCTTTGTGCAGACCTCTCGCAACCGCTCGCTGACGTTCCGGTTCACGACGTTGATGACGGAATAGATCCGGGCGAGGCCTTCGAAGTCGGTTTCGCGATCCAGTCCACTCAAATTGCGCATGTACTGGGCGAGCATGTACATGGAGGTGACCCGGTACAGGGTTTCTTCCTGGGTGGAGACCGGAAGGTGAAAACGGGCCATGGGTCTGAAGAACGCCGTGTGGGGGCAACCGCTCGTGGGGATGATGAGTCCCATGAGCGATCGCAGCGCGTCCTGGGCGGTGGTGTCCATGGACACGGTCCTGCCCGGGAAGGTCACCTCCAAGGTGACCGGCTCATGGGATATCAACTGGCTCGTGGCCTCGATCACCTCGACCAGGCTCAGGGCCAGGGGACATCGAGGTGTCTCGTCCGGCGTAAAGGGGCAGTTTTCGCACTGGTGGTACTCGAGCCGCGTCCAGTCGGGTAGATCCTCTCTGTCGTCCATGATGAGGGAGAATTGCTCCGGGTCGAATTCAAGGAGAAAATCGAACTTCGGCCCGTTTTCGACCCCGAAACGATACCTCACCGCGTAACATTCTGTGCATTCCATCTTAACGAAATACTAGCCAACCGAACGAGCAAACACAAAAAGTCGGCCGCCTGGCTACGAGATACGGGCGGCGAATCGCTCGATGGCGTCCTCCTTCACGTTGCTGACGGTCTCGTTCACGCCGGACACCTTCCTGACGATGGCCCGCTCCACGAAGTTCATCTTGTCAAAGTCGACCACTCCGCCGAACAGCCCGACTGCGGTAGCGTGTTTCCGGAGCTTTTCGGGAAAGGCGCCATCGAACTGGGCGGTGGCCTTTTCGCCCTCGTACATGCAGCAGAGGTATAGACCCAGGCGCTTCTTTTCCAGAACGGCCAGGTTCTCCTCACAGAAATTCTTGATTCGCCTTTGCACGTGGCCCGCGTGGATGGATCCGCCCACTATGACGATATCGAAAGCGTTCAGATCAAGCCCGGATCTCTCCTTGACATGCGCCACCGTGACATCATCGCGCAGCAGGCTTTTGAGGGTGGCAGCCGCACTTTGCGTACAGCCGTGCTTGGTATCGTAGATTATCAGGATCTTCATGTTTGATGCGCTCACCTAATTGGCGTTGTCCATGAAGAAATTCCACAGATCGTCGTTTGTCTGGCCGTACTGGGGCCTCCACAGCCAGGTGTGCCCGCCGCCGCTCACGGAGGTGAAGGTCACGTCCCATCCAGCGGCGTTCAGATCGTTGTAGAAGGACTCGCCCATGCTGTACTGAACCACCGTATCGCTGATGCCGTGAATGATCCAGACGGGTCCTTTCGGGTCCGCCGACGTGAGGTCCACGGTTCCCCCGGTGGCATCGTAGCCCGCGTTGATCCCGTAGGCGGCAAACGGCGATACCCAGGTTCCCGAAGCGATTTCCATTCCACCGGAGAACATGGCCATGAGACCGGTGCACCCGCCCCCCCGGGAGTGACCCGCAAGGAAGATGGCGCCCGCGTCGATGTAGTAGGACTCGCTCGTGACGGCGATCATCTGCAGCATGAACTCCATGTCGTTCTGCAAGGAAATATCGTAGCCGTCGGTGCCGGGCCAGCCTTCGCTGCTTTCAACGAACCAGGCCTTGTTGTAGCCATCCGGTGCTATCACGACAAACCCGTTGCTGGCGGCGGTAGTCGGAAGCCCCACGGCAGCGATGAAGTTATCCGCCGTGTCCCCGGCGCCGTGCAGGGCGATGAGCAGGCCGACCGGGCCTTCGTCCATGGCCGCGATCGCCGATTCGGGAATATGGATCTGATATTTTCTGCTCATGCCGTCCACGAGGATGGACTCGTCAAACTTGCCCGCCGGGCCGATCTCGTCGGGGGGGCCGGTGTCCGTGTCCGAATCGGTGTCCGTATCCGAACTGGAGTCCGCGCCGGCGTCGGAGTCGTCCGAGCTGCTGTCTTCGTCGACGCATGCGGGAGATCCGAATGCCAGGAGCAGGGCCGTCAGCACTAGCCAGAATCCCGCAAGTCGCGGGTTTTCGTCTCGTTTTTTCATCTCAATTCACCTTATCGGTTGGGTCGGTTACCTCGGAGCCGCAGCTTGACCACAGCACCCCATCGATTGTCTCACAGACTTAGAGGATGATGGCAATGAAATAAGCTCGCTTAGTTCTCAATTCCGGCCGCCGTCGATAATCGGGACGTCATCCAGATCGTCGTTCAGGTCCAGCCCGCCCCCGAGTCCGATATCGTCAAGAGAAACGGGAACACCCCTGACGGATGCCTTGCGCGGTTCGGGCAGCTCGCGGAGGGGCGCAGGCGATTGGCGCACCAGGATGGTCCCCAGTTGACTGCCGCCAAGCGCCCACAGCTCGTCGTCCACCTTCCACAGAAGCATGTCTGTGGACGATTCGCCGATGGCCGATATTTGCTTGATCTTCCGCGCGGTTCCCTGGGCGAAGCGTTTCTCGATCTCCCCGGCGAGGCTGTCGCGCCTGGCCGACGGGAACCGGAACGTGATGGAGACGAGCCGCCCGTCCACGAACTCCCCGCGGATCGAGGCCGGCTTCGATGACTGCCCCGCGGATCCGACCTGGCGAAAAGTGCAGTTGGACAGTGAATGATTTCCCGAGCCGCGCTCGCTCATGGAGCCGGCCTTCGGATCGATGACGTCGATGGTAATCTGAGGACTGCACGTTATGCGTGCGAAGGCGGGTTCTTCCGAAAGACCCGCCAGCGCGGTGACAGCTTTCTTGAATTCACTCTCGTCTACCCCCAGGGAGATCTTTTCCCACGGTAACTCGGATGAGCCCTCGACCTCATGTGTTTCGACAA
>JAUXHN010000290.1 GCA_030621515.1 Deltaproteobacteria bacterium | reverse complement strand
ATTTGAGCCCCAGATCGATCTGATCGAGATCGCGGCTCCCGTAAATATACTCCTCGTCGGGCTCGTCTTCATTCAGAACATCGACGTACGCCAGGGTGCCCACGATGTGCCTGTATCCGGCGGAGAGCTCCAGTTCAACGCGCCCCAGGCGCAGCTGCAACACGGGGAGCGTGTGAAAGTAGTATCCCCGGGCAGTGGAACCGCTGCATACGTGAAATCTCACACCGAAAACCGACCGGGTGGGCGTCGTGAGATCAAACCAGCCGCCGCCATGGGCGGGTTGTATGAGTGCGGGACCACCACGCATCTCCCGATCGTCGTTTCCCTTCATTGAGCCGAAGCCGCCGATGTTCGTCCACCAGTCGCCGCTCCATTTTGTTTCGACATAGACCACGGCCCATTTACCGAGATCCAGGCCGTGAGTGTTCCATTCTCCGCCGAGCCTGGTGCCGACGTAAAGCTGCATGAAGGGACCCATCTTTTCAGTCTGCCTGATCTGCAAGTGACCCTCCAGACGGTGCAGATCATCCCTCACAAGATAACCCAGATCATTTGGATCAAACCCCTCGCCGAGCATCTTGTATTCCACGTGGGAACGAATGTGCTCGCCGCCCCGCTTCTCCACTTTTGTCCAGAGCGCACCACCGCTGGATTGCTCCCGCCCGAGCGTCTCGTCCAGCCTCAGGCTCGCCGCCGTCTGGCCCTGAATGGAGTAGTCCTTCCCGTCAGAGAGCAAGTTCCAGTCTATCCCGCCGGTGTACGATCCATCGTTTCCGCCCGCCGGGTTGAGTGCTGTGCCCATCACCCCGAAGACCGAGCCTTGATCGAGTTCTCCTGTCATCCTCAAGACCGCTGCGTTCGTCCAGGGCGTTCCGTCCCGGTCCTCGACTGCCGTCATGTCAGCGATCATCACCCGGGAGTTCGTGGGCATCATCAGCGCGTCCAGCATCCCCAGGGAGATCCCGTTCGACGATCTCCCCGTTACCTTGACAGCAGTCAAGATTGGGGTGGTGGTCGGCGCCCTGTGGAGCGTTTCGTCATCCCCGAGGGAAATCGCCGGCGGAGCGCCGCCGATCCTCCTCGAGTAAAAGAGTTGAAGGGGAGTGGTGAACATTCCTGCTCCCTCCAGAAAAAACGGCCTCTTCTCGGCGAACTTGGTTTCGTATGCGGTCAGGTTCAGCACCGCCTGATCCACCTCCACCTCACCGAAGTCGGGATTGACGGCAATGTCCAGAGTGAGATCCGGAGCGAGCCCCACCCTGGCGTATCCGCCGGCTCCGTAATTGAAGCCGCGCGGCGTGGTGCTCTCGGAGCCACTGGTGGCGGTTGTTCTGGAGACATGGATCTCGGGTGTGACCGACAATGGCATGCGTGGAGGTATGTCCTCCACTCCCTTCAACTCGCCGGCCGCAGTGATCCACCCGGCCATCTCAGGCGCGATGGGGCTGAAGGTGTCGCGCTCTTGCAGGTTGGATATCCAGCGGGTCACCTGCAATCCCCAGGTTTTTGCGCCGCCCTGAAATCTGATCTGATCCAGGGGGATAGCGATCTCGACGGTCCATCCACCTTCATCCACGCTCGTCTCCGAGTGCCAGATCGCGTCCCAGTTGTCGTCCCCCACCTTGTCGTTCAGCCACACCACGTCCCGCTGCACCCCGGCGGGGTTGACCTTGAAGGTGTACCCGGTCAGGCCGTCGTTTCGCGGCGAAATGATGACCGCCACCGTATCGAAGTCTCCACCTCGATCCCGTCTTGTCATCCGGGAGACGATCGTGTCGGGATCATCCACCTCACAGCGAATGGCGAAGTAGATTGCCCGGTCATCGAAGACTGTCGCGAAACGGGTCGGGAAACTGGGCTCTACTCCGAAGACCGGCTGATTCTGAATGAAATCCTCAAACCAGTGCGCATCCTTCCACGCGGAATCGTCCAGGATCCCGTCTATTACCGGCGGCTTGAATACCCTCGTAGTTTGGGTAGTGCTCTTTGCCGTCTGTGCACCCGCGACTTGCGCGAAAAGAGACGCCGTCAATACGGCCGTGAAGAGGAGTACCCTCAATATTGATTCAGAGACGCGCCAGGGCGTCGAAATGGGTGTCCGCATGCACGACCTCAATGGAGTGATGCCTGGCGCAAGCGGAAATCAGAATATCCGTCGCAGGGAACGTATTGCCGCTCTTTCGAGCCTTCTTTGCAATGGCATATGCCGATTCCCACACAGATGGCGATATCTCCAGTTCGATAAGCTCCTTGTCCATTTCCTGCAAGACGCGTTTCTCGTGATCGCCTCTGGCACCGTTCCACAATTCGAGCCTGACCAATGGGCACCAGGCGGCCTCGCCTCTCTCCAGCAAATCTCGGACCTCGGCCGTCACTTCCGGATCTCCGTCGGGGCGAAGACTGTGAATCCATGCGGACGTATCGATAAGTTTCATGATGGAGCCGGCCCGTCTGCCTCTCTCATTTGCATGAGTTCCTCGGTCGTAAGCAGATCTTTGCATGTCCCCAGGTGCCGTACCAGGGACGCCATTCTCTGACGGCGGTTGTAATCTGCCACTGCTGTCACGATCGCGAGACGCTTCGTCTTTGCGCCGGTATACCGCATGGCATCCCGCAGCTCCTTTTCTGGAATATCAATAGTTGTTTTCATGCTTCTAATTTATGCCTATTTAGATTCCATGTCAAGTGCATTTTGCAATTTGATAGGAAGCTATTTCTTGTTAATTTGGAATCAAAACAACGAACAACCCTGGATGTCCAGGTTTGTCAGGCCGGCTTCCTTTGCCCACGCCACGGCCTCCCTGCACTCACTCCCTGTGATTTTGCGGGATATTTTCGGATACTGGGAAGCCTTGTGCATGGGTACGTACTGAGACATGATGTTGAAATAGGTGTCCCTGGGAAGATTTGCCGCTATCCAATCTACGATCTGTTTTGTCCCGCCAATCCGATTGGGCATGACGAGGTGCCGTATCATCAATCCACGGTGCATCAATCCGTCGTCCGCCGGCCTGGCCACGCCGACCTGTCGATTCATCTCGATGAGGGCCGCCTTTGTGATCTCCGGGTATGCAAGCGCATCAGAGGAGTACTTGGCGGCCATCTCACCGTCTGCATACTTGAAGTCCGGCAAGTAGATATCGACTACTCCTTCGAGCTTCTTCAGTATTTCCAGGCGTTCCCAGCCGCACGTATTGTAAACCACGGGCAGCTTCAACCCCTTTTCAGCGGCGATATCGAGGGCCAATACGATATGCGGAGAGTAATGGGTTGGGGTAACGACATTGATGTTGTGACACCCCATCGCCTGGAGATCGAGCATCATCTGGGCCATATCCTTGATGCTCCTCGGTTGTCCCTCGCCCCCCTGGTTTATTCGCCAGTTTATGCAAAAAACGCATCTGAGCCCGCAGTGGGTATAAAAGATTGTCCCGGATCCCCCGTTGCCGACCAGGGAGTCCTCTTCTCCGAAATGCGGCTGGAACGAAGATATCTCCAGCAAGGACGAGGCGCGGCAAAAGCCCATTTGATTATCGAGCCTGTTAACTCCGCACTCTCTGGGGCAAAGCCTGCAGCTCTCCATGATCTGCCAGAGCTCCTGCCCTTTCTCCTTCAGTTTTCCTGTCTTGTGAAGCTCGATATACGAGGGTTCCTTTTTCTCTCCGACAGATGCCCCCTCTTCGGTCTGGGCAACTCCGTGACCTGATTTTTGACTGCACCTGGTGCATGAGGTGACAAGATTGAAAGTGAGCCCCGACAACACGAAGCACACGCCGTCTTTCACAAACTTCCGTCTCGATGTCCAATTCATTTCAAGATGGACATATACCGCATTTCGTGCCGCATCTCGATCGCTTTTGGAAAAGCAACACTCAATAGGTGTGCGTGATTCCGAATACTACCTTGAACGGGGAGCGGGCGGCGTTGACGACGGTGCCGTCGATCTGGACGACCTCGTACTCCCGCACGGAGGGCGCCACGGGCACCGCCAGGTCCAGGGCGATGAGATACTGGCTCACCCCGAAGGCGAGCAGGTGAAGCCGAAGCCCGTACCCCACCTCCGTGAACAGGCGGTCACTCGTGAATAGCCCGTCGTATCCGTCGGGCCATGAGACTGTGCCCGTTCCCACGAAGAAGACTCCCTGGAACCTGTCGAGCCAGGAGAAGAGCAGACCTATTCGACTGGCGTCCACGATGTTGTGGCGATACTCGGTCACCGCGTAGAGCCCGAGGCGACCGTATGTCTCGTCGGTCTCGAAACCCCTCAGGACCATGCGGTTGGATAAGGTGATAAACCTGCTGGCCGGGGGATCGCCCACCAGCATGGCAACCCCGCCGTAGGCCGCGAAGGTGTGGCCGAAAGACGGTGTCCACAGTTTGAATATCCGCGCGCCGGCGCTTCCGACGTTGACCCCGTGCCCGTCATCGGCGCGTCCCCCCGAGTAGGAGATCCAGCCGTTGAAGGAGGTGCCGGAACGGGGATCGTAGAAATACAACCGGTCGTCGCGTCCCAGAACAAGGGTTGCG
>JAUXHN010000168.1 GCA_030621515.1 Deltaproteobacteria bacterium | reverse complement strand
CCGTCTCCGTCGCACTCCGGATCGGACGTGCTGTCGGTGTCGGACATTCCGGCGTCCCCACCATCACCGTCGTCATCACACCCGCCGAAAACCAGCACGGATGCAACTGCCAGGATTAGTAGAAGACATTTAATATCAATCATTTTTGCTCACCTCCATCCTCAGGACAAGAGGCAGGTGTACGGGGAGATGCAGGTGGCCCAGCCCATCATGCCCTCGGGGCACTCGGACCCGCCGGTGCATTCGAGGATCGCGGGGATATCGGCCGCAGAGCAGTCATCGAAATCGGCCTCGCACTCGGGGATGCACTGGTCGATCGGCTGGGACTGCCAGGGCGCGTTGCCCATGAAGCACACGTCACAGACCACGGTGCAGAACTCGTGGATGTCGGCGTCGCCGTCCGTATCGCTGTCGGTGTCGCTGTCCGAGTCGGTGTCTGAATCCGAGTCGGTGTCTGAATCCGAGTCGGTATCCGTGTCGCTGTCGCTGTCGGAATCGCTGTCCGAATCAGAATCCGAGTCGGAATCCCCGTCACTCGATCCACCACCACCGCTATCACACCCCAGCCCCCAGCCGCAGAAAACCAGCACGGTCGCCAGGGTCAGTAGAAGATATTTGATATCGTTCATTTTGGCCCACCTCCATCTGTTTGGAAAATCATATCATATTTGAAGAACGTTTGTCGTTTCGTAGATCAGGGCGAGGCAGGCCTCGCCCCTACTCCTGCAGCACCGTTACCACTGTCCGTCGATTCTCCCGCCGCCCTTCTGGGGTTTCATTATCAGCGATCGGCTGGGTTTCCCCGTACCCGACGGCGACGATTCTTCTGGCGTCGATCCCCCTGCTCACAAGATACCGCTTCACCTCCACCGCCCTGGCCTCCGACAGCTTTTGGTTCCACGAGCCGCTTCCCATGCTGTCCGTGTGTCCCGCCAGTTCGATGACCACCGACTCCTTGGCGGTCATATACTCCAGCAGGTCGCTCAGACGAGCAAACGACTCCTCCTTCAGCGCGGCCTTCCCTGTTTCGAAGAACACACCATGGAGAATGAAAGTTCTCGACTCGGACGGCAGGTAGGTCAGCTTGAGATCCAGATCCAGGTAGCCTTCCCTGGGAACAACGATCTCGTGATTGATTTCCACCCTTTCCGGATCCAGGGAAATAAATCTCACCAGGTACGTGGCCCCCACGGGTATCAGGCCCCGGACAATTCCTCCCTCGTCCGACACGCCCGACAGAACCAAACTCCCTCCCTTGTACCGGATCGACGCAACAGTCCCGGGAACGGGGTTGCCTTCGTTGTCCTGAACCATGATCCTCATGAGCGCCATGGTCTCTGAGGCCTCCAGCTCTTGTGATACCGCGATTTCCATCGGCCTGACCGGGGACTCCGGATGAACTTGTGTTTCCCGTGGCGCTTCCACCGGCGCCGCAACGGGCTCGGCGGGATCCTCAGTGACCGGTCTATCCAGCGGAACGGTTCTGCCCGGCGCCTCCTGCTTCGCGCAGCTTGCGGCGGCCATCGCCACGAGCGCCAACGCCCATCGAAGATTCACCATTGAAAAACACCTTCCCCTCGTGGCCATTGCCATCAGGTTCTGGGCCCGAAGATGGCGGTTCCCACTCGAACCATTGTCGCTCCCTCCTCGATGGCCACCTGGAAATCGTGACTCATCCCCATGGACAGATGGGGCAACCGTGTCCGTCCGCCGTGACGCTCGCGAAGTTGCGCCAGCGCGGAAAAGTGGACGCGGGTCTCCTGCGGTTCCAGATCCCACGGAGGGATGGTCATCAACCCTTCGAGCGCAAGCCCGTCGGCTTCCTCCACAGCACAGAGAATTTCCTCGAGTTCCTCGCGGTCACACCCGAACTTCTGATCTTCCTCGCCCACGTTCACCTGAACGAGACATGACACCACGCGATCCAACCTGACCGCCTGCCTGGACAACTCCTCGACCAGCCGCGCAGAGTCCACGGTCTCCACGAGCGCGCAGCTCGGGGCCACGTGCTTCGCCTTGTTGCGCTGCAGGTGCCCGATGAAGTGCCAGCGAATTCCATCCAGATCCGCGAGCTCCACGGCCTTGTCGCGCTGTTCCTGCGCGTAGTTCTCTCCAAAATCCCGCTGTCCGGCAGCGTAGGCTGTTCTGATGGCCTCCGTGGAATGACGCTTGGACACCGCCACCAGCGTCACCGATCCAGGATCCCTGTCGCAGCCTGAGGCCGCCTCTCGAATGCTCTGCCGCACAACTTGAAGATTCTTTGTGATATCCGTCATCGTCCCGGAAAATCCGACGCGAGCGCGCCGTGCTCGATGAGGGCTCTCACCACCTGCGAGATCGGCAGTCCCACCACGTTGAAGTAATCCCCTTCGATTCGTTTCACCAGAAATGCTCCGATCTCCTGAATGGCGTAGGAGCCCGCCTTGTCCATGCCCTCCCCGGTGCTCACGTAGCCGTCGATCTGCTCGCCGGTGAGTTCGTGAAAGGTTACCGAGGTCTGTGTATCTCGTACAACCTGTTTATCCCGCAACCTCCCGACCATCCATCCCGTCACCACAGTGTGAGTCCTGCCCGATAACTCCTGCAGCATCCGCGCGGCATCCTTTCGATCCCGCGGCTTGGTCATCACCACATCGTTCAGAACAACGATGGTATCCGCCGAAACCACCCACGGCGTCCTGCCCTCCCGCTCCAGCCGGGTCGCCACTTCCAGCCACTTTTCTTTTGCTGCGCGCACGGCAAACTCGACCGGCGTCTCGCCATCGAGCATCCGCTCGTCCAGATCGGCCGGCATGACCTCGAACGCGATGCCCATCTCCTGAAACATGCGCCGCCGCCTCGGGGACGCGGAAGCCAGGACTATTTGTTCTTCACCGCTCACAACAAGACATCGTAGTACGGTCTCTCAAAACGATCTACATTCCGTGAATGATTGCCCATTACTTTCCGTTCAGTTTGCCACGGTGGAGGTTCTTGCATAAGCTAAATTGAAATCATGTTGGATCTATTTGAAGAATTCCGCGCCCTGGTGAAGCGCCTTGAAGACGTCGGGCTGGACTATGGCCCGTAACGCGATCAACATGTCACCACAGGCCGTGACCATGCGACTGAGGCGGGTCTCCCAGCTCAGGAGGCTGTGCCTGTCGCTCTTCCGTGCGAAAAAGAAAGAGCCCCTTTGCTCTTCCGTCCATGAGGAACCCGAAACCTATAACTCACCTGCATCTGAAGCTGATGCCGCAATCGCCGGATCCAGGCAGGACTTGGTCAGCCCTAACAAAAGGGATTGAACCGGCCTCGGTTTTCCTATATTCAAAAATTGAATTGAAACCATTTGGAAGACATCTCCTCGCGGAATATCGCGGCTGCGAAAGTGCGCTGCTCAACGATATCGACCTTATCGGTAAAGCTTTGCGTCAGGCGGCGGTGGAGGCCGGAAGCACCATCGTGGCCTCGGTCTTTCACCCGTTCACTCCCCAGGGTGTCACCGGCGTCGTGGTGCTCGAGGAGTCCCATCTCTCCATCCACACCTGGCCCGAGCACGGTTACGTCGCCGTCGATTTCTACACCTGTGGAGACTGCGAGCCGATGCGCGCCCACGAGTTCCTGTCAAAGGAGCTCGGCGCAAAATACGCCGAGGTGATGTTCGTGGACAGAGGCATAGAAGGAGTCGGCGACTCCATGGCGGTCCGCAAACATACACGGTCCCATGCCGGCGCCGCGCGCCGCCATTAGACTATCCATGGGTTCCTGGTACTACGAAACCTTCGAAAACAAGACTCGTTACGGGGTCATGATCCGCGATGTCCTATTTAGCGCAAAGAGCGACTTCCAGAAGATTGAGATCCTCGACACCGTCCACTACGGCCCGGTCCTGGTCATCGACGGCATTTTCATGACCGGCGAAAAGGAAGAGCACTTCTACCACGAGATGCTGGTCCAGCCCGCCATGACCACCGCCGCCCACATGGCCCGCGTGTTGATCATCGGCGGCGGGGACGGCGGCACCGCCCGCGAGATCCTGCGGCATTCCGGGGTGCAGAGCGTTGTAATAGTGGAGATCGATCCTGTTGTGGTGGAGGCTTGCAGGGCGCACATGCCCACCCTCGCCACCGCCTGGAGCGACCCGCGGCTCGAACTTATCATCGGCGATGGAATTGCGTACGTGAAACGCAAAGACGTGGGATCGTTTGACATCATATTCCTGGACGGGTGCGATCCCGTGGGGCCCTCGGAAGGGCTCTTCAACGCGGAGTTCTACGCCGACTGCAAGCGACTCCTCACTTCGGACGGCGTCTTCGCCCTTCAGACCGGGTCGCCCATACTCCAGCAGGAGTTGTTCGTCGATACCATGAGGACTCTCAAGGAAATATTCCAGAGAGTCGCGCCCTACTTCGGTCCGGCGCCTCTGTACGCGTCGGATCAATGGAGCTGGACACTGGCATCGGACAGACACGAGCACCTGGCCATCGTGGACGAGCGCGCGAAGCTAGTTGAAAAGACCGCCAGGTATTACAACCGCGACATCCACCGGGCGGCGTTCGCTGTTCCAAACAATCTGAAGAAGATTCTAGAACGGTGAGATCCACTGCCACCCGATCTGCAACATGCCGTTGAACTTGCCCTTGTCGTGCTCGTTCATGGGATGCAGAAAATACGGAAACCACTCGAGCCCGCCCTGGATTCTTATCCGCTCGTAAAAACTGAAGACCACCACAAGTTGGCCCACCGGGGCTGAGCACCGGGCCGAGTCCGACTCGAACGAGCCCAGGTTGCAAGAGTCACGGTAGAACCTGTCGGCCGTGCTGAACTGGAAACCCACCCGGCCACCTATACGCCACTGGAAAACCGGGCCGCTCAACTGTGGAATCTCTATCATCAGGCCCACCAGCGGTGTTATCGCAAAGACGTTGGGCGCCAGGGAGAGCGCCTGAAACAATCCCTGCATCTGCAGAGCCATGTTGAACCTGAGCCATCGCGTCCGCAGCAGGCCGCTCGTGACGCTCAACCCGAGCTCCGCGCCCTTCCCGCCACCGAGGTAGATAATCGCCTTGGGCGGCTGATACATGAAGAAGTTCACGGCGGGCTTACCGAGGGCGCGCAAGAGGACCCGCTCCCCGAACGGCAGCTTCTTGGCAAACTCGTCCATCCGGGCGAGGAGTTCCTCCCTTATCCTCGACATTGCCAACCACCCCTCGTCTCTATCGAGACCGAGATCCTCGAACCAGAAACCGTATTCCTTCAACAACCTCATGGTGTGCTGAAACTCGGACTCGTCATCTTCCCGCTTCCAGGCGCCCTCATCCACGTCGTCCATGTTCTTCAGGACAACCGGAGGGTTGTTCTTGTCCATGGCCATCTTGCAGTGAACGTGATCGATGGTCTCGTCCGCGGGCAACCGTCTGCAATGATCGTAAACCCGATCGAGGGAAACCTGCAGAAGGATCCGAAAATCCTCCAGGTGGGCGCCGTCGCACGAACCCGCGTACTTCTTGTCCCGGTCGATCCGGGATCGAAGACAGAAGAACGGTTTCCAGGACTTTGCCGTCGAGCGCCCCACCGAGTCCTCGGGCAGATTGATGCTCATCTTCTCGCCGGTCATCTTGTTCACACGCGGCAGAACCTTGTTCATCAAGTAGCGTCGCGCGTCGTGCATGCCCAGGTAGAAATCGTAAATCCGAAACTTCCTGTCAAAGAAGCCGAAGAAGTTGGCCAGCTGTCCGCTCGCGGCCGGGAGATCGCGAGTGGTGAACTCGACCCGGCCCCTGATCTCCGGGTTTTCGTCCACCAGGGTGTAGAGTTCCTTGGCCTGTGCGGCCCTCACAAACCCCTGGGAGTATGCGCCGAAGGTCGGGAAGAGCGCCTCTACCTTGCCCGAAACCTCGCTCTCCTCGGGGGACGGAGGATAGGAAGTGTGGCCCGCATCGAGGTAGATGAAGAAGAAATTCTCAGGAAGGTGCCCCGTGCGGATATCGGGCATGTCCTTCCAGTCCAACCTGCCATCGGTTATCTCCAACCCCGATTTCGCGGTGCGGTGGGCGAGCCCGAGGGGATTTCTGTCGAACATGCTGCCGTCGACGAACATCTCGGAGTACTTGGCCTTGGGGCAGTCCCTGAACGCTTGCAGTTCATCGACAGACGTCGTCTGGGGGCTGGACATGCAAAAATCGACCTCCTGGGGAGGGAAGGCCAGCGGAAAGGCCGACGACGCGAACAAGATCTGCTTGATCACATCGAAATCGGAACGCGCCGCCTCGAGGCCTACGTTCGCCGGGTCGGAAAAGGGCAACAACGGATGCTCTATACCGCGTGATTGATCCACGTAATTGGTGACCATGGGGGCACGCCCACGCCCCCTTCCGCGTATGCGAAATACGAACTTCTCTTCCTGCCTCGGAACGGAGAACTCATCGCTCAGGCCCACCGATCGGCTCTTCACGCGCGTGGCGGTTGCTCCGATCACAATATCCAGATCCTTGTCCAGGCCCCTTACCCAGACCTCCTCCATCTGATCCGCCAGATCCTCCATTACCCTTCTCGATGACAGGGCCAGTACCGGCGCGTTCTCGACATCCAGGAGGTCGTTGTAGTGAAACTCGGTCCACAGCTTGTAGAAGAGACTCCTCATGGGGTCGTCATTCGGCTCGTTACCCATGGAGATGACCGCTATCATCGAGTTGATCGTTCCCGCCGACGAGCCGGTCAGCACGCGCGGATCGAACACGTCCGGGTTTCGCTTGATAACCTCGGTCAGGTAGTAGAGATACCCGGCCTGATATCCACCGAGTGAAACACCACCGCTGGTTGTCAGGGATATGGGGACCGGGGTTGATTTGCGCGCGCCGTCCCTTTGATTTCCGCTTTCAACACCGCCGTCCCCGTCATCGATCCCCCCGTCGACCTCCTCGTTTGCCTCGCCGTACGGGGGAGGCTCAACGTCATTGTCGTCACCCGCACGCGAGTGAAACGACGCCGTCCAGATCAGGGCGACCGCCAGCGCGATCGCCGCCATTGCGATATAACGAGACATAACTATTTGAAGACGATTGTTTCACATTCGCACCAACGATCAAGCCTGTAATACCGGGTATGCTCCGAAGAAAGATATGATACCGTGTGCCGGTCAATCGAACGTGAGGTGAGACGATGGAAATCGATAAAGTACTCGAGTTCGTAAACACCCCGCTGATGGGCATCGCCCTGTGGGTATACCTGGCTGCGCTGGGCGCCATTCTCGTCGGGTTCATCGGCAAGAAGATAGCCGCCCTGATCTTCCGCCGCCTGATCAAGCTCACCGAGAAGACCAAGATGCCCTTCGACGACATGTTCCTCGTCGCGCTCTCCAAGCCGGTGGAGTGGGCCGTGGTCCTTGGGGGAATCTTTCTGGCGATCGTCATCCTTCCCATCCCGAAGGAGCCCGTCAACATCGAAAAGTTCGTGAGGGCCATTCTGTCGGCCACAACCATCATCATCGTCGTCTGGTTCGGAACCCGGATGGTGGAGGGCCTCACCGGATGGTGGGAGGAGAAGGCGGCGAAGACCGAGAGCAAGCTCGACGACCAGCTCGTCCCCATTATCCGGCGCAGCCTGAAAGCCTTTCTCTACCTGATCGGGGCAGTGCTGATCCTTCAGAACATGGGCTACTCGGTCGGCAGTCTCCTCGCCGGTCTCGGCATCGGCGGTGTGGCCCTGGCCATGGCCTCCAAGGACACGGTTGCCAACCTCTTCGGCTCCATCATCATCTTCCTGGACAAGCCGTTCCAGATCGGAGACTGGATCGAGACCGGGTCGACAGAGGGAACTGTCGAAGAGGTGGGCCTGCGCACCACTCGCGTCCGAACCTTCGCCAACAGCCTGATCACCATTCCCAACGCCACCTTCACCACGAACACGGTCAACAACTGGTCCAGTATGAAAAAGCGCCGCATCAAGATGACCCTCGGCGTCACCTACTCCACCCCACCGAAGAAGCTGGACGATCTGGTCCTGGCGATCCGCAAGATCATCGATGAGGACGAGAACCTCCACAGCGATTTCTACCTGGTCAACTTCGACAACTTCGGTCCCTCCAGCCTCGACATCTTCATCTACTGCTTCACCAGGAGCACCGTGTGGGGCGAGTTCCTGCAGGCCAAGCAGGAGTTCATGCTAAAGTTGATGACCTGTGTCAACGGGATGGGTCTCGACTTCGCCTACCCCACCCAGACGATTCACGTGGATAGCATGCCCGGCGCGCCCAAAGCCCTCACCGGCCAGAGGCCCAGGTAATCAGGGTGCGGTCCTATCCCAGGAGTATCGAAACAATAGCCGACAACAGGTTGGAAACCGAGGGGGATCCGACAGAAGCGCAGCCACAGCCGTCGTCCTTCTTCTTGCTCGTGCCCGCGTCCGTGCCCGCGTCCGCCTCCGGATAGTCAACGCCGGAGCAATCGACCTCGTCCGCCGGACCGGGGATGGAGTGATTCGTGCAATCCACAAAGTCACCTTCGACCACGAACCAGCACGCTCCGCTGCAGGAGACGTTGTTGTACGACCCGCCCTCGCAATAGATCATGTTCTTGAGATCCTGCGTGCAGCACCCGTAGTAACTGCCCTCGCTCGACCAGCTCCAGGAGTCCAACGCGCAATTTGCCGGCGGCGTATCGGGGCAGCACACAACGCCCGGATCTTCCACGGCTGCGGCGTCACACGCCGAAGCCTCCGGGCATTCGGCGATGGCAAACGTGCAGTCAGGGTGGCAACCGACGTTGCCCGATCCGAGATCCCAGTCGGAACAAGCCGGTTGCTCCAGGGCACACGGATCGCACTCCTCGCCGTCGTCCAGGATCCCGTCACCGCAGGCCGGTCCGGGGCACTGCGAGGTATCGATGGTACAATCGATATTGCACATCAGCACGTCGGCCAGGCCCATGTCGTAATCCTCACAAGAGGCGCCGCCAAAGTCATCGCCGTCGCACTCCTCGTCGCCGTTGATAATGCCGTCGCCGCAGTACTCGGCCGGGGCAACCCAGTTGCCGCCCACCTCCGCCGGAATATCGTGTGAGATACAATGAATCGCGCCGCCGGTTCCGCTCATGTGATCCGCGTCAATGGCCACCACGTTGACACCCGGAAGGGCCGTCTCATACGCAGCGATGGCGGCGGCTTCCAGATCCAGCAGGTCCTGGGCGGTCTCATCCCCATGGGCACCGTAGAAGGAAGGCATGGCTACCCAGTTGTTCATGATCTCCGAGTTCATGTAGGAGCGATAGACCCACCCGCTGCTGTCGTAGGGCTCGGGCAGTTGGAGCCTGGTGACCACCCAGGGGTCGCCGTCGATGTTTGTGGACGCCTGGATGATAGCCAGGTTGTCCTCCTGATCCTGGTAGTCGTTGGGCATGCTCGGGGTGGAGCAGTGACCGCCGGTAACCCCCGACGCCACCGTCCCGTCAAAGTGGGTATCAACGGGATACTCCGCAAGGAGAATCGACGTGGGGCTCATCATCTTGGCGTACAGATCGATGTGCCCCGTCGGGTCCAGACAAATGGAGTTGAGCACGATCATCTGCTCGCAGCCGAGGTATTCGGCCATCAGATCGTCCACATCCTGGTCGCTCCAGCCGGAGGGCTTCTCGTACCCGTACACTATATGGGAGAAGAAGCACGTGCCGGCGCCGTCGGACATGACATTTCCACCGTTAAGCTCGTGTTCGTTGGTGTTGACCTCCAAGGGCGACCCGTCGGAGTTGAGCCAGTCACCTCCGCCCATGAGGA
>JAUXHN010000039.1 GCA_030621515.1 Deltaproteobacteria bacterium | reverse complement strand
GCTGATATTTTCTATGTCATTGATTATGTTTGGTTGTGAGAAGAGCACAAATCCGCACGCTCAGAGTTCGGACAGCGATTCGGATGGCGATACCGACACCGACACCGACAGCGATACCGATAGTGGCTCGGACAGCGGCTCGGACAGCGACACCGACACGGGTACGGGTGAAGCAATCTGTGACGAATTCCAGTTCGAGATCGAGGCCGTGCCCGTGCGTATGGTGTGGCTGCTTGATATCTCGGGATCCATGTCAGGCCAGAAGATCATCGACGCCAAGGCCGCCGTCAACAACATCCTCGGCATCTGGGGAGGAACGCAGATTGAATTCGGTTTCGATTACTACCCCAACAATGCCAGCAGCGGAGTCAACACGGCCTGTCCCATCTCTCCGGCAACGGGTACGGAGGCCGCCATTACCACCATGGTAAACGGGCTCTCGGCCGGTGGCGGGACACCGACGTTCGATGCCATGGACAACTACCTGGACGTTGGTTACGCAACCGGTTTCCCGGAGGCGGGAGTCGAATCCTACCTGGTCGTCGTAACCGACGGTGTCCCCAACACCGGAACGCCGGCCGAGTACACCGCCCTCACCAGCAGCCTGCTGACCAACCAGATCAAGACCGTCGCCATCGGCGTATCTTATTCCGGCACCACGCTGGGCGCCATCGCGGCGGCCGGGGGCATGCCGGCGCCTTACAATGTGCCGATCGTGGCTACCGACCTGACCACCTTGCAAGCCGCGTTTAACGATATCGCAGGCATTATCGTCAACTGCATCTATGACATTACCATCACCAACGATGTGGATTACAATTCGGTAAACTTCTTCTTCATCGATTCGTCAGGAACCGAAACAGTCGTGCCTTATGATGAGGATTGCTCGACCGGGTTCGCCTGGCACTGGGTCGATCCGTTGACCCACGAGCAGATCGAATTCTGCGTCGACGCCTGCGACCTGCTCCAGGGTGGAGATGTGGAAGAAATAAAGGGCGAGTTCGGTTGCCCGCAGATCGTTCCAGACTAGGAGGAACCCAATGAAACATCTATTGATCACTTTTCTGGCAACAATGCTCATATTCGCCATCGGTTGCGAGACGGGCACAAATCCGATCTCTTCGGGCTCGGACAGCGACGCCGACGGCGATTCGGATTCCGACTCGGATTCGGACTCCGACAGCGACTCGGACACCGACTCGGACTCCGACTCGGACACGGGTGAAGCGATCTGCGACGAACTCGATTTCGACATCGAGGTCACCCCGGTGCGCCTGGTCTTCCTGCTGGATAAATCAGGATCCATGGGAAGCGGCGTCGGGTCAAAAATGCAGGAGTCGAAGGACGCCATCAACAACATCCTCGGCGTCTGGGCGGGCGGGCAGATCGAGTTTGGTTTTGACTACTTCGCGAGTGACAGCTACTGCGCCGTTCACACGAACATACCAATCGCTCCGACCACGGGTACGGAGACCACCATCATCACCATGGTCAACGGGCTTTTGGCCAACAGCAACACCCCCACCGAGGAGTCGATGCTCAAATACCTGAGCCCCGGTTACGCCACCGGCTTCCCGGAGGCGGGGGTTGGTTCGTACCTGGTGCTGGTCACCGACGGTTCGCCCAACTGCTCCAGCGGCAGCGCAGCGTCCTTCACCACAACGACCCTGAATTTGCTCGCACTCGGAATCAAGACCATCGCCATCGGATTCGATTACAACAGCCAGAGTCTCAACAACGTTGCGGCAAATGGCGGCATGGCCGCTCCGTACGATGTTCCAATTCTCGTTTCCGATTCCACCACGTTGCAGAATGCATTCAATGACATCGCGGGTTCGGTGGTCACCTGCATTTACGACATCGTCATCACAAACGAAGTGGACTATAATTCGGTAAACTTTTTCTTCATCGACTCGTCAGGAACCGAAACGAACGTGCCTTACGACGAGGACTGCTCGACCGGATTCGGCTGGCACTGGGTCGATCCGTTGACCCACGAACAGATCGAATTCTGCCCCGACGCCTGCGACCTGCTCCAGGGAGGAGATGTGGAAGAGATCAGGGGCGAGTTCGGCTGTCCGCAGATCGTTGTGGATTAGGAGAAAATCAATGAAACATCTAGTGCTTGTCTTCCTGGCAACGGCGCTCATCTTCGCCGTCGGTTGCGAGTCGGGCTCGAATGCGAGTTCTTCGGGCTCGGACAGCGATTCGGATGGGGACTCCGATAGCGATGGCGATAGCGATAGCGACACCGATTCGGATTCCGACTCGGATACCGGCGATCCGATCTGCGACGAGCTTGAGTTCGACATCGATCTTACTCCGGTAGCCCTCATGCTTTTGCAGGACGTCTCCGGCTCCATGTTCCCGAGCAACTGGAACCAGGCCCTGCCGGCCCTCAACAACGTCATCAACGCCTGGACCGGCTCGCAGGTTCAATTCGGCCTGGACTTCTTTCCGGACGGCAGCGATATTGACTCCAGCGGCTGGAACTGTGGTTACACCAACCCGGTTCGACAAGACTGCGGCGCCGGGACTGAAGCCGCGATTCTCGCCGACCTGAACAGTTTTTCGGATCCCAACGGATTGACTCCCCTTGCGTGCGGGCTCACCAATTTCCTGAACACGGCTTATGCCAGCGGCTGCCTCAATCCTGCAATTGATTCATACGTCGCCGTGATTTCCGACGGTGGCGACACGTGCAGCGCCTGCTCCGGTTACAGCGGAACCGCCACCAGCATGGGCAACCTGGCGGCGGCTCTCTACGCTCAGGGAACCAAGGTCTTCGTGATCGGGTTCAACTACTCCAGCGCCGTTCTGGACGCCATAGCGGCCAACGGCGGCGTGCCTGCACCATACAACGTGCCCCTCGACGCATCGGACACTACCACCCTTCAGGCTGCGCTGAATGATATCGTAGGCGCGGTCATCAATTGCATCTACGACATCAACATAACCAACGAGGTGGATTACAATTCGGTGAACTTCTTCTTCATCGATTCGTCAGGAACCGAAACGGTTGTGCCCTACGATGAGGACTGCTCGTCCGGGTTTGGCTGGCACTGGATCGATCCGTTGACCCACGAGCAGATCGAATTCTGCCCCGACGCCTGCGACCTGCTCCAGGGTGGAGATGTGGAAGAAATAAAGGGCGAGTTCGGTTGCCCGCAGATCGTTCCGGACTAGGAGGAAACCCATGAAACATCTAATGCTCACTTTCCTGGCAACAACGCTCATCTTCGCCGTCGGTTGCGAGACGGGTACAAATCCGATCTCTTCGAGCTCGGACAGCGATGCCGACGGCGATTCGGATTCCGACTCGGATTCGGACTCCGACAGCGATTCGGATTCCGACACGGACTCCGACACGGGTGAAGCGATCTGCGACGAGCTGGACTTCCAGATCGAGGGCACCCCGGTGGCCATGGTGATCCTGCTCGACAGGTCCGGTTCCATGTCCGGCTCCAAGTGGACGCAGGCCAAGGCCGCCATCGAGAACATCGTCAACAGCTGGGAGAGCCAGCTCGAATTCGGTTTCGACGTCTTTCCGGACGGCAGCACTTGTGGGGGATACACAGATCGCTGCGGGACTCTGAACCCTGTCGCGCAGGACTGCGCTCCCCTGAACGCGACCAACATCATCACCTCGATGAATAGTTACACTGCGAGTGGTGGGTGGACACCGTTATACTGCGCCATGGCCAACTTCCAGAACCCGGCCGCATACGGCGCGGGACAGTGTGTCGGGACCAACATGAACTCGTACATTGTCGTGGTGTCCGACGGCGGGGACACCTGTTCCACTGCGTGTAATACAGCGAGCTGCGAGGGGAGCGGCGTGAGCGCCGCCGATCTCGGAACCCTGTCGGCGAGCCTGTTTTCGGGAGGGATCACCAGTATAGCCATCGGGTTCGGTACCGGCGCTCCGGTGGCACAGCTCCAGGCCATCGCCCAGAACGGGGGCCTCGGCGTCACCGACGGCTACTTCTCGGCCACTGACGGTCCGGCCCTCCAGGCTGCCCTCAACAACATCGCTTCCTCGGTCATTTCGTGCGTCTACGACATCACAATCACCAACGAGGTGGATTACAATTCGGTGAACTTCTTCTTCATCGATTCGTCAGGAACCGAAACGGTTGTGCCCTACGATGAGGACTGCTCGACCGGGTTCGCCTGGCACTGGGTCGATCCGTTGACCCACGAGCAGATCGAATTCTGCCCCGACGCCTGCGACCTGCTCCAGGGAGGAGATGTGGAAGAAATAAAGGGCGAGTTCGGTTGTCTTCAGATAGTCCCCGACTGACCTGTCTTTCAAACTGTCAGATCACGAGAGCCAAAAACAGATGAAAATCCACATCAGGGGTGGTCGAATCATCGACCCGTCACAGGGAATAGACGGACCCGGCGACCTCTACATCCACGAAGGGAAATTCGTGGACCGTCACCCCGGGGAAGGAACCACGACCGTGGATGCCGACGGCCTGTGGGTAGTGCCCGGCCTCATCGACGCCCACGTACACTTGCGAGAGCCCGGTGGGGAGCACAAGGAAACCGTGGAGACCGGTCTCGCCGCCGCCGCCGCCGGTGGGTTCACCGCCGTGCTGCCGATGCCCAACACGATTCCAGTCAACGACAACACAAGCCTCACACGCTGGCTCGTCGATCGCGCCAGGGACCTCGGCGGAACCAGAATTTTTCCCGTACCCGCGATCACCATGGGCAGAAAGGGAATAGATCTCGTCCCGATGGCCGATCTGATCGAGGCGGGCGCAGTGGCCTTCTCCGACGACGGTTCGGGGCTGGCGGACGCCGTCGTCATGGAGCGCGCACTCGCCACGGCGGCAAGGCTCGCAGTGCCCATCTCCCAGCATTCGGAGTTTTCCGACCTGAGCGCAGGTGGAGTTGTCCACGACGGCACGGTATCCCGCTCTCTGGGCCTCCCCGGCTGGCCTGCGCAGGCCGAAGAGCGCATGGTGGAGCGGGATATCGCGCTGGCGAAAAAGACCGGCGGAAGGCTTCATGTGAGCCATATCTCGACAATCGGCGCCATCGATCTCGTGCGCCGTGCCAAGGACTCCGGGTTGCCAGTGACTGCGGAGGTCACACCCCATCACCTGCACCTCACAGACGAGCTGCTGCGGGACGGCTCGACCAGCGCCAAGGTGAACCCTCCGCTGCGTCCGGCAGAGCACGTGGAGGCGTGCAGGGCGGCCCTCGCGGACGGGACCATCGACATTGTCGCCACGGATCACGCCCCCCACACGGTGAAGGACAAGGAAGGCGGCTTCATCGGGGCGGCTTTCGGGATGATCGGCCTGGAGATCGCCGTGCCCATGCTCCTTTTACTCGTAGACAAAGGAATGTTGACCGCTGCGCGGATGATCGCTGCCATGAGTACGAGACCCGCCGAGATCTTCGGTCTTCCCGGCGGAACCCTTCGTCCGGGCGCGCCGGCGGACCTGACGCTCATCGACCCGGACCTGCCCCACGAGATCGATCCCTCCCGTTTTTTTTCCAGGTGTGCGAACACTCCTTTTACCGGGTGGAAAGTTTCGGGAAGAGCGGTTACTATATATGTCGATGGGCATCGACATTGATTGTTTTAGTGATTACGTGGTTTTTAAGAGCGTTTTCAAAATGAGCATTGAAATGGTTAACTTTCAGGTAAACGACAACTAAGTGTACGCGACTGAACATAAAGTCGGTCGGCGTATCAAAGGAGCGATGTCATGAATGATTTCAGACAAATCATTTTGTTGCTGGCGTTTTTTGCGCTGGTATTGGGTGTCTTCGGCTGTGAATCAGTGGAGCACCTCGACGAGGGCAACAGCGACGCAGACACCGATACCGATACCGACACGGATACGGATACAGATACGGATTCGGATTCGGATTCGGATTCGGACTCGGATTCGGATAGCGACTCCGATGCCGACGGCGACGGCGGCGACACCATCTGCGACGAGCAGGATTTCGAGATCGACATTACTCCGGTGCGGCTGGTCTTCCTGCTGGACATCTCCGGATCCATGGGCACCACACCGCTCGGGCAGGCCAAGTCCGCCATCAACAACATCCTGGGCATATGGGCGGGCCAACAGATCGAGTTCGGTTTCGACCACTATCCGATCTATGGCGACAGCTGCGGTATCAATACTACCATCCCCATAGCCCCCGCGCCCGGCACGGAAGCCTCCATCACCACAATGGTCAACGGGTTGACCGCCACCGGCGCTACCCCGACTGAAGAGGCGATGATCAACTACCTCAGCTTTGGATACGCGGCCAGTTTCCCGGAGTCGGGTGTTGAATCCTACCTGGTGCTCATCACCGACGGATCGCCCAACTGCTCCAGCGGAAACGATGTCTCGTTCGCCAACACCACGGCAGCATTGCTCGCCAACCAGATCAAGACCTTCGCCATCGGCTTCAACTACACCAGCCCCTCTCTCAACGCGGTTGCGGCGGCGGGAGGCATGCCGGCCCCATACAACGTGCCGATCCAGGTTACCGACTCGACGACAATGCAGAACGCCTTCAACGACATCGCGCAGATTGTCATCACATGCATCTTCGACGTGCAGAGCCCGGACGCGAGCGCGGATCCCGAGAACGTGAACTTCTATTTCGACGGCCTGGTCCTCCCCATGAACGACGGCTGCGGCGGCTCCGGTGAGGGCTGGCAGTGGGTTGACGCGGCGCATACACAGGTGGAATTCTGCCCGGTATCCTGCGACGACATCAAGGACGGGGATCCGCCGGAAATCACGGCCGCGTGGGGTTGCCCCACTATCATCGATTAGAACTCCAGCGATACACAGAGCGCATGCACATCTCCCTGCCGAGCATGATCCGACGAAAACGCGATGGAGGCCGGCTCAAGGCGGAAGAGATCCGCGAGCTCATCGGTGCGTATACCGCCGCGAAAGTGCCCGACTACCAGATGGCGGCCATGCTGATGGCCGTGCTTTTCAGGGGCCTCGATGAGGAGGAACTCTCGGCCTGGACCGATGCCATGCTCCACTCCGGCCGGGTGATGAGTCACGCGGGTGTTCCGGGAGTCAAGGTAGACAAGCACTCCACCGGCGGGGTTGGAGACAAGATCTCCCTTTGTCTCGCTCCCGCCGTCGCCGCCCTGGGTGTTCCGGTTCCCATGGTCTCAGGTCGCGGCCTGGGACACACGGGGGGAACCCTGGACAAGCTCGAGTCCATCCCGGGATTCGAGGTAAACCTCACTACTGAAAAAGCCTGCCGGATGCTGGAGGAGTGCGGCCTCTTCCTCATCGGACAGACCGAGGATCTGGCGCCCGCCGATCGCAAGCTCTACGCCCTCCGGGACGTGACCGGTACGGTGGAATCGATCCCGCTCATCGCTTCATCGATCATGAGCAAGAAACTCGCCGAGGGAATAGACGCGCTGGTCCTCGATGTGAAAGTCGGCGACGGAGCTTTCATGCGGGATCTGAAACAGGCCCGGACGCTTGCAAAAACTCTCATCGGCATAGGCGAGGCGTCAGGAAAGAGCGTCGTGGCCCTGATCACAGACATGACCGCCCCCATCGGACGAACGGTGGGCAATGCCCTCGAGGTGCGCGAGGCCATCGACGTCATGAGAGGGGGCGGCCCGCCGGATACCGTTGAGCTGACCAGGGAGCTCGGCGCCGAGATGCTCCTTCTCGGAGCGGTGGTCGACGATCTCGACGCGGGCAAGGAGGCGATCGATCGAGTCCTGCGCGATGGAAGCGCCATTGAGTTGTTCTCGCGGGTGATCGAACTCCAGGGGGGCGATCCGGATGTTTGCGCGGATCCCGACAGGCTCCCTGCGGCCCGCAATCGGGAAAACATTGTTGCCCGGAGGCATGGTTATGTCGCCCGGATACACCCGAGGATTGTGGCTGCGGCGGCCCTCGAGGTCGGTGCGGGGCGAAAGGTCAAGGAGGACGACGTCGATCCGGCCACGGGGATCGAACTTGCGGTGCGGCCCGGAGATCCGGTGACCGTGGGTCAACCCCTGGCGGTCTTGCATCACAACGACTCGGGCGTCACGGAAGCGTTGAAAACCCTCGAAACGGCGTTCGAGATAACCGACGCGCCCCAAAAGCCGGCAAGTCTGATCAGGGATCGACTCTGACTATTACCCGCCGGCGCCCATGGAAATGAGATCGTTCTTGAAACCATCGGGCAGCCTGGCCAGGCAGCGCTTCTCGTAGTCGAAAGCTGCGAACCCTATCTCCATGAGGGCGACGCTCTTGCCGTTCTTGTCGTGGCGTACGCGATGAGCCAGCCGAAAAGAGATGGGGCCCACCTCCATCGGGAGAATGGCGATCTCCAGGACGTCGTTGACGAAAGCCTCGCCCTGATAGGTCACGACCAGATCGGCGGCTACAAGCCCTGTTCGTCCGTCCCCGAGATCGGTCTCGCAAACCCCCATCCCGTCGAACATCTCCACCCTGGCCTGATGGACCAGGCCGAGGATGCTATCGTATCCGAGGTGGGCTCCGTAGTTCAGATCCGAGACTCGCACCTTCAGATCGGTCGAGAACGGATAGCTCCTGTGTTCATCTATTTTTACCCTTGGCATGTTTCGAGAATAACCTCTTTGCGTCGACCGTGATAGACTGCAATCGATGCAAGCTCTGCTGGAAATTGTTCCCGCCTGGCAGTTCATCGCCTTCGCGGCCGTGTTCGGCGCCATGTGGGGTTCATTTGCCAACGTGGTCATCGTGCGCTGGCCCCTGGAGATGTCCGTCGTGCGCCCGGCGTCGCACTGCATATCCTGCAAGACGCCCATTCGCTTCTACGACAACATCCCGGTTCTCTCGTACCTCCTCTTGAGAGGAAAATGCCGCCATTGCAAGGCCTCGTTCTCCCCCCGGTACATGGTTGTCGAGCTGGCCCTGGCCCTGCTCGCCGTGGGCGTGATGAGGCTCACCATCCTCAACGATCCACCATCCTTCCAGCAGGGAGCCGCCGAGTTCTTCATCTGGTTCTCCTTTGTGTGGGCGCTGGTCACCCTGGGGATGATCGATCTGGAGACATACCTCATCCCGGACGCCATCACCTATCCCGGCATCGTGGTGGGTATCGCCGCCAACGCCTTCATCCTGGAGCTCGGTTGGATGGAGCCACTCATTGCCGCTGCCGGAGGATTCGTGGTGATCCGGCTGTTGTTCATCGACGGCTACAAGTTCCTCACGGGAAAACCCGGGATGGGTGAGGGAGACGCCAAGCTCATGGCCATGTTCGGCGCCTTCTTCGGTATAAAGGGGGCCATGTTCGCGCTCTTCGCCGGCGCTTTCCAGGGATTGATCGCGGGGATTGTCATGGTGGCGGTGCGCCGCAGGGGCGGTGGGGATTCGGAGCCCGTTTTCGCTGAAGACGACGGGGATCCCGATGAGGATGGCGAGCACGAGACTACGCAGGAGACGCGGTTTCGGAAGGCCAAGATCCCATTCGGTCCGTTCCTCGCCCTTGGAGCTATCGAGTACTTCTTTATGGGAAACGCTATCCTGGATGCCTACCTGGACGGCATCGCCAGGTTGATTGGCTTTTAGGTCCTGGGTAACTGGTCAGTCGAGGTGTTCTGTCTGGTCGAGCGCGGCGCGGGTCATGAAGCCGGATCTCGTTTCTCCAACCTTGCGAGCAGCCTTGTCGATACGTTTGAGAAGACGCTCGGGCACAGTGATATTCACACGTCTGGATTTACCTTCGAGCTTGGAGAGATCCACATCCACTATCGCCCATATTCCGCCTTCGAACTCGGAATTCTTAATGTGATGGTCGGCGCCCGATCGTGCGGGAATTGGCTCTTCGTCCTTTAGCAACCCCTCGAGGTGGCACTCGATAGCTTCCCTCGCTGCCTCGAGCGCTCCGTCCATCGTTACCCCTGCGGAGAAACAACCTGGAAGGTCGGGCACAGTCACGCCGAAGTCACTTTTCGGCTCTTTGTGAATGACAACTACATAGCGCATCCTCTTTACTCCCAATTCCAGCCGGCTTGTCGGTAGATGCTGCGCAGTGTGCCGCGAGGCAAGTCTCGCGTCGGGTGCGGAACAGTTACCTTGCCGGGCCTGTCCGAGTGTTTGAACTGGTGATGATCGCCCTTGACGTGATGCAGAACCCAGCCTTCCTTTCGCAGTCGTTTGATCACCTCCCGACTTTTCATTATAACATTATACACACTATACACATCAGGGCAACCAAACTTGAAGTGGGGTCAGACACTTTTCCGCCAGGGCTTCGGCGGGTTATCGTTCATCCGGGCTTCGCTATTGAAAACCCTTCGCGGTGAGCCGCCGTGATCAGTCGTTCATCGAGGCACACAAACTCCAACGAGGCAGGCTCTCGTCCGGAGGCGATGATCGCCGCGGCCAGCTGCTGAGAATCGGCAGCGTGCAACGGATGGGTCCTCAACAGACGCTCCGCAACAGTACGCATTTGGTTTGTGGGCTGGACCTCATGCCAGCTTTTTGCCAGCTCGCGCAGACGCTCCAGCGCACTGGTGGCGTCGTCCGTGGAGAGGTGACCCTCGCGTTCCCTTCGCGCGATGGCGGAGGTGCACTCCACTCTCGTACCCCACCAGACAAGCATGACCGGGTCGCTCTCCAGAAGAGCGATGAGACGGTTGCGGTTCGCCTCGGCGACGAGCAGCGGAACTATTGCCGAGCTGTCCCAGAACTTCAACGGCCTTGTTGTCTTTCTTCCAGCAGCGCTGCAAGCACGCTTTCACTGGATTTGGGAGGGACCGACTTCAAGATATCGATCGGAACGGGCCGCGATGCACGGAGGAGCAAGCCGTCTTCTTCAAGTTTTGCCAATCGGTCATCCGGCTCCTCCTCATCCGCCACGCGTTCCAATCGCGCCACCGGCCGATTGCGATCCCAGACGACCACCACTTCTCCTGCACGAACCTTTTTTATGTAGGCGCTCAACCGGTTTCGCAGCTCTGACAGGGCAACTTTTTCCATATGTACATAGTAGCCATTTCAATATGTAATAGCAAGCCACATTCATTTGTCACAGACGCCAGGCGATGATCATGACGGTGAAGGCGCCTCCATAAAGGCCGGGGATCAGGTAGAGCGGCGCGGAGCGCCAGCCGGATTCACGCGCATGAGCCGCGATCAATTTGCGTACGACGAAGAGACTCAGGGCGACCGCCACGGCCATCAGCGCCGGCGCCAGGATCGTTATCGCAGGGTCGCGCCAGGCGGGCAGTGGGGCCAGCAGCAAGGTTGTATCCATGATACCGTGCGCGGTCTTGACACCCACCGGATCGGCCACCGCATATTCCCAATAGGGGATGCGCGAGGTCGTTTTCAACAACGCCTTTACGACATGAGCGGCCGCCATGATCGGAATGAAGGCGATACCGAACCTGAGCAGATAGTCGCCCAGCGGAAGGCGTCCGCCGGCCAGGCGAAACGCAACGAACGGCAGCGCCCAGAAAACTGCGGGCAAGACCGCGAACAAAGTAATGGACTGCACGATCCCACGACTCCATGTGCCGTTCGCTCCGAGCGCCTGCTCCAGCTTCGTCGGCGTCCAGAGCAAGAGATCCTTCGTGACAGACCACTCCGTGAAGACCTCGTAGACGACGAAGCCGGACACAACCAGGCAAAAGGCGGCCTGCGCGGCGGTCATGGGTTTCAGGTCCAGCAGGTCCCTGAACCAGCGGCGCGGGAACCAGCCCGGGTTGGGTCGCGCATCGATTCCGGGGTTGTTTCGGTCGCAGGCCTTGAGGCATTGGCCGCACACGAGACATTCCGTGTTGTCCTCAATGTCGGCGGGTCTCAGGAAGACGCCGCAGCTGCGCCCCTGGAATTCGTAGGCCGTCTTGTCGGAAGTGCAGGAGCGGTCCACGCAATGCGAGCAAAGCGACTTGTCGCGCACCCCCCACCCCATCGGCGCGAGTCGGGCGTACAACCCCAATAAATGCCCGATCGGGCAGACATGGGCACAGAAGGTGTTGCGGGCGAAGAGCAGGCCGACCGCCACGGCTGCGCCAAACAGGCCAATCATGTAGAGGGCCATCCGAAAAGGCACACGATGGATCGCCAGGGTGTGGATGCCGACGAAGAGAATGAGAATATAGAAACCGGTTACTACCCAGCCGGAGCGAAGGAAGGCCGGCGGCTTGCGCTTGAGCCCGATCTTCGAGGCCAGTGACGTGACCAGTTCAATAGGGCAGACCGTGCACCAGACTCGCCCCAGGAAGATCGCCGACAGGATGATCAGGGGCCACCAGTAGGACCAGACGATCAGGTTTGCCGCGTTGGTGTTGCGCAGCACTCCGGCAAGGGCCATGTCGCCGGTGTCGGCGGTCAAACCGCCGGCGATCAGGAGGGCGAGCGCGCCGAGCGTGAGCAGTTGAAACACCAGCGGAAACCAGGTCAGGCGAAAAAGGTGGTTCATTGTGAGTCACTTCTTTCTTGCTAACAGCGCGAAATGCTTTGCGCCTCCTGTTGCTAGCCCGCGATCTTCCTGCTATTTTCCTTTTTCCATTTGAAAATGACAACAATTGGGGGACAGCACCCTCGAGTTTTGGACCGATGCCCACGACAACAGCCGAAATCAGAACCGCTTTTCTGGAATTCTTCGAGAAACACGATCACAAGATCCTCCCGTCCGGACCTCTGGTCCCGCGGTCGGACCCGACGCTAATGTTCGCCAACGCCGGTATGGTGCAGTTCAAGAACGTGTTCACCGGCCAGGGGAAGAGGCCCGCCGCCCGGGCGGCCACGGTCCAGAAGTGCATCCGTATCAGCGGCAAGCACAACGACCTCGAAAACGTGGGCAACACCAGTCGTCACCACACCTTCTTCGAGATGCTGGGCAACTTCTCCTTTGGCGATTACTTCAAGGAGGAAGCCTGCCGGTTCGGCTGGGATTTCCTGACGAAGACTCTGGCCATAGATCCGCAAAGGCTATGGGTCTCGGTCTTCGAAGGCGACGAGAGCGCCCCCGCCGACGATGACGCTGTGGAAATCTGGCGCGACAGGATCGGTGTCGCCAGTGAACGGATCCTGCTTGGCTCCTCCAGGGACAACTTCTGGGCCATGGGAGATACAGGTCCCTGCGGACCCTGTTCGGAAATAATGTACGACCGGGGCGAGGAGTTCGGCGAGGCCGGTCTCGATAACGGGGAGCGATTCTTCGAGCTGTGGAACCTGGTCTTCATGCAATACATGGTTACCGAGTCCGGCGCATCCATGGTGCCGCTGCCGGCGCCCAGTATAGACACCGGCGCAGGCCTGGAGCGTATTGCATCTGTCATGCAGGGAGTTGATTCCAACTACGATATCGACATTTTTGCTCCCCTTGTGGCGACCGCAGCGCGGATCTCCGGCAAAGAGTATGGGAAAAAAGAGAGTGACGATGTCTCCATGCGAGTCGTCGCCGACCACGCCAGGATGGCCGCGCACCTTATCTCCGAGGGTGTCTTCCCGGAAAAAACCGGGCGGGAATACGTGCTTCGAAGGGTGATGCGCAGGGCTATCCGGCACGGACATCGCCTGGGGGTAGAGGATCTCTTCTTCCACAAGGTGGTCCGCAGGGTCGTGGAGCAGATGGGCGATGCCTATCCGGAGCTGGTACAACACAGTGACCTGATCGACCGCATATGCCGCCAGGAGGAGGAACGGTTTCGCGTCACCCTGGGCCGCGGGCTCGATCTGTTACGCGATTACGCTGACTGGGATGAGGGGGACGACGGCAAAAGGGTGCTCCCCGGCGAGGTCGCGTTCGACCTCTCGGCGACCTACGGATTTCCATTGGATCTGCTGGAGGTCATCGGCGAGGAGGACGGTTTCATCGTGGACGAGGCCGGCTTCGAGGAGGCGCAGAAGATTCACAGGACTATCTCCGGGGCCGGAAAGATAGGCGAGAAGGCCGTCTTATCGGTTTACGCGGAACTCCATACGTCCCTCGATGAAACTGTATTTCTCGGCTACACAACCCACGAAATCGAAACGCAGATCCTGGCGATCGTACTCGACGGCGAGACTGTCGAGCAGGCGAAGCGTGGCGACGAGGCGGAGATCGTGCTCGCCAGGACTCCCTTCTACAGCGAGTCGGGCGGCCAGGTTGGAGACGCGGGAACCATAATCTGCGACGGCGGCGCCATGGATGTTGCCGACACCCAGGAACCCATCCGCGGCCTCATCGTACACAAGGGCCCGGTGGTCACCGGGCGTATTCGCGCCGGAGACAAGGTGAAGGCCGCTGTCGACTTGAATCGTCGCCGCTCCATCAGCCGCCATCACACGGCCACCCATCTGCTACACTCCGCCCTTCGTGAGTTACTCGGATCGCACGCGACGCAAAAAGGTTCACAAGTTGCGCACAACGGTTTGCGATTCGACTTTACCCACTTTGAGCCGCTTACACCCGATCAGATCCTGGATCTCGAGCGCACGGTCTCGGAAAGGATCATCGAAAATCATCCGGTCACCGTGGAGGAGACGACATACGAGGTCGCGCGGGCGAACGGCGTGACGGCAATTTTCGAGGAGAACTACGGCGACGTGGTGCGACTGGTCGAGGTGGGCCCACAAAGCGCGGAGCTCTGCGGCGGGATCCACGTGGACCGCAGCGGTGACATTGGACCGTTCTTCATTCTCTCTGAATCGGGAATAGCCGCCGGGGTCAGGCGAATAGAAGCTGTTGCAGGCAAGCCGGCTCTCGAGTGGGTGGCCCATCAACGGGAGATCATGGAAAGCGCGGCCTCCATGCTCAGGGGAAAACCCGAGGATCTGATCGACAAGGTGAGCAAGCTGGTGGCCCGGGAGAAGGAACTGGCGAGGGAAGTGGAGAGGATGAAACGCGAGCTGGCGACCGGCGGCTCTGCCGACATCATGAGCAGCGTCAGGGACGTGAGTGGCGTGAAGGTTCTGGGGACGCGCCTGAGTGTGGGCGATCCCGCGACATTACGCGATCTCGCCGATGAGCTGAAGCAGAGAATCGGGACCGGGGTGGTGTGCCTCACCGGAGAAAACAACGGCAAGGCCTCCATCGTGGTTGCGGTCACGGGGGACTTGACGAAAAGGCTGAACGCGGGCCAGCTGATTGGTACGGTATCGGCAATCGTAGGTGGTCGCGGGGGAGGTCGCCCGGATCTGGCACAGGCGGGAGGTCCCGACGTGGACAAGCTGGACAAAGCCGCGCAAGCGATATTCGACGCCGTATCGCAGGCGCTGAAATAGGAAGACGGAAGGCTGGAGGTAGAGAAACGCATGGCAAAGCCGGCATCAATCAGAGCAAAGTTGAAGTTTCCCAGCGTGGACGTGTTCATCGATCGGTACTCACCGAACATCTCCAAGGCGGGAATCTTCGTCAAGACACCCAAACCTAAACCCGTGGGAACCCAGGTTCGTTTCGAGTTTCAGATAGCCGACGGAACTGTTGTGATGCGTGGAGCGGGCGAGGTGTCCTGGATCCGCGAGAGCTCCGACGACGGCAAGCCCACCGGAATGGGGATCAAATTCAACAAGCTCGACAGCAATAGCCGGGAAATCCTCGGGAGGATTCTGGAGAACAAGAAGAATCTCTCTTCCAAAGAATCCAGATCCAAGTATTCCGACGCGCCCCCTCCTCTTTCCGCCGATATGGACGCGGATGAGATCCAGCGCGAGGAGGTTCCCTCCGAGGTCGAGGCGGCACCGCAAGTCGCCCCTGAGCCTGAAAAGAAAGAAACCGGATCCGCGAAGCGTTCCAAGAGGAGACGAAAACTCAAATCGACCGGCCTGGACATGGGCGCCATCGACAACTTGCTGGCGGATATCTCGTCCGACTCAGCTCCAAAGAAACGTCGCCGCCGAAGGTCGAGACCGGAGGTGCCCGCGAAGGAAACGGCGCCGATCGAGGAAGCTGCACCGGAGCCCGAAGTCGAGGAACCTGCGCCGGAACCCGAAATCGAGGAACCTGCGCCGGAGCCCGAAATCGAGGAAGCTGCGCCGGAGCCCGAAGTCGAGGAGCCTGCCGCTGCTGTGCAAGATCCTGAACCCGAAGAGGAAGACGATTTAGCGCTGGACGAAGAGGAGGAGGCCGCGCTGGCTTCCCTGGGATCGTTCGCTCCGCAGCTTGACGATAGTGAAACACCTGAGAAAGTGGAAGATAAGCCCGGGATTTCCCAACAGGGCGAAATTGACCAGTTGATCGACGACGAGGTCCAATCCGGCGGTCTGACGGACGCCCCAGAATCCGAGGAGGCGAAGCCGGCCTTCACCTTCAGCGAGCCTCCCTCGGAGTTGCCCGCCCAACCCGAACCGATCTCGTTCCTGAACGAGGATTCCGAGGAAACCCTGGAGATCGGCGAGGAGACGCTCCTGGACGACGACCTCATTCTGGGTGCCGATGAGTACGATGACAGCCTTGTTCTGGAGACGCTGGACGAGACCGATACCGGTCTGATAGGCGATCCAATCGATTCGCTGATAGACGAGATCACCCTGGACAGCGCTCCGCCGGAGCCGGGCAAACCTCTCCTTGCCGGAGAGTCGGTAGACGACGCACTGAATGACTTCTTCACGGGCGACGAATCGAAACCTGATGGCGAGGGGGCCAGGATATCCATTCCTCCATTATCTAATGCTCCGGATGAGCTCCCGGCGGACGCCGTCCCCGACGGTCTGGTAAGAGAACGGCCGGCGGCAAAACCGCCCGAGACGCTACCGGAAGACGCTATTCCGGCCGGACTGGTGAGACCGAAGCCCGTTCGTCGTCAGCCGGTCGGGGACATATACGCTGCGGAAGGCAGGGATCCGACCGGTGCGAGCGTACCTGTTCCGGAGTCGGTCATTCCCGATGTTTCCGAGGATGAAAAAAAGAAGAAGGGTTTTTTCAAGAAGCTCTTCACCAAGTAGCGCCGCGATCTAGATTCGCCTGAAGCGAAGGCCCCGCTCCATTCCGAGCACGAGTGACCCACCGCCCATCTCCAGGAGTTCACGCGCAGCAGGCGCGAAGGTCGAAAGTGCGCCGGGATCCGAGAGGAACGCATCCAGCGTGAGGTAGTAACCGCTGCGGCGTGCAACGATGTACGCGTCGCGCACCTCTGGATCCAGATCCAGGAAGCGCCGGCACAGCCCCTCCAGGCGTTCCGAGTCATTGGAGAGATGTCCCTCGAGATCCATTAGAAGATTGCGGTCGTGATCTGAAACGAGCCTGCCGCTCGCTCCTTTCAATCCCAAAACCATCTCCAGTATCTCCTGCACCATCTCGTGCTCCTCGAGCATTTCGAACTCACCTCGGGCGCGCATTTCCTCGAGAGGCGATCCTTTATCAACCCAGAGAGTGCGGAGCCTCACGTGATGAGGATCGATTGCCCGCAGGACCGCCGCCGTATCCCGGGCGTGCTCCGAAGTCAGGGCCTTTCCTCCCAGCCCCGGCATGACGTAGCAGCACACCTCGAAGCCGGCGTCGATTGCCCTCTTGCAACCGATTATGTGATGCTCGCCCCGACATCCCTTTTTGATCATTTCGAGAACGGCGTCGCTCCCGCTCTCCACCCCCACGTGAATACGCGTCAGCCCGGCGGCGCGTAGCATCGCCAATTGCTCGGGTGAACGGGCTGCAAGAGTTCTGGACCGGGCGTAGGTCGTCACCCTGTTTACCGTGGGAAAACGCTCCTTCAGTCGCTCCAGGATGGGCACGAGTACCCCGGGGGGACGCACCAGCGAGTCCGCGTCCTGCAAGAAGACATTTTGCCCTCCTCTGCTCATCCACAGGGCAACCCGTCGCTCCTCCTCGGTGGACACGGGATCGTTTATCAGATCCAGGACCGCCCGGGTGGTGACCTCCCCGTCTGTTCCCTTGCTCGATGCGCGCTCTCTGACCGATTGCGCCGCCTGAGCCAGGAGGTCTATCTCGGCCAGCAGGTCCTCGGTGGGTCGCTTGGAGAAGCGCGTGCGTTTGTACACCGCGCAAAAGGCGCACTTGTTCCACGGGCAGTTTCGAGACACCCGCAACAGGAGGCTCGTCGCCTCGCTCGGAGGACGAATGGGCCCCAGCTCGCATCCGTCAAGATTGGTGGCGATCTTCATGGGGGAAACTTAGCACAACATCCAAGGTCCAAGGTCCAAAATCTCGCCATAGCTCGGGTCCGCCCGAGCGACGGCGGACACGTCTCGTTCATCCGCCATAGCCTGTCCTTTTGATCGCGGAGGCGGACAAACGACCCCTATCAATGTTAAAATGCTACCTCGTTCACAAAGAAAGGGTTGGGGCATGAGGTACTTGCTTTCGATGACGCTTGCGACCGCGCTGATTTACGGCGGCTGCGCCGGCAATCCGCCGCCGCTTTATCAGGACGCGGGTTCCGACGGCGACCCCGGTGGTGACACGGACACTGATACCGACACGGGCACCGGAGAGCAGGTGGAGGAGGGGGAGTCCTGCGAGATCATGTTGTGGAGTTACGTCATCATGGCCGGTGAATGTCAGCCCACAGGAGAGGAGTGCCCCGGAGGCACCTTCCCGATGTCACCGCAGGGCAACTGCGTTGACGGTCTCGATTGTTGCATCAAGGACGACCAGTGCGAGACCCAGGCCTTCAGCATCGCCTCATGCCAGCCCGATCCATGCACTCTCGGATATGCGGTAGGCTGTCCGGATCATGGCTGGTGCTGCCTGTTCGGCAAGGAGCAGTAACTCGCTTTTCCTAATCGTCATCCTCATCGGACTTGTAGGCGGCGATGACTTTCTGGGCCTGGTCGAAGGGTACTTCGTCGTAGTGGGAGAAGCCGACGATGAAGGTACCGCGGCCTCCGGTCATGGAGTCGAGATCCGGAGCGTACTGGAGCAGCTCGGCCATGGGAGCCTGGGCGCGAATGACCTGGTTCTTGCCCCTCGCCTCCATGCCCATGACCTTTCCACGTCGCTGACTGATGTCACCCATCACGTCCCCCATGGCCTCGTCCGGACAGACGACCTCCAGGTTCCAGATGGGTTCCAGGAGGTACGCGTCGGCCTTCCCCACGGCCAGCTTGAATCCCTTGGACCCCGCCATCTGGAAAGCGCCGTCGGATGAATCAACGTCGTGGTACTTGCCATCAAAGAGCGTCACGCGCACATCCACCAGGTTGTATCCGGCGATGACGCCCTGGCCCATGCGTCCCACGACGCCCTTCTCCACGGAGGAGATCCATTGCCTGGGGATGGACCCGCCCACGATCTTGTTGACGAACTCGAAGCCGCCTCCATGGGGAAGCGGCTCCACGTTGATGTAGCAAACACCGAACTGTCCGCGTCCTCCGGTTTGTTTCTTGTGTTTGCCCTCCACGTTCTCCACCTTCTTGCGAATGGTTTCGCGATAGGGGATTCGGGGGATGGCGAGCTCCACTTCAACGTCGAACTTTCGCTTCATCTTGTCGATGGTGGTGTCTATATGGACCTGTCCCATGCCCGCGATCTGGGTTTCCTTGACCTCCGGGTCGCGGATGATCTTGATGGTGGGATCTTCCTCTGCAATCCGGTTCAGAGCCTGGCCTACCTTGTCCTCTTCGTTCTTGTCCTTGGCCCTCACCGCGTAGGTGATGATCGGATTCATCTCGGGCAAGGTAGGGAAGACGACCTTCTGTTTGTCTGTGCAGATGGTGTCGCCCAGGGAGGTGTTCTTGAGCTTGGCGATGGCTACAATATCCCCGGGTCCCGCGCTCGGAACACTCTCCTGTTTCTTTCCAACCGGGATGAGTATTTGCCCGAAGCGCTCCTTCTCGTCCCTGGTTGCGTTATAGAATCCCGAGTCGGCTTCGAGGGTGCCGGACCAGATCCTGGCGATGGTCAGGCTGCCGGTGAACTTGTCCTGTACCGTTTTGAACACCGTTGCCGCGAACGGCGCGTCGGGTTTCGGCTCACATGCGACATCGGCGTCTTTCCACGTTCCGGTGCGCGCCGCGCGATCAGACGGCGCCGGAAAGCGATCGCAGATGAGATCGAGCAGCGGCTGGATTCCCACGTTCTTGATGGCGGAAACCGCCACGGCGGGCACCAGGGTGCCGTTCAACATCGCGCTTGGAAGCGCGCCGTCGATCTCCTCATTGCTCAGCTCCATGGTATCCAGGTACTTCTCCATCAGGTCGTCGTTGCTCTCCGCGATCACCTCAATGAGCGTCTCGCGGGCCGCCTCGGCCTCGTCGACCATATCTGCGGGGATGTCTGCTTCCTCGATTCCCTTGCTTCCGTCCGCAGGGAATACGTAGGCCTTCTGCCGAAGAACATTCACCACACCCTTGAACGAATCCTCGACACCGATGGGGATGATGAAGGGAGCGATCCGCTTGGAAAGAAGCTCCCTGGCCCTGTCAAGAGTCTCCTGGAAATTGGCGCGCTCGCGGTCCATCTTGTTGATCACGACGAGTCGGGGTATCTCGAATTCTTCGGCCAGGGAGTACATCTTCTCGGTCATCACCTGAACGCCGTCCACCGCCGAGATCACTATTGCCGCAGTATCGCTTGCCGCCAGAGCGTTGCGGGCGTCAACGAAGAAATTGTTGTCGCCGGGTGTGTCGTTGAGCTGGATCTTTTTCTTCTTCCACTCGCCGACAGCGAACGCGGTTGTGATGGAACTCTGCCTCTTGATCTCCTCGGGCTCGAAATCGAAGTTGGAGGTTTCGTCCAGTACCGCGCCGAGTCGAGTGGTCGCACCCGTGTCAAACAGGATCGCCTCTCCAAGGGAAGTTTTTCCGCTGCCCCCGTGACCGATCAGGCACACGTTGCGAATATTCTTTTCTTCGTATTTTTTCATCTGGTCCTCCGACCTTTCCGTTCACGCCAATATCTATAAACGAGATCAGCCTATTTAGATCACGTGCGATCGAACGTCAATCCATGGATGTTTTTAGGGAAATGAATTCTTTAACGGTTGTCGGGATTACTTTTTTGAGACAGGCGCAGATCCCTCTCGAGGAGGAGCTCTACCAGGGTGTCGTCGAGATTGGCCATCATTACTCTGGCCATCCGCAGATCCTGTTGAAGTTCTTCCAATGTCGTTTTGGCCTCGATAAAACTGAGGCCGCAGTCGCGTTGCCTTTTCAGGCTCGAAATCACGAGGCGCCGGAGCAGGCCGGCGCGGCGAAGGAACCCGGTGCCGGATCCGGCGTTGAAGAGATATTGCAGGGATCTCCCATGCCGCAAGAGCCGATAGAGGAGACCCGCCTTCGCCGCCGACAATTGCTCGGCCTCCGCGAGATCGTCCTGCGCCGTTTCCAGGCCTGTGACGGCCTCCACCAATCTGATCTCCAGCTGTTCGATCCGCCTGGAGGTCCTGTCGATGTCGGATGTTCGCGCGGTTATCTCAATGTCCAGATCCTCGTCGTCGATGAAAGAGAAGTCATCATATGAGGAGCGCCCCGCCAGGAGGAGCAGTGATAGAAGGCATATCGTCTTCATCCCTCCGGGCATCCTATCGAGCCTCATCGAGTCGCCTCAGGGACAACCGTGCGCCGGCAAACCCCGCCGCCAGCCCGCCCAGTATGAGGCCGAGCAGCACCATCGAACCGAGGCGCACCATGGATCCGCCGCCGATGAGTGGAAGAATTTGTCCAACCACGAGATCGATCCGGTTCATCATGAAATGAAGCGCCACCAGAGCGAGGCACATCGCCGCAACGGCCTCCAGCGCTCCCTCGAGCAGGAAGGGCAGCCTGACATATCTATCTGTGGCGCCGACGAAACGAAGAACCTCGATCTCCTTTCGTCGGGAGTTGACTCCGGCCCTGATAGTTGCCGCCACAACGAGAACCGCGACTATCATGGTGAGCAAACCAAGCCCCCACACTGCAAGGCGCCCGATCAGGCTGACAGCGGATAGGCGTTCGAACCATTCGTCATAGACCTGAACCTCTTCGACAATCGCAACATTCTCGAGGCGAACGGCCAGATCCGTGCGCGCCTGCGTGT
Organism: Deltaproteobacteria bacterium; assembly: GCA_030621515.1. Classification (GTDB taxonomy): domain Bacteria; phylum Myxococcota_A; class Polyangia; order JAAYKL01; family JAAYKL01; genus JAUVAN01. The sequence continues at coordinate 6,276 of JAUXHN010000039.1, read as the reverse complement.
TTCGCGAGAGCGCCGGCTTCAGGCGAATGTCGAGGGACCCGGGGAACGCAGTCAACGGCAAGCTCGCGCCCATCTCCCCGTAGCTTCCAAGATCCCTGGAGAACCGGTCACGAGCATTCTCGGGCGTTACCGCCTCGACTCCTTCCACTCCATCGATCTCCCGGACTGCGGCGGCGAGTTTTATAAGGTCCCCATCGGCGGCGTCGCTCCGGAGATAGACGGTGAGTTCTGCAGCGTCTACCCACCGAGAGAGCAGGGTATCCATATTGACTGCGGCGGTCAGCGTCGCGGCGAAGCTGAGGAAGGCGGCGCCCAGCGTGATTACGGACAGCAGATGAAACCATGGGCGTCTCCTGAAACCGCCGAACGCGCGACGAACAATGTGAGCTACTTTGTTGATTCTCATGTGCCTGTTCCTGACGCCGTTTCCGCGCCCCTTGAGGACATGCCGACGAGGCGTCCTCCCTCGAAGGCGATGACGCGGTGCGGGCGCGCCGCCATCAACATGCGATCGTGAGTAGCGAACACCACCGTTGTGCCCGACGCAGAAACCTGCTCGAGCACATCGAGTACGAAGTTTGCGGAATAGGTGTCGAGGCTTCCGGTGGGCTCGTCCGCCAGTATCAGCGATGGGGATCCCACCAGCGCGCGCGCGATGGCCACTCTTTGCTGCTCGCCGCCCGAGAGAAAGGCCGTCAGGTCCGCGCCCCTTCCCGGCATGCCGACTTGCTCCAACACTTCTTCCACTCGGGAACGCATCGCGAAGACGGAGAGTCCCGACACTTCGAGGGGAAGGCCGACGTTGGCAAAGATGGAGAGATCGTCGATCAATTTGAAATCCTGAAACACGACACCCATGGAGCGTCTCAGCACCGAAACTGCCGACCTGCGCAGGCTCGAAATATCATGCCCGTCGAACAGCAGGGTGCCCGTGTCCGGCATCTCTGCCAGGTGCATCAACCGCATGAGCGTTGTCTTTCCGGCTCCGGACGGGCCGGCGACGTAGACGAACTCACCGGGGAAAATGTCGAAAGAAATATCGAAAAGCGCGGGTTTGTCAGGTTTGTAGAAACGACTCACCCGATTCAGGCTTATCAATGGTGTTGTCGAATTGACCACTTTTCGTTCGCGTCGTGACTGCATATTTGATCATTTAAAATGATGGAGATTGTTTTGGCAAAAAAACGGCAATACAGTAGCGTTCCGATTGGAAAACTGAACCTTCGTCCACTGAACAAAATGTGGTCTGTGGGCAAACTGTGGATAGCACTGTGTTTTTGTGCAGGCAAGTACTAGATATTGATGGGTTTGGTAGGGGTGTGCACAAGATATTGTGGTAAAGTCCTTGACATCGAGTCGAAAAACAGGCAGAAAATTCAGAGTCGGAAACACTGAACAATGCAATGACCAGACGTCGCGAGCCCCTGTCGTGTCGTAGGGGGTAGTTTTTCTTTAAAATCGAACTTTCCTGGCACTAAGGTGTTGGAATTACTACGTTTGCGGGAGACGGTAATGAGTACGATCGAGCGCGCGATCACCAAGCGGGAAAAACGAACAAAAGACAGCGAAAAAAGGGCATCTTCCACTGGAGGAGGGCTGAAATTTTCTCGTCTCATGACACGCGTGGGAACCCACCCATACGATGAGATCCAGTGGGAGCAACGGTCTGCTTCCATCACAAACGACAAGGGCGAAAAAATTTTCGATGTCGAGGATGTCGAAGTCCCCAAGTTTTGGAGCCAGCTCGCCACCAACGTGGTGGTGTCCAAGTACTTCCGCAGCCAGTCACGATCAGGAGAACGCGAGACTTCGGTCCGACAGATAATCGACCGGGTTGTCGACGCCATCTGCTCGTGGGGGCGCCGCGACGGGTACTTCGCGTCGGCTCATGACGCGGAAACTTTCGAGCACGAGCTCACTTATATCCTTTTGCACCAGATGGCGACCTTCAACAGCCCCGTCTGGTTCAACGTGGGTATCGACGAGCAACCGCAAGCGTCCGCGTGTTTCATCAACTCCGTGGAAGACACCATGGAGTCCATCATGGATCTCGCGACCACCGAGGCCAACCTGTTCAAAGGCGGCTCCGGTTCGGGGACAAACCTCTCCACGATCCGTTCGTCACGAGAGAAACTGTCCATGGGCGGACAGGCCTCGGGACCGGTGTCTTTCATGCGCGGGTTCGATGCCTTCGCCGGTGTCATCAAGAGCGGCGGCAAGACACGCCGCGCCGCCAAGATGGTCATCCTCAACGTGAACCACCCGGACATCGTCGAGTTCGTCAACTGCAAGGTGGACGAGGAAAAGAAAGCGTGGGCGCTCATCGAGGCGGGTTACAGCGGAGACATCAACGGGCCGGCATACGGTTCGGTCTTTTTTCAGAACTCCAATAACTCGGTCCGTGTCACAGACGATTTCATGAAGGCAGTGATCGAGGACCGCTCTTACGAAACCAGGGCCATTCTGGACGACTCGACCGTGCAGACCCTGAGCGCCCGCGAGGTCATGCGCCAGATCTCGGAGGCCACCCACACATGCGGCGATCCCGGGCTGCAGTTCGACGATATGTGCAACCGCTGGCACACCTGCAAGGAGTCGGGCCGGATAAACGCGTCCAATCCCTGCTCGGAGTATATGTTCCTCGACAACACCGCGTGCAACCTCGCCTCCCTCAACCTGATGAGATTCATCGGGGAGGACGGCGAGTTCAACACCGACATGTTCCAGCACACGATCGACATCATGATCACCGCTCAGGACATCATCGTGGACAACGCCAGGTACCCCACAGAGCCGATCACGAAAAACAGCCACGAATACCGACCCCTTGGGTTGGGATACGCAAACATCGGCGCGGTGCTCATGCACCGCGGCCTTCCGTACGACAGCGACGCCGGCAGAGCCTACGCCACCGGCATCACCGCGCTCATGACCGGTGAGGCGTACGTCCAGTCGGCGCGTATTGCCGCCGGCCTGGGTTCCTTCGAGGGGTACGACAATAACGCCGAGGTGATGAAAGAGGTCATCTCGGCGCACCGCGACGCGGTCGACGACATCGATCCCGACCTTGCCTCGCCGGCTGTATTCAATGCCGCGCAGACGGTCTGGGAGGAGGCCGCCACTCTCGGGGACAAGTACGGCTATCGCAACGCTCAGACCACTGTCCTGGCGCCCACGGGTACCATCGCGTTCATGATGGATTGCGACACGACCGGCATAGAACCGGACATCGCGCTGGTCAAATACAAGCGACTGGTAGGAGGAGGCACTCTCAAGATCATCAACCAGTCGATCGGCAAGGCGCTCACCAGGCTGGGTTACTCCGAACGGGAAGTTCAGGAAATCAACGAGCACGTGGTGAACACCGGAACGATAGAGGGCGCGCCGAATCTACTGCCCGATCACCTTCCCATTTTCGACTGCGCGTTCAAGCCCGAAAAAGGTGTAAGGAGCATCATGCCGCTCGGTCACGTCCGGATGATGTCAGCTGTACAGCCCTTCATATCCGGCGCCATCTCCAAGACCGTCAACATGCCCCACGAGGCAACCTCGGATGAGATTTTCGATATTTACATGGAGTCCTGGAAGCTCGGTCTCAAGGCCGTGGCCGTTTACCGCGACGGCTCCAAGCGCACGCAGCCTCTGTCCACCAGTGAGAAGGCGCGAGAAGTGCAAGCGGCGAGGGCGTTCTCGCCGGAGATGGCCCGCCATCGTCTGCCGGACGAGCGCCGGAGCATAACGCACAAGTTCGACATCTCCGGACACGAGGGCTACATCACCGCGGGCATGTACACCGACGGCACGGTGGGCGAGATCTTCATACGCATGGCCAAGGAGGGTTCGGCTGTCTCCGGGCTGATGGATTCGTTCGCGACGGCAATCTCTCTGGCGTTGCAATACGGCGTGCCCTTGCAGGTGCTGGTCGACAAGTTCAGCCACACCAGGTTCGAGCCGTCCGGGATCACTCGCAATCCCGAGATTCCAATCGCCAAATCCATCATGGATTACCTGTTTCGGTGGCTCCAGCTTCGGTTCTGCCGCGATGCGAATGCCGATGGTGAGGACATCTCCGGCAGCGACTTCCCCAAGGTCACAATCCAGACCACCTCGAGCATTCCGCCGGTACCTGCGGGATTCGCGGACTCGATTATGCCCCCCGGCTTCCATACCGAGGTGGACGCCCCGTTCTGTCCCGACTGCGGATCGATCATGGTTCGATCGGGCGCCTGCCACCGCTGCATCAACTGCGGATCCACCTCCGGCTGTAGCTGATCCGGAAAGCTAAGGCGCCTTTCAGGTACGCGATGCTTTTGAAGACGTTCGGGGAATCCCCACGGGCGCGATAGAGGTTCGCCCGGGGGTCTTTTCGGATACAAATCCCTCCCGCGAGGCTTGCGGACGCCTCTTCCGGCTCTGCGGGAGCCAGATCGGGGGCGCCTTCGTTCTCGGCAACCTCGGCGGTCTGGCCCGGACGGCGCGACGACGGGCGTACGCGGCCGGCAAGCTCCTTATTTATTCCCTTGACGTTACCTCGATAACCTGATTTGAATATCCATCATGCCCAACTTGACACGTATCCCCCCCCCCCCATACTTCAACATATAGCAATAAAACACACGCACAACGAGGCGACATCTCTCGGCGCGCCTTTCCTACACCTCTCTTCCGATCTCTTTCCCCACAACAGAACACAGCGACAACTCCTTCTGTTCGGCCAAGGTGGATCCCAACTCGCCAGCCTCCTCACCGCCCTGTCCGGATACGGTGCGCACCGTCGGGCGTGAGGAAGTTGGTGGTCAAGGGATAGCTCCTTTTGGGAGAGCAACAACAACACGGCCGGACTAACCGGCCAACAATCGCCCGCGTGAAAAAGCAAGACGCGCGGGCAAATGGAGGGGTAAAATGAGACTACTGAAGGCACTTGTAATGGGCACGGCGATCATGATGATGAGCCAGGTTGTTATGGCGGTTGACAGCGTGGAGGTGCATGAAATGCCCGAACTGGTTTACCGTGAACCTCCCTACGCAAACATGTTTCCAGCAACTTCCGTGGACGAAGAGTTGTGGGACATTGAGGAGTTTTTTGGGGAGGCCGATGGCACCCGTACGGCGTCGTGTGAAGACGAATGCCACTACCACTATGACGCCATGGGAAACTATGAAATTCATTGCGAGGTCCCGAGTTGGGCCTGGACGAACGTTGTCGTCGGGATGAACAAATATTCCGAAGATGGAGAGGTGATTATGTGCACCTTTTCCTGGGGCCATTGGAACCGAATAGGTTCTTGCGACCTCGACGGTGTCGTGAAGTTGCTGGTGGATGGTAGCAGCCATGATGATAAAATTGGCATCATTAAGACCGGAAGGTGTGAAAATGGTGAGGACTGCGATCCTGTAGGCGATTGCGATTTCGGTGATTTTATCGATGATTTCGACTATGATCTCGGTGGACAATTGAGAATGTACGGAAGGGATGATTGCGACTGGATCTGGGGCAGCCAATGGAGCGATTATGCACTAGAAGGTGAATACGTCTTCGGCATGGAAGGAGATGATGTTATTGAGTTGGAAAATAATGATGTTAGCTGCATTGACGGCCACCCATCCGCCCTTGGCGGCGCGGGTGATGATATTATTTGGGGATCTGTGAACTCGGACTACATTTGGGCCGACGACGTTGGTATGACCATCCTACAAGGAGCGGGAGGGGACGTAGTGAGGGGCCAGGCAGGGTCAGATTATATCTACATGGGTGATGTGGATGATGGGGAGTACGACTATTGTCAAGGTGATGATAGGACCGACTATATTTGGGGAACCGCTGGTAGCAACTATCTCTACGGGAATGATTCAAACGATTGGATCTACGGCGGCACGGGAAATGACGATTACTGCCACGGCGGTACTACTAGTTTTGGCGACCACTGCGATCAAGAATGCGAAACCAGGGTAGCGTGCAACAGTTGGTAGCGCTATGAAGAAAAACGTTCACGATTACAACGGCCTTCATATCGGTAACGTTGTGAGATGTCTAGTTGTGCATCTGCTCGTCATAGCCGTGCTGGCCGCGATCTTCGGGTGCCAGGAGAGCGCGAGACCGTGCGATGAGGGGGATGCCGCGACGGATACCGATTCCGACGTGGACACCGACACCGAGTACACCGGGCCGGCGATCCCCGAGACCTGCGCGGATGCGGCCCAGATCCTCACGTCGGTCGGTTGCGAATTCTACCCCGTGGATCTCAACAACATCAGCTCTGCCGATGGAGCTCCCTA
>JAUXHN010000142.1 GCA_030621515.1 Deltaproteobacteria bacterium | reverse complement strand
ACGATCGTCTCCTTGATTGAAAGAGCATATCAGTCGTCGATGCTGGCCACATGATCCTTGTAGCCGGCGCTGTCGAGCAGAGCCTCCACCTCGGCTGGATCGGAGATCTGGATGCTGAGCATCCAGCCCGCTCCGTAGCAATCCTCGTTCACCTTTTCAGGTGCGTCGTCCAGCTCCTCGTTGACGGTCTTGACCGTCCCGGAGATGGGCGCGTACATGTCGGAGACGGCCTTGACCGATTCAACGGTTCCCATGGCCTCGCCGGCCTTGATCTCGTCGCCGACCTCGGGCATCTCCACCAGGGTGATATCGCCGAGTTGCTCCACGGCAAACGCGGAAACTCCCACCGTCGCCACGTCGCCATCGACCTTGACCCATTCGTGGTCTTTTGTGTAACGCAAATTTTCCGGAATATTCATCTTGACCCTCGCGTGTGATTGGCCGCCTATTGCGGTCTTTTGTAGAAGGGAGTTTTCACGATTTTGGCCTCGACCACCTTGCCCCTGATGACCACGCCGATGGGGGCGCCCACCTTGTATCCCTTTTTGGGAAGGTATGCGAGTCCGATGCTGACTCCCAGGGTGGGTGACGGCCCCCCGGAGGTGACTACTCCGACAGGTTCCGCGCCGGCGTCCGAGCCAGCCGGAACGATGGGGTATTCGTGTCGCCCTATTCCCTTTCCCACCATCTGAAAGCCAACGAGGCGACGCTTGAGCCCCTTTTCTTTTTGCGCTACTAGCGCATCGCGCCCGTTGAAATCACCAACGTCCCACTTGACCGTCCATCCCAGGGAGGCCTCCAGCGGAGTGGTGTTCAGGTCGATGTCGTTGCCGTAGAGCGCGAGCTTGCCCTCGAGACGCAGGGTATCCCGGGCGCCGAGCCCGATGGGCTTGAGACCGTGCGGTTCACCCGCTTCCATCAACGCCTTGAAAACAGCGACCAGGTGTTCGTTGTCGCAGTAAATTTCATAACCGTCCTCTGCGGTATATCCCGTGCGGGAAATGAGACACGGCCTGCCGGCGACCTCGCTGTCCACGAATCGGAAGAATCCCAGATCCCGATGGGCGCCCCCGGTTATCGAGGCCAGGATCTCCACCGAGGCGGGCCCCTGGAGCGCGATCTGGCCCGTCTCGTAGCTCCTGTCGGTTACCTTGACGTCACCCCGGACATTTTTTTGTACATGCTCGAGATCCTTGTCGTGACAGGCCGCGTTGACCACGAGCAGGATCCTGTTCGTGCCGTAGCGATAGACGAGAAGGTCGTCCACGATACCGCCGTTCGGCATGCACATGGGGGTGTAGCATATCTGTCCGTCCTCGAGCCCCTTGACGTCGTTGGTGACCAGCCAGTGGGCGTACTCGAGCGCGCCTGGGCCGTCGAGCCAGAACTCGCACATATGGCTGACGTCAAAGAGCCCTGCCCTGGTCCGGACGGAGTTGTGCTCGGCCTTGATGCCCTCGAATTGAACGGCCATCTCGTATCCCGCGAAGGGGACCATCCGGCCGCCGAGTTTCTTGAGTTCATCGTAAAGTGGAGTGCGTCGAGGTTGAGTTGTCATGCGTGATCCTTCTGCAGTCGACACCTTTTTCGTGCACGAAGATTATTCCGCTTGCCATCTCTAAACAAGGGTAAATTCACTTGTTCGTATCGGTGGTGACGGGGACGGGAGCATGGTCAATGAGGTGGGGCACACCCTCTTGTCCTTTGAGGGAATCGCGCAGTTTTACCACCGACTCCACGGAGCCGAGCACCACGAGCACAGCGCCCTCGGTGATGATCGTGTCCGGCCCCGGGTTGTAAATGAACTCATCGTCGGTTCGCAAAGCGATGACCAGAACATCCGTGGCCTTGCGGATGTTGGTGTCCGAGAGTTTCTTGCCGGCCAGCGGGGAGCCGGGGGGCAACGCAACCTGCTCGATGCGGGTGTTCTGCTTCTTGTCACGCAACATGATATCCAGAAACTCGACAACGTCCGGACGTATGATTTCCGAAGCTATCCTCATCCCACCCAGGATATTTGGAGCGATCACCTTGTTTGCGCCCGCCCGCAGCATCTTCGCCGGGGCGTCCTCCTCCGTTGCGCGCGCGACTATGCGCAGATCCGGATTGATCTGTCTGGCGGACAGAATCAGGTACAGGTTGTCCTTGTCGTTCCGCAGAGCCGCCACCAGCCCCGAAGCGCGATCTATGCCGGCAGCCTCCAGCACCTTGTCCTCGGTGGCGTCCCCGTGGACGAAACATAGATCGGGAGCCTTTTTCTCGGCCTTCTCGCACAGGGACAGGAGTTTCTCCTCGTCCATGTCCACCATGACGAAGGGCGTCTTGGTGTCGATCATTTCATCTACCACACGCCCTCCGGTGGTCCCCGTGCCGCAGACGATGATGTGGTCCTTCATGTGGTCTATTCTTTTTTGCATCTTTTTCCTCCGCCTCGCATGTCGGAGATCCAGTTCCACCCAGAAAGCGATGAGGGTAGACCCGAAGTAGATCAGGGTGCCCATGCCGAAGATGATTAATATCGACGCGAAGAGCTGACCGTACACGTCGAGAGGGATCACTTCCCTGTACCCCACCGTGGCCAGGGTTATCACCGTCATAAAAAAGCACTCGGGTACCGTGTGCTGACCGTGGTCCAACAAGTAGAAACCGACGGTGCCGACGACGCAGGCAAAAACCACCGTTCCGAGCGCCTTGAACATCCGTTTTTTCATGGCGTCCATTTGCCGGACATTCTACTTTCATATCCGGCGTGTTGACAACCCGGCCCGAAGGATGATGGTGGCCGCTTTTAAGCTTGATGAAAACGAGTTCACTTGGTAAACCCCGGCGCGCCGAGGGTCTTTGGATTTCTCCGAGCCGTCGGTTTTGACAACTCGAGAACGGGCCGTTAGCTCAGTTTGGTAGAGCAACGGACTTTTAATCCGTAGGTCGAAGGTTCGACTCCTTCACGGCTCACTGTCCCGATAGGTAGGTGCTTCCTGGCATGCGCCTTTTGGGGACGAAGGATATGTGGCCCCGTCGTCTAGCGGTCTAGGACACCGGCCTTTCACGCCGGCGACACGGGTTCGATTCCCGTCGGGGTCACCGATAGGCCGTCGGAGATGAGTTCTCCGGCGGCTTTTTTTTTGTTGTAATAGGCAACCGCATTAAACGGTGTTTACAGCGAACCCTTCCTGGGCGAAGTGTCTGTCAAAAGTGAAGGCTGCGGAGATGGAGTGCTTGCGCATGGTGACGAAAGACACCGCGTCAACGAGGGACAGCTTCCTTCGTTTCTTTGCTTCCAGAAGGTCCAGCCCCAGCTCGTGCAACTCTTCATCGATCCAGATAACGTCGAGGAGTGGTTGCATTTTCTCTCTGAAGCCCTTGACCGCCGCCGTGCCGACACGCTTGCCGAGTAGAGCGTAGCACTCCACGAGCACATACGAACTGGTAACGAGCTTGACATCAAGCTGCCGAAACCCGTCGAAAACTGATCCGGCCGTTTCGTGAGATTCATCGGAGTCGATCAGAAGGGCGACGAAAGCAGAGGTATCGACATAGACCCGGCTCATTCGAAGGCATCCTCGAGATAGTCATCGTGTTTTCTGGAAAGATCCCGCGCGCCGCGCCTGTCCTTGAATGCGCCGACCAGTTCGGATGCCGAGGCCCAGCAGGTTTCCGTGTTGGTGTCGTCCGCCAACTGAAAATCGATGCAGCGACGTATGGCTTCGGCCATGGAGATACCCTCCCGCGCAGACAATCGCTTCAGTCGGGTGACCTGTGAAGGTTCGAGTTGTATTTGAGTTCTTATCATTAACTACCCCTTGCCAATAAGTGTAATCACATCATGATTACATGTCAACAGGGGGAGGGTCCCGGAATCTTCTTTGGAATTATATGCTCAGTTCGGTGAACAGGCTGATCAGCCGCTCGGGGGAGAGATCCGAGGAGAGGGCGTAGGCCATGTCCCTGTCGATCATGACGGCCACGTTGTAACCATTTCGATGTCCCAGCACCACGTTCTTTCCATCCACCCGGACCTCGTTTCCTCCCCGCACGACAAGATTATCGACGGGGAAGATCATGAGGGTCACCCGGTGACCGTCGACGGTGTAGACCATGTGGGCGGCCTGATGTGCCTGTACGCTGGAGAGCCGGGCGCCCTGGAAGCTGGCGTTGGAGAGCTTCAACCGTGGCGCGTGAACCGGGAAATCGACCTTGCCTCGAAACCAGGACGCGGCGAGGGATGGATCCGGTCCCTTGAACTCCATGGGGAGCTCCCTTGCGTGCCGCTGGACCAGGTCGTCCACCACCGCAGCCATGGGCTCCCCTCCGGCCTCGCTGGTCGACCAGGGCCCGACGGTGAAGACCAGCAGCAACGCGGCCGCCGCCGCTATCGGCACTGCCGCGAAGATCGCCACTTTGAGGCGCCTGGTTCCGGTCCTCGGCAGGCCCTCGACGCGACGCCTCAGGTGATCCGGAGCGACGATCCCGTCGTCCAGCGCCGCGATCTCGCTCTTCATCCTTCGCCGAAGCACAGTCAGCGCTCCGCATGTCTCGCAATGATCCAGGTGAGCCTCAACCTCTATCATCCGCCCCGCCTCCAGCTCGCCGTCAACGTAAGCGTCGAGGTATTTCACGATCTGCGCACAATTCATGATCCATTCTCCCGGCTGCGGCGAAACTCTTTCAGATCCGTCGGCTCGCGACCGCTTTTTTTCTGCTCCACTTCGCTGACCGAAACGATCCCGGCGGCCACCGCGTGATCGATGAGCTCCCGCTGCAGGATCCTGCGACCCCGGTGGAGTCGGGACATCACCGTGCCCATGGGGCACTCCATCATCTGGGAGATCTCCTTGTAGGAAAATCCCTGGAGATCGGACAGCACCACGACCGTGCGATAATCGTCGGGCAGTTCGTCCAGCGCACGGTCCAGTTCTTTTTTGAAAAAAGAAGAGAAAACGTGGGCCTCGGGATCCGAAGCGAACTTCCGCGCCTCACTATCGAGTACCTGATCGTATATGGGCTCGGTAGCGACGCGCTCCAGATAGCGGCGTTCGTGGACCTTGTGGCGATAGTTGTTGATGAAGGTGTTTGTCAGAATTCTGAAAAGCCACGCTTTCAGGTTGGTCCCCCACTCAAAACTGTCCGCGAACCTGAACACCCGGACGTAAGTGTCCTGCACCAGCTCTTCGGCGTTTGACGTGTTCCGGGTCATGCGAAGAGCGGTCGCGTAAAGGGCGTCGAGGTGCTCCACGCAGGCGGATTCGAACCGCTGCTGTTCTTCTTTTTCTCTTTTACCCGAACGAGCCATGCTTTTTCCCTTTCTCGCAAAGAAAAACAGCCGTCAATACGACTTATTCCAGGCCCAGTTGCAAATAAACATTATAAACAATCGTTTGCACCCTTTTCTCCTTGGCGAACACGTTGTAAAGTACGCCCTACGTGAGACGACACAATATGGGGTAGTACACAGCCTATATAGAGAAAAGGTTTCCTGGCGAAACGAAGAAGTTGCAGCATATGGAAGAAGAAGACACAAAGATCGTCGATGACGACGACAGCGAAAACGATGAGATTGTCAGCGATCCTGACGAGATTATCCTCGATCTCGAAGGGAAGCTCGAGGATGAGCGCGAACGTCTTCTTCGTACGGCCGCCGAATTGGAAAACGTTCGCAAGCGGTGCATACGGGATGTTTCTAACGCGATCACCCGCGGGCGCATCGACGTGCTGAACTCAATGTTGCCGACCATCGACGCCCTGGATCTGGCGCTCAAGTCCGCTGGTGACGACGATGGACCGGCCAGGGCGGTTCTCGACGGCGTGAGCATGGTTCGCAAACAGTTCCTGGTTTCCATGGAGCAATTCGGGCTCAAACTCATCGAGTCGGTGGGCAAGGTCTTCGATCCGGTCTTTCACGAGGCCGTGGCGCAGATTCCCTCCGAGGATCACGATTCCGGCGAGATCATCGAAGAGATGAGGGCTGGCTATATGCTCGGCGATCGCCTCTTGCGGGCCTCCATGGTAATAGTTTCGTCCGGCAAGCCCGAAGAACCGACCGAGACTGAGGAGAGCCACACGGAGGAATCCAATGGCTGACGAGCGAATCATCGGCATCGATCTCGGGACGACCAACTCGTGCGTTGCCGTGATAGATGGAAAGGATCCGGTGGTTATCCCCAACTCCGAAGGGAGCCGCACCACCCCTTCGTACATTGGGTTTTCAGATTCCAACGAGCGACTCGTGGGCCAGGTGGGAAAGAGGCAGGCGGCGACCAACCCGGAAAATACCATCTACTCCATGAAGCGCCTGATGGGTCGCAGGTACGAATCCGAGGAAGCCGAACGTCAGCGCGCCATGTGCCCGTATAGGATTGTCGAGGCAGATAACGGCGACGCGTGGATTTCAGTTCGCGGTAAGAAAATCAGCCCACCGGAGCTCTCGGCGATCATCCTCACGGAAATGCGTCAGGTGGCCGAGACATACCTCGGTGAAACCGTGAACCGGGCGGTGGTGACCGTCCCCGCCTATTTCAACGACGCCCAGAGGCAGGCCACATCGGACGCGGGCAAGATCGCCGGCCTCGATGTGGAACGGATAATCAACGAGCCCACTGCGGCAGCTCTCGCCTACGGACTGGACAATAAACACGCGGGGAACCAGCGGATAGCCGTGTACGACTTCGGTGGGGGCACATTTGATATCTCCATTCTCGATATCGAAGACGGGGTGTTCTCGGTCAGGTCCACCAGCGGCGACACGTTCCTCGGCGGAGAGGATTTCGACCAGCGCCTCGTGGAACACCTGGCGAATGGTTTCAAGAGTGAGCACGGTATAGATCTGCGCGGCGACAAGATGGCGCTCCAACGTCTGAAAGAAGCCTCGGAACGGGCCAAGCACGAGCTGTCTTCGTCCATCTCGACGGAGATAAACCTCCCGTTCATAGCCTCCGATTCTTCGGGGCCCAAGCACCTGGTGGCTACAATCGAGCGCAATGAGTACGAGGATCTCGTCCAGGATCTGGTGGATAACTCGTTCAAACCTTGCAAACAAGCTCTCGATGACGCCGGGATCGGCGTGGGCGATATCGACGAGATCTTACTCGTGGGCGGAATGACGCGCATGCCGCTGGTGCAAAGGACGGTTGAGGAATTTTTTGGAAAGAAACCCCTTCGCGGAGTCAATCCGGACGAGGTGGTAGCTGTGGGGGCGGCGATCCAGGGGGCTATCCTTTCGGGTGAGATCGATGAGGTGTTGCTGCTGGACGTGACGCCCCTGAGCCTGGGAGTCGAGACCGGCGGTGGGGTTTTCACCAGGCTGATCGAGCGAAACACTACCATCCCTACGCGAAAGCGACAGGTCTTCACCACCAGCATGGACAGCCAGAATTTTGTGCCGATTCACGTGCTCCAGGGCGAGCGGCAGATGGCCGCCAACAACAAGACCCTCGCAAAATTCGAGCTCACGGGTATCCCGCCTGCGCCCAGGGGAGTTCCTCAGATCCAGGTGACTTTCGATATTGACGCCAACGGCATCGTGTCCGTGTCTGCGCGGGATCTGGGCACCGGGAAGGAACAGACCATTCGCGTGACGGCGGCGACCGGGCTCAAGGAAGCAGACATCGAAAGAATAGTCGGGGAGGCGGAGTCCCTGAGGCTGGACGACGAGTTGCGCAAGGAGCTCGCGGAGGCGCGGATCGAGGCCGAGTCTCTCATCTACACCTCCGAGCGTGCCGTCGAGGAGTATGGTGGAGTCGTTACCGTTGAGGACTTGGATCTCATCCAGGCGGACATCGCCGCGCTCAAGGGAGCCATGAAAGAAGATGACGTGGACCTCATTCGAGAGTTCAGGTCGCAGCTGGAAACATCCGCGTTCCGCATCGCCGAGGCCATGTACGCCGGCGTCGAGGCAGACAGCGACGGGTTTGAGGAAACCGTCCCCTCCGATGGAGACGACCCCGGGGAGGACGGCGGCAGCGGCCCCATAGAAGCCTGACCAGATGCAGTCAAAAAGAGACTACTACGAGGTCCTGGACGTGCCTCGGGACGCCGATTCGGATGTGCTCAAGAAATCGTATCGGCGCCTGGCCATGAAGTACCATCCTGACCAGAACCCCGACGATAATAGCGCGGCCGATAAGTTCAAGGATCTCACCGAGGCATACCAGGTGCTTTCCGATCCACAACAGCGCGCAAGGTACGATCGTTTCGGCCACAACGCGCCAGACATGGCCGGGTTCGGGGGCGCGGCGGTGAACGTGGGCAGCATGACCGACTTCTTTGAGTCGATATTCGGGTCGGTCTTCGGCGGACAGCCGCGACGGCAGCGTCGCAGGGGAACCCCCGGGAGGGATTTGCAATATGATCTCTCCCTCTCGCTGGAGCAGATATTCACCGGCGCCGATGTCAAGATCACCATTCCAAAGCTGGTCAGGTGCGATGAGTGCGGCGGCAGCGGAGCGGCAAAGGGCGTGACGCCCCAGACGTGCGGCCAGTGCCAGGGTAGGGGCCAGGTACAGCTCCGACAGGGGATCTTCACCATGGCCACGACCTGCCTGGCGTGCGGCGGAACGGGGGAGACAATATCCGAGCCGTGCGCCGAATGCGATGGGCGGGGAATGATGAAAGGTGAAGAGGAGTACGAGGTTCACATCCCCGCCGGAGCGGACGACGGCGCTGTCAAGATTATCGAAAGAGGCGGCGAGCACGGCCGGGGAGGAGCCCCGAACGGAGATCTCCACGTGGTAATAAGGGTGGCCGAGCACCCCGTGTTTCGCAGGCAGGGATACGACCTGCACGGCGCCATTCACATCAGTTATCCCCAGGCGGTCCTGGGGGCGCAGATCGAGGTGCCCACCATCGACGGGCCGGTCACCATGAAAATCAATCCCGGCACGGAGAACGGACGGGTATATCGGCTGAAGGGCAAGGGGTTGCCGGCGTTGAGGAGCAGCAGACGCGGCGACCAGCACGTTCACGTGGAGGTGGCCGTTCCGAGAAAGCTCACCGATCGGCAAAGGACGCTCATCGAGGAACTCGGCGTGGAACTCGGCGATGAGGTTCAGTCCAGGCAACCATCATTTTTCGAAAAAATGAAGAACTTCTTCGAATAACTTGAGCCTGGTCACTTATTGTCGAAATGCGCTACTCGAGGACGGTCGGGCAGCCCCACGCGGCCGAAATATCCGGCGGATCCCCGTCCTGGAGTTCATCGCAGGATACCGGGCAGAACTCCACCTGCGTGTGCGCCGCGTCGACCCACTGCCAGCCTTCGCCGGAGCCGCCGCAGCCGTCGTTCATGGGGACCACCACGCCGTCGAAGTAGAAGTTCACGTTGTCGGGATCCGCAGTCGCGTCCGGGCTCTGGACATCGAAGATGCAGGTGATGACCGTGTTTGCAATATCGTTGAACGCGTTTTGCAAGGTGGTTGAATCCGTGGCGTTGATCGGCACATTGTAAGGGGCTGTCATTCCACCGGAGTTGGCAACCGCGTCCAGAGTTGCGCTGGTGTAGTTGAATCCGATGGCAATGGTCTTGACGGCATTGGCCAGTATCGAAGTAGTGAGGTTGGTGTAGTCAGCCGGTGTCCCATTGTTAGGCATTCCATCAGTAACCAGCACCAAGTAGCAGTCGATGCCCGCCTCCGGGAAACCGGCCGCGTAGCCGAAGGTGAGGTAGTTGCTCATCGCTTCGAAAGTTGGAGTTCCGCCGGTGCCCATGAGACTGTTCACCTGGGCGGTGATGGCGGCTTCGGTACCTGGCGCAGGAGCGATAGGAATGGTGGTGTTTACTGCGGAGCCGACCGGGTAGTAGTCGAAGCCGAACTGAATCTGCGAGCCACCCCAGATGGAGAGGATGTTGTTGACCGCCGTTTTGG
This sequence comes from Deltaproteobacteria bacterium, assembly GCA_030621515.1. Taxonomy (GTDB): domain Bacteria; phylum Myxococcota_A; class Polyangia; order JAAYKL01; family JAAYKL01; genus JAUVAN01. Next base: position 1,474 of record JAUXHN010000142.1, on the reverse strand, counting down.
CGGCGGCGATATTTGTTCCGGCCATGGACCCGGAGTTGTCCAGTAGCCATACGAGCCGAACAGGTGACTCATCAATAATGAAATCCTGCTCGTCACAGACCGTATCACCGCCGTCGCCGGTTGTGTCAGTGTCCGTGTCGGAGTCAGTGTCCGTGTCGGAGTCAGTGTCCGTGTCGGAGTCGACGTCCGTATCGGAGTCGGAGCCGGCGTTGTTATCGTTGGTAGCTGCGCAGCCGAAGACACCGAGTGACAGCATTATCGACGCCAGTAAAATCCAGATTCCTTTTAGAATATTCATGGGACCTTCCCTTTTTCTACGATGCTTACGCATTATATAACTTTATCAATAATTTTTCTTGATTTCTTAAGTTCGCTCCAGGATCAGAACATTTTCTATGTGATAAGTCTGGGGAAACATATCAAAACCCTTGCGTTTGACAGTTTTGAATTCTGAATCCAGAAGATAACCGGCATCGCGAACCTGAGTTGCAGGATCACAACTGATGTAAACGATCTTCTTGACCTCTGCTGGAATCGCTTCGATGACCGGCCTGTTCAGCCCCTTGCGGGGTGGATCGAAGATGATCGTATCTATCTGATGTTTCTTACAATAAGCAGAAAGATTTTGTTCAATGTCTGTGCACTCAAAAATGCTGTCAGCAACCCCATTGGCAAGTGCGTTTTCCCGGGCGTTGGTCACAGCCGCATCGTTGCTTTCCAGGCCCAATAAAAAACTGGTTTTGGCAGCCAAACTGATACCGATGGTTCCTGCCCCGCAATAGGCGTCCAGGAGTCTGCAGCCGGTTTCAATATGCTCACCGGCAAAATTGTACATTTCCTCAGCAACATCTTTATTTACCTGAAAAAATGAGCGGTAATTCAATTTGAACTTACAGCCGCACATCTCATCCCAGATGAAGTCATCACCGAAAAGAAGTTTTTCATCTTTACCCAGGATCACGTTGGTCATATCTGGATTGATATTTTGAATTACGCCCTTCAACCCCGGATGCTTTTCATTCAGGGCTCTGATGAGCTGATTGGTAAACGGCATCTTGCGATTTTTTGTTACCAGCATCACCAGGTAATCACCACTGCTCTTTGCAAACCTGAGCCCGACATGGCGGATGTTGCCCCTTCCCGACTTTTCATCATACACAGCTACTTTTGCTACCTGCAGATAACCCTTTATCGTCTCAATTATTCCGTCAAAGCGCTTTGGGTGCAGGCTGCAAGTAGATTGGGGAATCACCTTATGGCTCTTGCGCTCAAACATTCCGATTTTGATCCGTTTTCCGGCAAGTCCTACCGGATAGAAGATTTTATTGCGGTAGTGTTGAGGTCTGGGCGCGGGGTTAATTGGCTCTGTAATCGGAACGGTGATTTTGCGAAACAACTCGTTCAGAACTTGGTCCTTATAAATGAGTTGGGCAGGATAGTCTATGTGCAACCAGTCGCAACCACCGCAATTCTT
>JAUXHN010000212.1 GCA_030621515.1 Deltaproteobacteria bacterium | reverse complement strand
AGGATCAACGGCGTCCCAGAGTTCACGGTCCACCTGCTCTGGCGGTGGTCTTGCCGCACGGGCCTTTGGCACTTCACTGGGCAGGTTCAGGTGCTCGAGGATCTTCTTGATGACTGCGGGATCCTCGATCAGCGCGATCAGCTTCATTCGTCCAAAGCACTTCGGACACTCGAGAACATCCAGCCCAAAGCACCGCCGCATCAGATCGGCCCACGCCATGTGCCTTGTCTCATCCTCGTCGAATGTCTCGGCCTCTTCCTTGGGCAAATCGTCTTCCAGCACCGCCGCCGGTCGACCGTAAGCAACAACCTGTCTTCTGAGACGTGAGTGCGGCGCAAGGACGCCGTGATAGATGAGCTGGTTCGTCTGCGGGTGTGGAATGATCGCCACGAGCTTCTCGATCAGTTCTTTGGGTTGAAATACGATATGGGTTGTCCCGTCGTCCCAACGAGATTTCATCATCAGTGCGATCCTGCCGTCGGGGAGTTCTTTCAACCTGCCCTGGGCGATAGGTGGCCGCAGCAGGTAACGAAGAAGTCTCTCCAGCCGCTCCCGGTCTTTTGCCGGAACCGGCGCCCCCGCATGAAGATCGAAGCCGCCAATTCTCGCGTGACGCTTTCGCTTGAACTTTACCGGCTTCTCCTCCGGGTCAAGCTCCACTCCCATCCGAAGAACATTCCGGCCCGCCCTGTCTCCAAATGCCACCAGTTGATGGATCGACGCGGACGCCGCCGCCGCGAGCGCAGGGTGCTCCTCCGAGAAAGAGTCTTCGAAGATAACATTGGCATCTCTCAGCGAGATCTTATTGCGACCGAGGATCTTCAAAACACGCTTTCTTACCCTCTTGACCAGTTCCTTCACCTCATCGGTCGTGGGCGCGAAAACGCGGTAAAATTTGAGATCGCCGTCGCTTGTCTGTTCAAAAACCCCGTCGATGGACGCCGTATGAAAATGAACGTTCAGGTTCAACGCTCCACCGGCGCGCTGGATCACCGTTACTGCGCCTCCTTGGCCTCGTTTCACTCCCCGCTTCTTCGCTTTCTTTCGATAGTATTTCTCAATCTCACGCGAAAATGCGCGAAGAACTCGCCTGGTAAGCCGGTGGTCCCACGCCATCATGTAACGAAGATCGAACGGAAGGGAGAGCACCCATTGCCTTACCGGAACTACAGGGAATACGGAGTCCACCAGGTGTGCGGCCTTTTCGGCCATTCGCCTGCCTGCGCAGCTCGGACAGATTCCACGTCGCTTGCATGAGAACGCAAGAAGCCTCTCGTGCCCACAATCCTGGCATTTGAACCTTGCGAAACCACCGGCCAGAGACCCGCAGGTCAGAAACTTGTTTAGTTCCTGCACTATGAAGTCGGGCATGCCTTCGCCGTCGCGAGACCGCTCCCTTGCCTCTTGTAGGAAATCCTCCAGATGATCCCGAACAATCCGATGCAACACCGTTTCGTCCGGCTTTCTGGGTTTGTACTCCGGTGTTGGAATGTCCGCCGTCGCACTTTGTTTTGGACGGGTGCTTTGGCGGATGAACGATCCATTCATGTATGGGCGCAAAGCACATACCGTGCCTGACAGACCAACGTTGTCCGAGAGGTAATAGGAGCGGCGAAAAGAGTGACGGAACGGCGGCTTCCGGCGGCGGGCCGACGGATATCATTTGAGTGGGAAGATCGCGTAAAAACCCGGATTTTTCAGGGACGACTCAATAGCCCGATTTTCTATATTCGACGAAGCGCTATTCGGTCGGGGCAGGGGTATGGGTCGGGGCGGGCTTCTTTGCGCCTTTCTTGATGTACCTTGCGGGCTCTCCCGGAGAAGAGACGTCTGTCCAGGTTGCCGATTTCTTGCGGGCGTCCATGTGGATGAACACCGAATTGGGATAGTATCCGCATCCCGATTTGGGAAGCTCGGTGCAGAAGTCGTACAGCTCCTTGTTGGTGATGCCCAGAACGCGGAAATCCAATGCTCTCGCGTTGCTGTGTTGCGACTCCGTGCCCTTCTGGCCCGGTCGGTACCCCGACACGATTTCGATGGTCTTGCCGGGCCATCGTTCGGCCACGCGCTGGATCATGTGGATGATGCGCGGGTGCAGGAGCTTGTTTCTGCGCGATCTTCTCGGGCCGGAGAGCTTGGAGAGCCTCCTGCGGGAGTTCTTGTTGATCTTGCCCGACCTGGTCATGAGTCGAACGGTTATCGTCTCGTTGTTCCAGACCCTGACGAAGCGTACGGGCTGGATGGTGAAGCCCTTTACCCGGACGGGCACCACTTCTTTCGCGCCGGGGATGATCAGCTTCTTTCCGATGCTCAGGGGGGTGTCGGTGGACATGTCGTTGCGCCTGGCTATCCTCACGCCCTTCACGTTGTACGCCCTGGCGATCATCCAGAGGGACTGGCCCGGCTGCACGGTGTGCCGCACTCCTCCAGGGATCTTGGTGCCCGACTTGACCAGCTTGGACGATTTCCTGGGGCGATAGGCGCCCGGCGCGTCTTCCTCGTCGGGGATGATGAGTGTGCGCCCCAGCTTGAGCCTCTGCTTCTTCTTGATCTTGTTGGCCGCGGTCAGGTGCTTGATCTTGATCCCATATTTCTTTGCGAGTGAAGCGAGGGTGTCGCCCTTGCGAATCACGTGACTGCGGGAGGCGCCTCCGCGCAGAACCATGGGTATGACGATCTTCTTGCCCACCCTGAGCCTGGCTTTTTTCCCCATTCCGTTGGCGGCGCGCAGATCGTCCTGGGAGACTCCGTGGAAATCGGCCACCTTGGCCACAGAATCTCCGGGTCTCACGACATACTTTGAGCCGGTGACCTCACCCTTGTTGGGGATCTGGAGTTTTTCACCGATCCGAAACGAGCTGTTCTTTGAGAGATTGTTGTAGCGCAGGAACTCATCGAGCGGAACGTGGAACCGCTTCGCCACCGCGCCGGGCGTGTCGCCCTTCTTGATGATATATGTTCGATTTTTCCCCGCATTGGCCCCGGTGCTCCAGATCAGGCTGAAACAGAGCGCGATCGCGAGTAGTAGAGAATGCCGCATCGAACAAATCCTAACCAAAGAGCCCGGCTGAGTACAAAAAAAAGTAAACCGATCCGCCGAAATCTCATGAGTATGGACGCAAGTAAACGTCAATGTATTCCCCGGGGCATCCGATGTATTCGATCAGCCCCGGTGGAGACCGTCCACCGGACGAAGCCGCGAGGCGCTCAGGCTGGGCAATATTGTGGCCAGGATACAGATCAGGAACGCCACTCCCGCAGTGACCACGAAATTGAGCCAGTGGATAGTGATCGGGAGGTGATCTATCAGATAGACCTCGGGATCCAGTGGCCATCCGATCCTGTCCAGGGCAAAGCAAATTCCATAACCGACGGCCAGCCCGATAGCGATGCCGACCGTTCCCACCACGATGCCCGCGTACATGAAGATACGCAGGATCCCTCCGTGGGACGCTCCCATCGATTTGAGGATGGCGATCTCCCGGCGTTTATCGAACACCATCATCACCAGGGTGGCGATAATGTTGAACGCGGCCACGCCAACGATGACCGACAGCACCACGGTCAGCACCACTTTCTGGGTCTTCAAGGCTGTGAACAGGGGCTCGTTGAGGTGCTCCCAGTCCACCGTGTGGTAGGGCCCGCCGCCCAGCATCTTCCTGGCCCTGCGCGAGACGTCCTTTGCGGTCCCGATATCGTGGACGGTGATCTCCACGCCGGTGACCGAGTCTCCCTGATCGAAGAAGCGCTGGGATTCGAAGAGGTCCACGTACACCAGCTTGGTGTCGTATTCCAGGAAGCCCGCGTAGAAAACGCCGATCACCTTGAATCTCATGGTTGTGGGGGTGGCGTTCGAAGGGGACCAGCCGAGCATGTCGAGGCCGATAAGAGGGGTGGTCACCTGGACCGTGTCGCCCACGTCGGCGTCCAGATTTTCGGCCAGGGTTCGGCCGAGGATTATGCCTGGAAGCCGATCGTCCGGAATAACCTCGTCCCCGTCGCCCTCGGGCTCCGTGTCCGCGCCGCCATCCGGCGAGTCCAGGGCGCGATCCACCTTCTGGGCCATGGTGAGATCCCGCTTCATGACCGGTCGTTTAGGCGGAAGTGTGCCGGGAACCCGGAGACCGTCTATGCCGCCCTTGATAATGTGGCGTGGCAGGTCGAGCACCGTGCCGATGAGGTCCGGATCGACGCCCTTGAGGAGAACCCCGGCTGTGTGCTCGTCCTTTGAGATCATCATCTCCTGAATCACAAAAGGCGCCGCGCCCTTGACCTCGGGCAGTTCGTGCACGGTTTTCATGACGTCACGGTATTCAGTGAAGTTGATACCGTACTTCATGACCAGCACATGCGCGTTGACCCCGAGCACCTTGTTGACGAACTCCTTCTCGAAACCGGTCGATATGGAGATCACAACTGAAAGCGCCGTCACGCCGAGGGCCACCCCCGTGATCGCGATTCCTGTGATGGCCGAGATCGACCGCTTTTTCCGGGAGCGAATATAGCGAGCGCCTATGTAGGCCGGATAACCCATGGGGGCTCCTATACATCGGGCGACCGACTCCGCGCTACAACAATCTAAGGACAGCTCGCCGGAACCGGTGTGCACGAGTCGTCGAGGTTAGTGTGAACATCTATCGAAGCAGGTCCACTCGTAAGCTGACCCAGCAGATCGCACGCCTCGCAGTCGGGCAGGATGTAATTGTTGTAAATGTGCAAGTTATCGAACACCGAGGTGAGGGCGCTAAGGCCATTCAGGTTGGTGAGGGCGTCGTTGCTGGAGATCTCCAGGTGCCCGCCAATCGAGGTAAGGGAGCTCAGACCGGTCAGGCTGATGAGGACGTCGTTCTGTTGTATCTTCAATTGCCCACTCACCGTGGTGAGGGCGCTCAGGCCGCCCAAGTCTGTCAGGACGGCGTTGTTTTCAATACGCAAGTACCCGCCCATCAAGCCCCCGCCCACCGAGGTGATGGCACCTAGGCCGGTCAAACTGGTCAGGGTGCCGTTGTCGATGATCCACAAGTTCCCGCCCAACGAGGTAATGCCGCTCAGGCCATTCAGGTTGGTCAGGGCGGCGTTGTTGCTGATCCACAAGCTCCCGCCCACTAAACCGGTGATCCCGCTCAGACCGTCCAGGTTGGTAAGGGCGACATTCTGCACAATGGACAAGCTCCCGCACGAGGTGAGGGTATTCAGCCCGTCAAGACTGGTAAGGTTGGCGTTGTCCCAAATAGCCAAGCCATAGTCGCCACCGTCGTCGCCCACCGAGGTGAGGCTGCCCAGACCATTCAGGTTTGTAATGGCGTCGTTGTAGGAAATGTATAAGGCATCACCCACCGAGGTGAGGGCGCTCAGGCCGGCCAGGTTGGTGAGGGCGGCGTTCCCGGAGATGATGAATTCCCAGCCCACCGATGTGAGGCAAACCAACTCGCTCAAGTCGGTGCACGAAGGGCACTTTATTTCAAAGTATCCCGAGATCGACGTGTATCCCGCAAGGGCTGTAACATCTGATTGTTCGCTGATTGTAAAAGAGCCGCTGTACTCTCCCAGATTACACTCGACCGGACCGGTATCCGTATCCGTGTCGGTGTCGGTGTCGGTATCTGTGTCGGTATCTGTGTCGGTCCCACCGTCTCCGATGGACGAGACGTCCGAACACCCGCCGAGAATCAGCGCGGTCGCGAGCACCGTCAAAAGTAAATACTTCATGCCCCGCCTTTCATCTCGTTTCTCCCTCATCAGTATACAAGCATCAACACAGCAACAGGCATGCCATGATCGATAGGCCGGGTGGTTAACACGGAAAACGAGTAATAATCTTATGTTACGATTCTTCTGCCGACAACCGAGTGTGCCGGTTTGTGCCATTTTTCGAAGAAACCTTTAGAAAAAGCGCGATAAACTCGCACTGGCACAACATAATTGACTTGCCATGGCACAGCATAATACACTTGCAGAAGCACGGCGCTTGAAACTTGCCGTGGTCCGCAAGAACGCGAGATATCGATGGCTACACCCAATAGAAAACTGGCGGCTTCGCTAACCGAGATTCAGAAGCTGCAACATAATGGAAGGCGGGTCTTCCAGTCCAGGGAGTTGAGTCGCGTTCATCGCGAGCGCCTGCTTGCGCACGGTTTCGTCAAGGAAGTCATGAAAGGATGGTTGATCTCCTCCAGCCCGGGCGCCGACCCGGGGGACAGTACACCCTGGTTTGCCTCGTTCTGGGAGTTTTGCTCGCTCTACTGCAATAATCGGTTCGGCGATGAATGGCACCTGTCGCCCGAGCAGTCCCTCCTTCTCCATGCGCAAAATACAGTCATCCCCAGCCAGGTGATTGTCTATAGCTCCCGGGGAACCAACAACACGGTGAACCTGTTGTTCGGAACGTCCCTCTACGATTTGAAGCAGAAACAGATGCCGCCCCGCGCTGACGTGACGACCCGTGACGGGCTGAAGCTGTTCTCTGTGGCGGCGGCGCTGATCAAGGTCCCTGAAGCTTTCTTCAACCACAACCCTGTTGAAGCACAGGTTGTGCTCGCAAATGTACGTGACGCCTCTGAAGTACTCGGGCGTCTTCTGGATGGCGGTCATTCGGTGATTGCCGGCCGGCTGGCTGGAGCATTTCGCCGCACAGGCCGCCCGGATGTGGCCGATGAGATCGCCTCGACGATGAAAGCCGTTCATGATGTTCGAGAAACCGATCCCTTCGCATCTGGATATGCATTCGCCCCGGTAAGTTCCGGGACATCGCCGATCGTTGGGCGCCTGCGGGCCGTATGGGAGTCGATGAGGGGAGTTGTTGTCTCGATATTCCCGCCGCCACCGGGGTTGCCCGGGGATCGGGAGGCGTATCTGCGTTTTGTAGATGGCATTTACGAAAGCGATGCCTACCACTCACTCTCCATAGAGGGATACCGCGTTACGCCTGATTTAATCGAAAGGGTTCGATCGGGAGTATGGGATCCTGACAACAATGACGCCGATCGTCAGAGTCGCGATGCCCTGGCCGCCCGTGGCTACTGGCAGGCCTTCCAGATCGTGAAGAAGACGGTCACTGAAATCATCGACGGGGGGAACCCGGGCGCGCTTGTCAGAACCGCCCATCGGGATTGGTATCGGGAGATGTTCCAGCCCTTTGTCGCGGCCGGCATGATTCCTCCGTCAGCCCTCGCCGGCTATCGGAACGACGCCGTCTACCTGCGCACGTCGAGGCATGTGCCGCCGCGCGCGCAAGCCGTACGGGACGCGATGCCGGCCCTGTTCGATCTGCTCGAAAAAGAAACAGAGCCGGCCGTTCGCGCCGTGCTTGGCCACTGGCTGCTCGGCTATATCCATCCCTATACGGACGGGAACGGGCGAATGGCCCGCTTTCTGATGAATGCCTTGCTGGCATCGGGAGGCTATCCGTGGACGGTCATCCGCGTGGAAGATCGCAACAGCTATATGGAGTCCCTGGAGAAGGCCAGTGTCGACATGGATATCGGACCGTTTGCCACGTTCATTGCGGATCGGATGCAATGGTAGCCGAAACAAGTACGGAATTGGTTAAAAGCAATAGAGTCATTTCCCAGAGAATGAGCAGGGTAACTATTCACCGTCCTGATTGAGGGCATCGGCTTGCCGGCGGAGTTTACTTGCCGCCCGCAGGTTGAGGAGCGATACACCGACCAGCACAGCTACAATCACACCCAGTGAAATCAGCGCCCCGACAAGGGACTTTCCGGCGGCCAGCTTATCGAGAATTCGTCCTGCCGAGATGGCAAACAATCCAATCGCACAGGGCCCGACGTACCATACGGGGGCACGCCGAAG
>JAUXHN010000208.1 GCA_030621515.1 Deltaproteobacteria bacterium | reverse complement strand
CAATGGATCTCGGGGATGGAACGCCCGGTGAACAGAATAGGAAACGCGAAACGGGTCGTCGGCGACGCGCTGTATGCGTTTGTAAAGCGTACACCTTTCCTGGCAAGGAGATCGATGTTGGGCGTCGTTTTTTTCTTGTACCCATAACATGAGAGGCGATCCGCGCGAAGTGCATCCACCACCATCAATAGCACCCGTTTGGGTTGTTGCATGGCGCGAGGCATTTGCACGAAGGAGGGCCTCTTTTTCCAGGGGAGAGACACGAGCCGATCTCCTCCCCGGCAGTTGTCATCGATACCGTTGCCGGGTATCTCGACCGCGCCCGGATTTCGCATGGCGTCAAAGTCGTCGCAATCTCCCCCAAAGAGCGGGGAGTAGCCGTCCCCGTCGAAATCTATCTTCGATCCCAGGTCCACAAGGAGCCAACTGGAAGGGCGGATTTCCATTGCGAATCGCGGACGTAATTTCTCGGACAGGTGTGCGCTCACAACCGCCAGGATGCCGACAGCCGCGATCCCATACGCGAGCCGGCGCAGAACCGGCGAAGGTGCAATGGGCAGAAGGAGCCAGGCTCCCGCGCCAAACAGGAAAACGTTTGCTATATACAACAACTCCAGGAGCCCGGTGGAAAACAAATACGGACGCCATATACCAGCAGCGACACAACCCAGGATGCCCGCAACCACCAACGCAACGCCGACCATTCTCCAGGATTCGCGCGCGAAGCGAAGAAGTCTCTGTGCCAGGATCGACGTGGCTACAAAGGCCGCGAATGCGACCAGGAGCGCACAGATATCGACGAGCGCACAGAGCCGGGGTCGATCGATGAGAACCGTGCGCGCCGGGATAGCGGCGGCCAGTACGATACCTGCCGCCATGAGCGCCATGCCCAGGTTCGAAAGCGAGCTCGCGGCTCGCGCGACAGGGAGCACTGTCCACGCATAGGCCGGCCCGGGCCGACCGGCGAAAAATGCGAGCCCCCATACTAACACACCGCACATCAGCCCTCCCAGAGCTGAAACCGCTGCTCCTATCGGGATGCCGATCGCGAGCGAACCGGACGAGCTGTTATCGGTCGCAAACCGACCAATGAAGTCCGCTAGGAACAACAAGACAGCCGCCGCAGCGCCGGCGATCGGGAACCGCAACGCGGTCGATCGAGCGCGCTGGCCCTGGTGGTTTCCACGGCCCATGCAACGTCGAACAAGACAAGAAAGCGCCGGCGCCAGACAAAGGACAACGACAAAGACACAAACTTCCAGAACGGCCACGAGAATGGACGCAAGTCGGGCCTGGGCAAAGGATGAAGCGGCCCACTTGACGAGGATGAACAGCGACGAGTAAAGCGCCGCAATCAGAAGAGCCAGGGAAATGACTGTTGCGGCAACATCCTTTGGGGAGGTGACAGACTTATTTGAGCCGAATTCCATAGAACGGGGATGTTAGTGATCTATCGAAGGGGTGGGAAGAGCAAACAGTGTGGGATGGGGTGTGGGATGGGGTCAGGCCTAGACAATAGACACTTTAGGGGGTAATTTCTCCGCATGGAAAAATTAACGCATATTGCTCGTGACATAAGTTGTGAATGCCGTAAAGTGTCTATTGTCTAGGCCTGACCCCATGTGGCCGTGGGAAGAGCAAACGAGAAGCGGTTGTGTACCACCTCAACGCCGCCTGGTTCTCGAAGATCTTCCCAGTTCGATCTCTCCGAGTTCGATCCAGCCATATTTTTCAGTATTAGGACCCGGCGGCGCCACGATCCGCTTTCCATCGCAAACGATTGAGAAGAAGCCCTCGACCTTGCCCGGTTTACCCTTCCATGTCAGTTCAAAAGCGTCTTCGATGATTCGCCCTTTGGGGAAATATGTAAACGGGAAAGACCCTCCAACAGGCTCGTGGCTTCCCGCCCCCCGGATTTTGAGCCGCTCCTTGCCCTGATTGAAAAGCACCCGAACCTTGCAGTCCTGAGTGATCCGCTCGTGAACTCTCAGATATAGTGCAATCCTCAAAGGTTTTTTCGGATGAATTCGCCCGGTGCCCAGATCCGCCGCTACCAGCTCAATATTGTTGGACAGGGTGATATTGAACCGGCGGGCCTTCGGCGGTATCCGATCCACTATTGCCCGGGATATTGTCTCCTGCAGTTGTTTACTGTTCCGATACTCCTCCCATGCCAGGAGTCGATCTTTCATTTTCTTCAGGATATCGGGGTGTGCTTTTTGGATATCCCGGGATTCGCCGGGGTCGTCCACGATGTCGAACAGTTTTTGATCGAGGGTGTGTACATGGTATATCAATTTATACCTGGGGCCGATCAGCGCCCGATAGCCTTTTATTTCGGACATTGTCTCCCGTTCGGGATCGCAGTTTCCGAGCATGGCCGGCAGCAGGGTGGATGTGGTCATTCCGAACGCCCCCCCATCGATTCCGGCCAAGTTGAGAATTGTGGGAGCTACATCACAGTGGCTGGTAACACATGAAACCTTTCGCGGTTCAACTCCCGGAGAGGATATTATCAACGGGATCCTGACCACCTCCTGCCACAGATTCTTGCCGTGAATTCTGCAGCCGTGTTCCCCCAGCATCTCACCGTGGTCGGCCATCAGAACTATCATTGTGTCATCTTGGAGGCCCATGCTTTTCAGTTTGTCAAACAGGCGTCCGATTGCACGATCTGTGTAGAAGACCTCTCCGTCGTAGAGGCCGCTTTTCCCTTCGCCGAAATCCGGAATGTCCGGATGCTCCACATAGTAGTGATGAGGATCCATAAAATGAAAGAGTACGAACCAGTTGTCGTTCTTGTGCTTCTTGATCCACTCAACGGCGCGATCCACCAGCTCGTTTGAGGTGGAGCGGTCTTTCAGCCAGCGAAAGCTGCGGGCGTACTTCCGGTCGACGTGATCGAATCCCTGCATGTAGCCCGACTTCTTGTTCATGAGGTAGTACGTCAGGAATGCTGCGGTACTGTATCCGTTTTCTTTCAGAACCTCGGCGAGTAGAGTGTTTTCTTCGTCGATGCTGACAGGTTTCGTTTCTCTGTTCCACAAGATGTCCGGCTCATATCGTCCGGTAAAAAGTATCGGAAAGGCATATTTTGTGGTCGGCGCTACGCTATAGGCGTTGGCGAAATTGACTCCTGCCGCGGCGAGTCGATCGATGTTGGGCGATGTTTTTTTGTTGTAGCCGGCATACGAAAGACGATCCGCTCTGAGGGCATCCACAATGAGAAGAAGGATTCTCTTTGGAGGCCTGATTTCATCCGGGAGGGGGACAAATGTGGGCCTCGGCACCCAGGGCGGCTTTGCCGCCACATCGCCTCCGCGGCAATTGTCATCGATGCCGTTTCCCGGCAACTCCACCGCGCCCGGGTTTATCAACGGATCGGAGTCGTTACAGTCAACGCCGTAGATCGGAGAATAGCCGTCATTGTCAAAGTCGATTTGCGACGTCAGATCCACCAGCAGCCAATGCGGGGGGCGGGTTTCAAGGACCAGGCTCGGGCGCAGCGATTCAAAAAGGAGCACACCTCCCAGAGTTGCGGAACCGGTTACCAGCGCGATTATGGATATGGCCCTGCCCGCTGCAATCCTCCGTTTGGGGACCAGGATTGCGATTGCGGTACCGAACGATACGATAATGGCGATATGAACCAGATCCAATATGTCGGTAGCGTCAAGTAAAGGTCTCCATATTATAAGCGGAACAATTCCGGCCAGCCCGAGGATCAAAAGCAGGATTCCGACAGGGTGCCAGCTCTTCTCAATCTCTCTGTTTCGTCTGGCTATTTTGCTCGATATTATGGCGAACACAACATAGGCCAGCAGCAGAAACAGCAGATCCAGTGCTGCACAGGGAAAAGGGTGGGCAAGAAGATGACAACGAATCGGTACTCCTATTCCCAGGATTATTCCGGCGGAGGCAACGGCGGGTATGAAGGATATCGGGGATCGCGCGGCGCGGACAACCGGTTGAATCGTAAAGGAGACAGCGGATCCCCGCCGTGAACCAAGAAAGAACAACAACCAGACAACGCCGCCGAGCACCAGACCGATCAGCGCCGAAACCGCCAGCCCCACCGGCACACCGATGATCAGATCCTTCAGAGAAAATACATTATCAGGCAGCCAGGCTGCCAGATCGAAAAAGAAAACCAGGGAGACGGCAGCAACACCGACTGGAAGAAGGCTGAATGGTATCCGTATACCGGGTCCGCTATCCGTCCCCAGACCGGGAAGCCGGCAAATTGCATGGGACATAAAAGAGGTGAGACACAGACCAATAACAAGAATACCGATTTCTATCACTGCCACCAGCATCGACCCGAGAAGCCCCTCTGCAAAAGCGAACGCAGCCCATTTGATCACAAAGTAGAGGCAGGCATATACCGCCGATGCCACGAGTACTGTGGCAACAGCCGCCGAAATCCATTCCTTTAGTCGAGTGAACACAAAAATCGGTCGCTTTCACAATTGGCGCATCAAGTCAGGTTAGCACCACAAAAAACGTACCATAAAGTACTTGTTTCACATTGTGTAAGATATTCCGATACATAACGCAGAATGGCTGTTTTTATTGCGGCGAATGACTGTTCGCGAGTTGTGCCAGGTGTGTCGATTTTTATTCAGAAGCAACGACCGTAGCGGTGCTTAGGGTTCGCGAAAGAATAGGTTCCCAGATTTGCGGTGTCGAGGCGCCTGTCCGGCAAGGCACGACGACGAAGGACTGGCAGGGCCAATTCGAGGAGGAGTAACGCAGCCGGGCGGGATGGATCGGCGGTGCAAAATGGGAAGTTATTTTTGCGCGAGCCCTTATTGACAGATGATCACTTCGGCTGCGTCGAAGACAGCTCCGTACCAGTCAGCCCACCATTCCGTATCGTCGCTTCCATCCGAGAACCGAATGTAGCGTAAACCTTCGCCGTATTCCGTGAAGACATGGGAAACCTCGACCCAATCGTCGTCGTCCCAGAAACAATCCGCAGTAGTGCATGTGGGGTCGCCATCGGTCGTCGCCGCGATAGTCCAGTTGTCGATCACGGCCTGGCCGACATCTCGAAGCTCGACAATCACCTCATACTGGTCCGGTTCGTAAATTTCCCCCACCCATTCCGAGACGCGGATCTCGGGCTGTGCGTCAAGCTCCTCCTCGGAAAAACCAAGGGACAGGAGATCAATCTGCTGAAAGCGACGGCACCATTCGAAGGAGGTTCCAAAGCGCCGATTGCCCTCAAATGCGTCCGCAGAGGCGATGGATGCCCAACCGTCGCCTCCGTTTTCAGTAATGTTCCAGCCGGACATGTCCCCGTCCTCTGCGCCCGGGTTGTCGAGCAGGTTGCCGGAGCAGTCGAATTCTGTATCGGTGTCGGTGTCGGTGTCAGTGTCGGTATCGGTGTCAGTGTCACCTGATCCGAGCACGGTGAAGGCATCCTCGAGAACTGCCGTCCGACCTCGCGGATCGACGATGCTCACCGAATAGGTCCCCGCCGCCAGATCGTCAGGCACGGTCGCCTCGAGGTGTCGTCCGTCAATCCAGATCACCGATTCGAGATCGTTCTCCCCCATCGCGCCCAGAAAAACGTCGTCGATTTCAATAGAATCGCCGGAGCAATTTGCGTTGCGGTACATGGTCGGTTCGAGGGCGCGACCCTCTATTGTGATTTGCGCGGTTTGCCCCTCGGCCACGTGATCGGGCGTGACCGAGATCAAAACGACCGTGTCATCGTCACCGGGCGCCATGGCGCAGCCGGTCGCGATGAGCAGCAAAATCAACAGAACTCTTTTTTCTCCTGGTGTCCTCATTTTTTTGGAGTGCCCGATTCATTCTGGGAGATAGATAATATAAAACACCTTTTTCGGCTTCGCTCAACATCTTCGAACGTTCATCTGGATGATGACAAAGTTTCAAAACCGGTTTACGCTACAATTTGAAAACGAACTATAACAGGAGTTTATACATGGCCAATCCGATAGCTGTCTGCGAAACGTCCCTGGGAATCTTCAAGGTGGAGTTATTCACGGACAAGATGCCCGTCACCGCCGGTAACTTCGTCGAGCTCGCGAAGAGCGGATTTTACGACGGGCTTCATTTCCACCGTGTCATCAAGGGCTTCATGTGCCAGTTCGGCTGCCCTCACAGCAAGGATCCCAACAGCCCGCAGGCGGGAACCGGCGGTCCTCCCCACGGCACCATCCAGGACGAGCACCCCGAGGATGCCAAGTACTCCAACGAACCCGGAACCATGTCCATGGCGAACACCGGCCGGCCCAACTCCGGCGGC
Organism: Deltaproteobacteria bacterium; assembly: GCA_030621515.1. Lineage (GTDB taxonomy): Bacteria > Myxococcota_A > Polyangia > JAAYKL01 > JAAYKL01 > JAUVAN01. The sequence continues at coordinate 1,754 of JAUXHN010000208.1, read as the reverse complement.
TCCCAGTTCTTTCTGAATACGGTACACAACAGCAACCTGGACTGGTTCACCGGTGGACCCTCGAAACACCCGGTATTCGGCAAGGTATCGGAAGGGATGGACGTGGTCACAGCTATTGAATCCACGCCCGTCGGAGCCGGAGATCGCCCGATCACGCCGGTCGAGATGATCAAGGTAGCCATTCAAGAGTGATCGGCTCGCGCGCATCGGAGCCTTCTTACAGATAGAATTGTTCAGGAGAAGCATCATGAAGAAAATCCCTGTCCTGCTCTGCATGGCCCTCCTTGTCCCGACGATGATGTCAGCCTGCGACGGAGATCCCGACAACAAGAACGACGGCGGTTCCGATGCGGGGCTCGACTGTCAAAACGGCACATGGGACGGGGACTACATGGTCACGGACCTGAACGCGGTTTTCGAACTCGGCAACTACACCGGAGTGTCCGGTCACCTCGATATAACGGCCACGGATCTGCAGGGGCTCAACGGCCTCGAATGCCTCGAGACAGTGGGCGGTCGGCTCCAGATAACCAGCCAATTCCTGATCGATCTCGGCGGTCTGACCAATCTCATATCCATCGGCAACCACCTGACCATCATCGGAAACCAGGAGCTCCTCAACCTCTCAGCCCTGGGCAACCTCAACAGCCTCGGCGGTCATATCATCATCGCCGACAACATCGAGCTGGGCAATCTCGACGGTCTATCGGGCCTGTCCGGAGCAATAAACGGCCCGCTCTCCCTGTACAACAACCTTCACCTGACCAACGTGAGCGGACTATCGGGGATCACGGCGATCAACGGTCTTTTGAGAATCGCCGACAACGGGGATCTCCAGAATCTCAATGGGTTGTCCTCGGTTGCGGGCGTCCTTGGCGGCACGCTCCAGATCGAAGGGAACGACATACTCAACAACGTGAGCGGTCTCGACGAACTGACCTCAGTCATCGACTACTTCAGCATCCAGGACAACCCGACCCTTCCCACCTGCGACGCAGTCAGCCTGCTCAACGGGCTCTCGGGTTTCGGAGGAGACGTGTGCATCCGGGGCAACCTGGCGGACAGCTGCGCGGACGTAACCAGCGGTTGCCCCGACTAACCTGACAATCCAGGTTGAACGGTTTTCCCAATGACCACTTCTGTTGAACAACTCATGAGAGAGGCCATCGAGGATTCCCGGCAATGGAAGTCCCAGGGCTTCGGCGGGCCTTTCGGCGCGCTCGTAGTAAAGGACACGGAGATCATAGCCCGCGGCTTCAACCTGGTCGTGAATAACCACGATCCGACTGCCCACGCGGAGATCATTGCCATTCGCAATGCTTGCCGGATCCTTGGATCGCACAGCCTTGCGGGATGTGAGATCTTCGCCAGCTGCGAACCGTGTCCCATGTGCATGGCGGCAATATACTGGGCAAGGATCGACCGGGTATGGTTCGCCTGCACTCACATGGACGCTTCTTCCGCCGGTTTCGACGATTCGCTCATCTATCGAGAGATAGGCTTGCCGCCCAAGGCGCGGGAGTTGCCCATGTCACAAATATTGAGGGAAGAGGCCCTCGAAGTTCTCGAGGCATGGACAGGCAGCGCCGACAAGATACCTTACTGACGACGCGACCAGATCATGTCCCTCAGGCCGGAGAACCTGGCGACGGTGGTGAGAATCGCCTCACGCACAACCTCCCGCGCGGCGTAGACGGTCAAGCTCTTTTTTGCCCTTGTCACCGCTGTGTACAGTAGCTCTGCGGTCAAGACGG
>JAUXHN010000101.1 GCA_030621515.1 Deltaproteobacteria bacterium | reverse complement strand
CATCAATGTGATCCTTCACGTGCCGCGCCCTGATGCCGACCCCACCCCCGGCCCCTCCTGACCCCACCCCCTCAGTCCCCCTCCCCACCGCAGGGAGGGGGAAGAAAAAGGGAAGTCAGATCACCTCCCCCCGCAGTGGGGGGAGGCCGGGAGGGGGGTCGCGGGGAGGGGAGATCTTTTGATCTCATTTAGCAGCAGATCGTATATAGTCCCGCGCCATGAAGGTTGATGAAACCGGGACACTGCCGAGGAAGCTGTTCGAGTTCGACGAGGGCGAGCCTGCGCCGACGTTGCTGGTGGCGTACTCGCCGCCGGGCGTTGCTTCGAGCGACCACCAGACCATAAACGGCACACTGACTGCGGGGCGAGCCAGGGAGTCGGACCTGAGACTGCTGGACTACAGCATCTCGCGCAGTCATTTTCGCATCACCGCCAACGCCGGGCGGAAGAAAACCATCATCGAGGATCTCGGCAGCAAGAACGGCACATACGTAAACGGCCGCCAGATCAAACGCGCGACCGTGCTGCGCGACCAGGCGGTCATTCGCGTCGGTCGTGTGCTGCTGGTGTATCTGGCCGATGCGCGGCCCGTCCTTGGCGCCCGGGCGCTCCATAATTACGGCATCGTGGGCAGGTTTCACGCGGATCAGCTTGTATCGGAGCTTGACGACGCCGTGCGCTCGGGGCGCAATCTGCTTCTGACCGGGCCCTCGGGCAGCGGCAAGGAGCTGGCCGCACTGGCCGTGGCTCGCATGGCGGGAAGAGAGCTGTCGGTCCATAACGCGGCGCGCTTCACGTCGGAGGAAGAAGCCACCACCAGCCTGTTCGGAGTGGCCGCCGGAGTGTTTACCAGCGTGAAGGAGAGGGCAGGCTATATTGAAGAGGCCGACGGGGGTGTGCTGTTTCTGGATGAGGTGCACAACCTGCCCGTGCGGGTGCAAAAGAGCTTGCTGCGGGTACTGGAGGACGGCTGGCTGGCCCGGTTCGGCGAGACTACTGATATAAATGTAGACGTACGTTTTGTGCTCGCATCAAACGAGCCGCCGAAAAGGTACGGGCTCACCAGGGATTTGCTGGCGCGCCTGCGCGTGCAGGAGATCCCCGGCCTCGCCGGGCGCATCGCAGACATCCCCGGTATCTTCGACCACCTGCTCGAACAGGCGATAAAGAAGGCCGGTCTTCCGGCCATGCCGTTCGACGAGGCGCTGCGCGAGGATCACTACGAGTCGTTGCTGCTGGACGGTTTTGAGGAAGACAACGTGCGAGGCCTTGACGATCTGGCCGATCGCATCGTCTCAAAAGTGAAGACAGGCGTCACCCTCGCCGAAGCCACGGGCGAGGTCTTCTCGCGCCGCTATCACACCGAGTTCATGCCGGACCTTCGCCCGGAAACCGGCGTGGCCGGCCAGGTAACCGGCGAGATCCCCAGGCCCGCCGGCACCCTGGACGACGCACACCAGAACGTCCAGGACGCCCATCAGCAAGTCGGCGGCAACGTCGCCGCCATCGAACGCCACCTTCGCGACAACGGCATCGAATACTCCCGCAGACGTATCAGCCGCATCATGGGTGAACTCGACCTGCCGCGATTGAGGAGAGGGTGAGGGTCCTGCTACGTTTTGGTTTGCCCGCCGTCGCATGGCTATGGCGGGTTTTGGACTTTGGAGTTGGAGGTTGGTTTGTCATGCTTCGCTCGCAAGCGAGCTTCGCAGGATGGCACGAGGACGAATCGAGATTTTGGATGACGAGGACATGATGAGGCAGAATATCGCGTTTCTCTTGAATTTATTTGTGCTCTGCCTGGCTGTGTGCGGTTGCTGGACCCAGCAAGAGATCGTCATGGGGCACGATACCGGTGCGGACACAGATACCGACACGGATACGGATACCGACACGGATACAGATACCGACACGGACACCGGTGAGGAGGTCGTGTGCGTGTACGGCGACCAGATTCACGAAGCCTCCGAGACAATCAAGGGCCACTGGTTCTGGGGCCCGGGGAACTGCAGATGTCTATGCACGGAAAACGGCGAAATCACCTGCTCGACGCTTGTGTGTCAACCGGACGAAGGCGACACCGATCCCTACCAGTATCAGTGCGACTACTTCGGCACCATCTACGATCCCGGAGAGATGTGGAGTTGTAGTGATGGTTGCAATGGTTGCGAATGCGACGCCAACGGGCTCTGGTCTACTACCCTGGTGGTTTCCGAGTTGACCCAATGCACATACGGCAGCGAGACCTATTACCAGGGTGATAACTTCCTGTCAGAGGACGGCTGCAACTGGTGCACCTGCTGGGGAGAAGACCAGGTCACTTGCACCACCACCTGGGAGTGCGTCCAGGCTGCCTGAATGACCGAGCGCAGGATCTTTAAAATACCATATTCAGGCAATGTGGTATTATCGGCAAAAGAAATATGGAAACGGCGCACGGGGCGGATTCGAAATAAATGGAGGGAAAGATGAGAATCGGCATACTTGTATTACTGGTTGGATCACTTGTTTGCAGCTTCGCACAACTGGGTTGCAGCAAGGACAGTGGGTCGTCCGACACCGATACGGACACGGATACGGACACAGACTCGGATTCGGACACGGATTCGGACACGGATTCAGACTCGGATTCGGACACGGATTCAGACTCTGATTCGGATACGGACACCGAACCGGAAGTAGAGTTTTCGTATATCTGGATAGCCAACTCCGGCGATGACACCCTGTCCAAGGTGGATACCGAGACGGCAATGGAGGTGGCCCGTTACCGCACTTGCCCGCTCTCTTCGGGCTGCAGCCCGTCGCGCACCTCGGTCAACCTCCACGGGGACGCCGTCGTGACCAATCGGATACCGTACACACTGTCGGTAGCCAAGTTCGCCGCCGCGATAGATGAATGCGTGGACGCCGACAGCAGCGGTACTATCGAAACGTCCACCGGACCAGGCAACATACTGGATTGGGGCGAGGACGAGTGCATGCTGTGGTACACGGAGCTATCCACCGGAGGATCCGTCAATGAGCTGGGGGCCAGAGCCACGGCCTGGGACGGCAAGGAAGACCCGGATACCGGCATAGGGGGGAACGTGTGGGTGGGCACCTGTGGAAGTATGTATTCCCCCGGGTCCCCACAGGTGGTTTACAAGATCGACGGGGACGATGGCACGGTCCTCGACCAGACCGATGTGACCGCCGGCAACTGCCTTTATGGCGGGGCCATCGACGGAAACGACGGCTTCTGGGTGTATGATCGCTATGACTACGGCCATATGATCACCCGGGTGGATATAAATACTCTCCAGGTCACGGAAAACGTGGCGATGCAGGGCGGCTACGGCATCACGGCGGACTCCCTGGGAAGAGTGTGGGTCGCCGGCAGCGGATGGGGGACCACCTACGACAGCTATGTAACCCGCTATGATCCGGCGACCGATTCCATGGAGGAGCTCCTGGTGACGGGCGCTAACTGGCTTCGCGGCATCGCCGTGGGTATGGAGAAGAGCGAAGGCTACGTATGGACCGCCGACACCGACGGCACGCTCTACAAGATCGACCAGGAGAACATGATCGTCGAAGATGTCTACGAAATCGGGCTTTCAAATATGATCGGCGCGGCCGTGGACTTCGAAGGTTACGTGTGGACCGTCGACGGGGATGCCAACTCAGCCTACAAGTTCGACCCCGACGCCGAGACGTTCGTCTCCGTCCCCGTCGGCCTGGCTCCATACTCGTACAGCGACATGACCGGTATGCAACTCAAGGGCGTTATCATAGTCGAGTAGACTGGTTCCGTTTCAAGCATTCCAACGAGGTTTTCACCATGCGCATTGAAATCGCAATCCTGCCGCTCGCCTTGCTGCTTGCCGGTTGCTCGAACGATTCGTCATCGAGTAATAACACCGACGCAGGCACGTCGGACACCGACGCGGATACGGATGCAGATACCGATACGGACACCGACACTGATACGGATACGGACACGGATACGGACACCGATTCGGACGAGCCGACCTGTGCGGGGGCGTGGGGCACCACATACTACGTGCGCCTGGACGGCGGCGACGCGAGCCAGTGCACCGGCCTGGCGGATGCGGCCTATCCCGGCAGCGGCGTCGATCAACCGTGCGCGTTCAATCACCCGTTCGTGGCGCTGCCCCCCGGCGGGACGGCGATCCTCCAGGGCGGCGATCGACTTATAATCGCGGACGGCTCCTACATGATGGGCTACGGCACAGAGACCTCGACCTACCCGGACTGCGATTCCTCCTTCGCCTGGGACTGCATGATGCCGCCCATCCCCGACGGCACCAGCGCGGACGAGCCCACCTGCATCGTGGGCGCCGGCTGGAACGACGGATGCTCAGACCCGCCCGAGTTGTACGCCGTCAACCGTCCATGGTCCGTGATCGATCTCACCGGCTCCGATCACGTCCGCGTCGAGTGCCTGGAACTCACCGACCACTCCGATTGCGTGGACGGCCATTCCGGCTCGCTCGCCTGCCCAAACTGGTACAGTTACCCTCATGGCGACTACGGTATCATCGGCGTCAGCGCGGTCGACTCGAGCCATGTGGGTCTGCGAAACCTGAATATTCACGGCTTCCCCCATGCGGGCATCCACGCAGGGCGCCTCACCGACTGGACCCTCGAAAAGGTGCGTATTTCGGGCAACGGATGGGTGGGGTTCGACGGTGATGTGGACGGCGACGATTCCAACTCGGGGACCATCCGGTTCGACCGGGTGGAGATATCCTGGAACGGTTGCGGCGAAACGTATCCCGGCGGCGCTCCCACGGGGTGCTGGGCCCAGACGGCCGGAGGATACGGCGACGGCCTGGGCACCGGCTCCACCGGGGCCGACTGGATATTCGAGGATTGCGACATATCTCACAACACCTCCGACGGCCTGGACCTGCTCTATCACGATCAGGGCGGAAGGATCATCGTGGACAGGGTGCGGGCCGAGGGGAACGCCGGCAACCAGATCAAGACCATGGGCGAGACGCACATCACCAACAGCGTCGTGGTGGGCAACTGCGCCTATTTCGAGGGACAATCTTTCACCTACGACGTGGACAACTGCCGGGCGGCGGGGAACGCTCTGTCGATCTCCTTCGGCTCGTCGAGCAGCGTGACCATGGTCAATACCTCGGTCTACGGGGAGGGCGACTGCCTGCTCCTCATTGACGACTCCTGCGGCGCCACGGCGGAGTTCATCTCTCGCAACAACGTGTTCGTGGGCGATACCGATTTTCTACAGCCCTTCGAGAACACGTGTTTCTACTATTCGGAGTGCGCGACTTTGAACTTCGACCAGGACTACAGCATCGTCGACGGAACGAAGCACGATTCCAGCTGCCCCTGGGGCGCAAACGACCTTTGCGAGAACCCGCTCGTGGTGGGTCCCCTGAGCGGCGACGCGTTCGGCATGGAGCTGGACGCCGCCAGCCCCGCCCTGGACAACGGGCTCGACGTGGGCGCCATGGTGGGTCTCATTCCCGATGTCGACTTCCTGAGTCTTCCGAGACCGGTCGGCGGCGGTGTCGATCGCGGCGCGTACGAGCTGCAATAGGAAGCAGTTGCCTTGTCGTATCGGTTCGCAGTATTGCGACTCGTGAACCGGCCTGCGTCGCGTTATCGCATTGTTGACAACGTCCTTTCTCAGCAGCTGTAAATCGCAATAGTCGTTTGATTGCCATCGGTTAGCCCCTGCGATTCAAGCTGGCACGGTTGCTGCTCTATCAGGCAATCATGGACACGCACACACAGAAAATTAACCCCGTGGCTGCCCTGATTGGCGCCATCCTGGTAACAACGGTTTTTCTCTTCTCCGGCGAAGCATGCGCGCAGAGAGTTCACTCGGATTCGGGTCTCACTCTTCACGACAGCGTTGGGCTCGCTCAGGCGCCCGACATCTCCATTCAGACGAATCCCGAGATTCTTCCTCCTCCCCCTTTCGTTGATTCCACCGACCTGATGTATATGTTCCTCTTCGCTTCGCAATCTTCCGAATTGCTTGGCGAATCCACGGACGAAGAACACCCGATGAACCTCCTGTCCGATTCGGGAGTCGAATTGGTTCCGGCTGTGATGATCAACCTTGAAATGGATGGCGAGATTATCGGCGCCGCGCTGGGTGTGAAGGGAAGGTTCTAGGCTAGAACTAGAAAATGAAGTTATTATGAATGCCATTCTGCTCAAATCGATAGTTCGGAGAAACAAGCGTAAGGGGGAATTTCTCTTGAATGATTTCTCAAATCGTTTTGCATTCCCGGCCGTTTGTTTCGCATCGCCGACCGGCAAGGGCGATCCCTTCGGCGCGAATTAGGATGAAAAGATCGTGAAACATCAACTCATACCATTGCTCATTTTCCAGGCCGCAGCGTTCATGGGCGCCCTCGGGCAACTGCTGTACAAAAGGGGCGCCACCGATACGGGCAAGCGCCTGTCCTCGTACATGTACTTCCTTGCCGGAATGGTTCTCTACATCGCCGTGACCCTGCTCTTCGTTCTGGCCTACCGACTGGGCGGCTCGGTATCGGTCCTCTATCCCAGCTACGCGGCTACCTTCGTGTGGGGCCTGGTGCTGGCGCGCATGTTCTCGGGTGAAACGATCACCACCCCCAAAATCGCCGGAACTTTATGTGTCATCGGAGGTATCTTCCTTGTCACACTCTGATCAAAAGGGGAGCAGAAAGCTCCTGGCCATACTCTCCTACCTCGTCGCCGCGATGGCCGGCGCCGTCGGTCAGTTCTGCTTCAAGATCTTTTCCGGAAAAATGGTCACGGACTCTGCCTGGGAATTGGCGCTCAGCCCGTACCTCTGGGTAGCCATCGTTTCGTACTTCGGAGTCATGGTGCTGTTCATCGTCGGGCTGCGGCTGTGGGGGGAGATGTCCACCCTCTACCCGATTTACGGATCCACCTTCGTGTGGGCGCTGATCATGGCTTCTATCTGGCTTGGCGAGGATATCTCGTACACGGGCATCGCGGGAACGGCCCTGATCATCGCCGGGATCGCGTTGCTGAACTTCAAGACATCACATGTCCCAGGAGAGGACTCATGAATATCAAGTACCACGAGAACACCGCCGGCTTCAGGCTCCTGTACTTCGCCAGCGAGTACTCGGATCGCCTCGCCGTGACGAGCTACAACGACTTCAGATGCCGTCGATACACGTACAGCCAGCTCCTGGCTCTTACGGTTCAAACAGCGGGGATGCTTCTTGAGAACGGTTGTCGCAAGGGCGACGCAGTCATGGTCTGTGCGCCGAACAGCGTGGAGTACACCGCGATCGTCTTCGCCGCGGCGTTACTCGGTTTGAATCTCGTTCCTGTCGATCTGAATACATCTTTGGGAAGCATGGAGAGCTTCCATCGGGCCACAAAACCACGGTTCGTGTTCACATCTCGCAAGGACGTTATTGATCAGGCGGCCGACGCTGGATCGACGGTCATGGACATCGGTCTGCTCGGAGAGGAGATCGCGTCGTTCCCCGAAAAGTTCAACGACTTTCTGGCTTCTTTTCCGGAAGGGGATTGGTACATCGACGAGAGCGACATCTACATTACAATCTTTACTTCGGGGACGACCAGTGAGCCCAAAGCGGTTCCATTGACCCACAGAAACCTCGTTACCAACGTCGCCAATTTCAGACATCTGTGCTTTATGCCGGAGGACCATCGCATGCTGAGCATGGCGCCGCTCAGCCACGCGTTGGGTCTCACATTGGGTCTTTACTGCGTGCTGTCGTTCGGCGCCTGCGTGGTCTACGTCGAGCAACTGAGCTCCTCGAACATCATGAGAATCCTGCAACAGGACAGGATCGACGCGGTGCTGACCGTTCCGGCCTTCATGAACATTCTGAAGGATCGCATCGAAGCAAGTCTGGAGGAACAGGGCCGACTGGACGCTGTGCGGCGACTCATTCCCAAAATGCTCAAGATGCCCATCTGGATTCGAAGGTTCGTGTTCCAAAAGCTGCACAAAAAACTGGGTGGCAATCTCAAGTGGCTCGCCACGGGCGCCTCTGCGCTGAACACAGAGGTGGGCAACTTCTGGGAGGCCATCGGTGTCAAGGTTACCCAGGGATACGGCCTGACCGAGTGTCTCGTCGTTTCCGTTTCCGATTTCGAATGGAGAAAGATGGGGACGGTGGGCAAATGTCTCCCGGGCCAGGAGATCCGCCTGGACGAATCAGGCGAGATCTGGGTTGCCGGCCCAAACGTATTTCGCGGCTACGTCGGCCGGGAGGATCTGAACGAGGACATCTTCAAGGACGGCTGGTATCGAACCGGTGATATCGGCAAGATCGACGAGGACGGACACATCTCCATTGTCGGACGCGCCAAGAACGTGATCATCGGACCGAGCGGCCTGAACATCTATCCCGAGGACATCGAAGACGTGGTTGCAAAAGCGGACGGCGTGCAAGAGTGCGTGGTAGTGAACATGCCCTCAAACGACGAGGATCTCTATCTTGTCGCCCTCGTGGTCATGTCCCCGCACGCCGGCGACTCCGTGGACACAGAATCCCTGCTCGGGCAGATCAACGCACAGCTCTCCAGCCATCAGAAGATCGCCAGACTCCATGTCTGGCACGATGATGACTTCCCGCGCACTCCGTCAAAGAAAGTGAAAAGAACACGTGTGATCGCCGATCTCGATCGCGTAAAAGAGAGTATTCGCGGCGGTCCAGGCAATGAACAGAAACCTTCCGGGATCGCGGATTCCACGGACACGAGAGTGGTCAAGATTATTGCTTCTCTGAGGAAGATAGACTCCGCCCAGGTATCGCTGTCGGATGGTTTGATCACCGACCTGGGCTTCGATTCACTGGGGTTGGTGGAGCTGATCGTCGCTATCGAGGAGCGGCTCGGAGTCGAGATTCCACAGGACGATCTCTTCAATCGAGATATTTCCGTGGAGGAGTTTCTGAAGCTGGCCAACCAGTCGGACGGCAGGGGAGCCGGGGCACAACCTGCTCTCCGCATCAGCGCTCTCGGTCGTGCCGTCATGGCCGCCGGTCGTGGAATATTCAGGGTGCTCCTTGCGCCGCTTGTGCGCGCGTTGTTCAGAATGGAGATCCTGGGGAAGACCATTCTCAAGCGCAAGATCGCCCGCGGCATGAAAAAGAGGGGACACATCTTCGTGGCCAACCACTCGAGCCACCTCGACGGGATGAGCATTCTGAGCGCGCTGCCTCTCCTTGTGAGAAAGAAATTATTGGCAGCCGCTGCGCACGACTATTTCTGGGCTCCCGATGCGAGGTCGCGTCACTACATGCTCAACAGCCAGATCCGCGCGTTCCCGGTCAAGAGATCGGGCAACCCTCGGGAGTACTTCCAGGCAATAGGCGAGATCCTGGATAGAGGGGAGTCGGTGTTGATCTTTCCCGAGGGAACCCGCAGTCGTACGGGCGCTCTGGGTACCTTCCTGCCCAGCGTGGGACAGCTCATCAAGTACATGAACGCCCCCGTCGTGCCCGTGTTTCTGCACGGAACACACGAATTGTGGCCGCCAGACCGGAAGCGGCCCCGGCTCGGCAAGATCAAGGTCCGCTTTTCGGAACCCATAGAGTTCTCGGGAAAATTGGGAGCGTACGAAATCCGCGACCGGCTCTTCGACCTCTACAGGTCGGAGTTCGACCAGTCGGGAGGTGAGTGATGGAACTGTTTTCCAATCCATTTGCCGAGCCCGAGTTCTTCGAGTTCCTGATTAAAACTGTAGTCCTGTTGTTGCTGGGCCTGTTGATCATGACGTTGACGCAGATCAAGAACCTCAAACGGATGTTCGGCTCCATCGGGTTCAAGAAGTTCTGCTCGTGGATTGTCATTGTGCCGTGCCTGATGCTCATCATCTACTCGGGCAGAGTGCTCTTTATCGCCTTCGTGATCTTTCTGATGTGGAAGAGTTCGAGCGAGCTGCTGCGCATGCTGAGAATCCCGCCGTTCTACAAGCACGTCTTCACGTTCAACCATGTTGTCACCGCCGGCGTAATGATCCTGGCCCCGGATTTTACCAATTACCTTCCCGCGTTTTACTTCCTGTCCGTCTTCGTGGCGGCGGGAATGAGAAACCAGATGTTCGATGTCGTGAGGCAGGTAGCCTTCTCGATCATAGGCAGCATCTGGATCGGTTACTTCCTGGCCCTGCTCGTCCAGTTGTACAACCGAGAGAACGGCCCCACGCTGGTCATGGTCATCTTCGGGATGGTGGTGGTTTCCGATGTCTTCGCCTTCCTGCTCGGAACCATGTCGCGCAAGATCGGTATCGGAACGAAGCCGCTGGCGACGAATATCAGCCCCAACAAGGTCGTCGCCGGAGTTGCAGGAAATGTCCTTGGCGCCTTGCTATCGATTCTGATGTTCGGGCTCGGCCTCGGGTTCCCCTGGTGGCTCATAGGGGTCATCGTCGTGCTCGGCGGCGTCGGCGCCGCATACGGAGACCTGGCGGAATCGATGGTCAAGAGGATCGCCGGAGTCAAGGATTCGAGCAACCTGATCCCATACCACGGCGGAATGATGGACCGTATCGACAGCCTGCTGTTCGTCATCCCGATCTTTTATTTGATTATCCATCTGGCGGAAGAGATCCCCGCTCTCCTGTAGGGGGAGCCAAAGGAGAAAAAAATGTCGGAGTACAAATTGAAAGACAGGCGACCGATCAAAAAGTTCTTCAGGTTGTTGGGCTACGGCTTCGTCGACGTGCTCGTGAAATGGGGCGTACATCCGGACACGATCTCCTATTTTTCCGTCGTCTTCGCGCTCATCGCCGGCATCGGGCTGTACTTCTGCGCGCACATCGATTGGTTCTTGCTTGTCGCGCCGTTGTTCGGCTTCCTGCGGCTGTACTGCAACATGATTGACGGCATGGTGGCCGTCAAGGCGAACAAGTGCAGCGCCCGCGGAGAGGTGATCAACGAGCTTCCGGACAGGATCTCGGACACCGTCATCTTCCTGGGCCTCGGTCTTTCGGGCCTGGTCAATATTCACATCATCTATGGAGTGATCTTCGGGATGCTCTTCGGCACCTATGTCGGCGTGCTGGGCAAGGCGGTTGGAGTACACCGTCAGTTCGGCGGCATCATGTCCAAGCAAAATCGGATGTTCGCCATTGCCATCGGGTGCTGGGCCCAGTTCTTCTGCTCGCGTTACTTCGCCTGGGAGTATCCGATCACCCTTCTCGACGCCTTCAACATCTTGATAATTGTGGGCCTTGTGCAGACCATCCTCGTGCGCATCAGGGCGATCTTCCGCGAACTGGAGAACGGGTAGGCAGCCCCGCCGTATCTACTGGAAGGGATCGCGCTGAATCCGTTCCCTTTTCGCGCCTTCCGTGAAACGTCCTGTATTGAAGAATGAGAGAAGGTCTTCACCGGTCTTGTCGTATCTGTAATACATCTCGTCGTGGTGCAGAAACACGTACATGATGTCATCGTGCTCCTGATTGAACGCTTCGGGCATCCAGGCCTCGTCGGGAATCGGCTCCAGTCGATCCCGATATCTCCTGACGAAGCGAGTGGCCCGGCATTCCACGATTATCCCTATCTGCCTGTCTCCCCTGGGTAGAGGGCGATAGGGCGTGTCTCTGAACTGATCCACGGCCACACCGAACATCATGTGGATGATGCCGGGGATGACCTCCAGCACAATGCGCGACGCCTGCTCCTGGAGTGGACTCCGATCGTAGACGATCTTCTTTAGGTTCGGAAAGTCGTGGGTCTCGAGGTACTTGTTGAGGGTCCATCCTCCCATCAGGTAGACAAAGCCGTAGACCTCTTCGTACTCCTCGAGACGGTGCTCTTCGATGAAGGTCTCCAGGTTGGCAATACTGCCCTCGAATCCCTCGTCGGAAACGTAGTCCGGAATGAAGGCATCGTACCCCTGCTCGCGATACCACTTCTTTGACTCGCGGTGCCCCTTCGCGCTGTTGCGCAGTCCAGGCAGCATCAATATCGCCTTCTTGTTCTTCCGCGGCGTCTCGGGTTTAACCAGAATCAGTGTTCTGGAGCACTGGAGGGCGCTGAATAACACCAACACCATCATCGAGATCAACGCCAGCGCTTTTGTATGCCTCTTCATCTAGCGTGAATCCCCGGGCAGGAACAGGGAATTACCGTTGTTGACAGCCCTGCCCAGCATCAAATCGACTACTTGCACACCACCCATCATCGCTCCGTAGATCCCGTGGGAGAACTTTGGCATGAAGAGGTTGTCGATGGGTGTCTTCAGGTTCAACCTCCTGGGGCCGAACTGAGTGACGAGGGAGGCCATGTCATATATGGCGCCGGAAGGGCTGCCCGAGTAGCGAGCGTAGGTAAACGGCGTGGAGATGTTCGAAACCACGATATGATTCTTCAAGCCCGGAATGAAGTACTTCTGCACGATGTCGATGAAAAAGTTACCCCAACGTGTTTTTTCCGCCATGTACCTGGGAAGATCATTTTTCTTCCAATCGCCCCAGCCGTTTATCCCGAAGGGCACACCCCGTATGACAACGGTGTTCGGCCCGCCGATCGTGAGAGAGGGACAGACCGCCGCCACGTGAAAGCAGTCCGTTGAAAAGGCGTTGTCTCCCTCGAGGAAACCGTCGAAGAGTTTCTCCGGAGTGCCGAGTTCTGTGGAAACGACGTTGTATGGATTGTCCATGTCCACAGCAGTCAAGTCGATCTTGTCGTCCAGTCCGAGCGCCACGTTGAACGAGGAAACAGACATCAGGGTGTTGTCCAGGCGCTCGACATAGGCAGGCGACAGGTGCTCTTCTCCCACCAGATAGCGCATGGCAACAGTCGGATCGATGGTAGTAACAACACGCTCCGCCCTGATCATCTCGTCGTCGCCCTCGACCCGAACGCCGACAACCTTCCCGCCCTCGACCACGATCTTCTCCACCCTGGCCTTCGGCAGCAACTCGCCCCCCAACTCCTTGTAGCGATTCGTCATCTTTATCGGCAGCTCGTCGAAGATGCCTTTCGGCCTGTAGCAGTTTGTAAGCGAAGTGATGGCCGCGCCGGTAGTCTGGATGCATGAAGCCCTTGAGGGCGGCACTCCCGAAAAAACTGAAAACGTCTCCAGAACCTCCCTCAGTTTAGTGTTCAAAATGCCGAACTTGTCGAGCAGCTCCGAGTAGGTGCGATTCAGGCAAGCTACGACCTTTGGAGCCGTCAATACGATCAACATTTTCTCCGATAGTTTCGGGGAATATTTTAGTGTCCTGACCTGGCTGAAGAGAGACAGAATGTATTTCATGAAGTTGCGGATCTTCTTCTCTTCGGAGGGGAATCGGGTGACAAGGAAATCGGCGAAGTTGTCGGGACCGAGTGGGAGCCTGTATTCATCTACCTCGTTCCCTCTGACGACGAGGCGTCGCATGTATGTGTCTTCGTACCTCCTCAACTCGATCTCGACGCCGAGATTGTACAGAATACCGGTCACATCTCCCATGAGCTGGGGAACCTCGAAGACGTAACCCTTCCTCTCGAAGGCCGCAATGTAGCCGCCCGTGTAGTAGTTCTTCTCTATGATGAGGGTCTTGCGGGCATCAGTGTTCTTGAGCCACATCAGCCCGGCCGTCAGACCGCTGATTCCCCCGCCGATGATTACGAGATCGTAGCTCTTGCGGGCCGAGTAATTTGGCTCGAAGAACTGTTTCTTGAATTTGTTTTTTCTTGATTCCATCCGCGGTCACTCTTCGCTGATACCCAGGGACTTGAGCTTGCGGAACAGGGTGGACTTGTGAATGCCGAGGCGTTTTGCCGCCTCGAGCCGGCTGCCTCCAACCTCCTCGATCACCGCTCGCAGGTAGTCGGCTTCCAGCTCCGCGAAGCTGGCGTAACCGGCCAGCCCCGAAGCGTCCCCGGTTCGTTCTATGCCGCTGAGCTCCTCCGGAAGGTGCTGCGGCATGATGACCCCCTCGTGGCAGAAGACGAAGGCGTGCTCGATGATGTTCTCGAGCTCGCGGATGTTGCCCGGGTAGTCGTAGGCCAGCAAGGTCTCCATCACCTCCGGGCTCACCTCCTCGACCGACTTGCCGAACCTGCGGTTGAACTGTGAGACGAAGTGGTCGCAAAGAAGCGGTATGTCGGATCGTCTCTCACTGAGCGTGGGAAGTTTTATCTTGAGCACGTTGAGCCGGTAGAAGAGGTCGTCGCGGAAGGTGCCCTCCACGATCATGGCCGGCAGGTCCCGATTCGTGGCGGCGATGACCCGCACGTCCGCCTTGACGGAGCTCGTGCCGCCGAGGGGCTCGTAGACGCGTTCTTGCAGAACCCGCAGCAGCTTCACCTGCATGGCGGGCGAGATGTCGCCGATCTCGTCGAGGAAGATGACTCCACCTTCCGCCGAGGCGAACTTGCCCGGCTTGTCCTTCTTGGCGTCGGTGAAGGCCCCGGCCTTGTAACCGAAAAGCTCCGACTCCAGCAGGTTGTCGGGCAGCGCGCCGCAGTTGATGGCCACGAAGTTCTTTCCGGCCCGGGGAGAGAGCCCGTGGATTGCCCTGGCCACAAGCTCCTTGCCGGTGCCGCTCGCGCCGTAGATGAGCACCGTGGAGGTGACGTCGGCGATGGGGGGCAGGGTGTCGAAGATCTTCCGCATCTGCTCGGAGCGACTCACCATGTTCTCGAAGCTGAACTTGTGGCGCATCTCCACGCGCAGATCATTCACCTTGCGCTTCGCCTTGTCCTCCGCCTCCACGCGCTCGCTGATATCGAAGAGGCAGGTGCGGATGCCGGCGATCCGCTCGCCCTTGAAGATCGGCGCGGAGTTGACCTCGTACACGGCCCAGGAGCCGTCGCTGTGGACCATGCGGTACTCCATGGGCTCCACGCTCTTGCCTTCCAGCAACGCCTGCACGTTGGCCATTCCCTCGTCGAGATCGTCGGGGTGGATGATGCGGGAGAGGTGCACCCCTTCCTGGAACTGTTTCGCCGTGTACTTGAAGCGATCGAGGCCAATTCGGTTGACCCAGGTCAGGTAACCCTTGGTGTCGACCTCACAGATGATGTTCGGCAACAGCTCCGCGGTGTCGCTGAAACGCGTTTTCCAGTCGTACGACTGGTACTTCATTTTTTCGGCCATGGGCGGATGGTATCACGGGAGCAGGGACAGGTGCCAGTGTCAGGGGTCGAACTCCCACAAGGGTGCCAGACACATTTTTTTTCATGATATGCGGGACGGGGTTTTTATTTACGTGACATCGGGGTGCGTATGCGGTACAGGGTGACTGTATTGCGAGACAATATGACAAGCTGACGGGATGGGGAAATTCATATAAAGGACAGGGGAATAAGTTTATGAGACATTGTTGCATGTCTGCGGGACAAGCTTTTTCGATTGCGAGACTGGGTAATGTCCGTTGGGGACACTAACAAGGAGGTATCCATGTCCCATAGCGAGAAGATTGAACTCTGGAAATCGGAAGCGGAGGCGATCTCCGACCCCAAGCCCATCGGATTGCCGCTGGACGTGC
>JAUXHN010000060.1 GCA_030621515.1 Deltaproteobacteria bacterium | reverse complement strand
GCACGTCCTTCGGGTACTACACCGGCTCGCTGCTCTGCAACGTTTCGTGCAGCGGTTACATCACCTCGGGATGTTCCGGCTACTGCGGCGACAACACTGCGGACACGGGAGAGGGCGAGATCTGCGACGGGACCGACCTGAACGGTCAGGATTGCTCATCCTTCGGGTTCTACACCGGCTCGCTGCTCTGCAACAGCTCATGCAGCGGTTACATATCCTCGGGATGTTCCGGCTTCTGCGGGGACAACGTGGCGGACACCGGCGACGGCGAGACTTGCGACGGTACCGACCTGGACGGCAATACCTGCATATCGGAGGGTTACTACGGAGGCACGCTCACCTGCAACGCCGGGTGCAACGGGTTCTTCTACACGAGCTGTACGGGTTATTGCGGCGACGGCACGGTACAGACGGCGCAGGGAGAGGAGTGCGACGGCGGCAATCTGAACGGCCAGAACTGCGTGACACAAGGGTTCTACTCCGGGACGCTGACGTGCGACGGGAGCTGCAACTTCAACACCGGCTCCTGCTGGGGCTACTGCGGCGACGGAACAAAGAACGGCACGGAGGCATGCGACGGCACCGACTTCGGCACAACCACCTGCGCCGACTACGGGTACACCAGCGGATTCCTGGTATGCAACTCGGGTTGCGGGAGCATCAATTCTTCCAATTGTTTCGGCACGTGCGGCCTGTCGGTCCTCGAGTCCTTCAGCAGCGCGTCGTTGCCGTCAGGCTGGACCATCGAGGACTTTGATGGCGACGCCTATGGCTACGACTGGGTTTACTCGACAGCGAGCAACACCACCGGTGGCTCGGGCGGCTACTGGTGGGTGGACAGCGATATTACAGGTCCAGACTTCGACGACCGGCTTATCACGGCCCTTTACTCGCGGGGAGGATGCTCCACGGTAATTCTCTCGTATAATCACTATTACTATTATTATTCCGGCGATTATGGACAAGTTCAAATTAGTGTCGATGGCGGCGCATGGCAGACCATAACTACATATAGTTCGACCACGAGCGGATTGGTAACAAACAATATCACGGGGTACCTGGGCGCAACCTCCAACTTCAGGATACGCTTCAGGTACGTGGCTAATTACGATTGGCATTGGAAAGTGGACAACTTTGCGTTGACCGGCTCGTAACGTTCCCTTGTTCCTGAAGGTCGCCTATTTTACAGTAAATAGTAACGAGAAAGGTATGAGATGTGCGTGTTATTCAAAGGCATTACCAGACTGCTTTGCCTGGGGTTGGTGATAGTACTGTCGTTCGGTTGTGCCTCAATGGATACGGTAGTCCAGGACGACGATGATTCTAATTCGGATTCCGACTCGGATTCAGACTCCGATACGGATTCAGATTCCGACACGGATTCAGACACCGACTCGGACTCCGACCTGTGCGGCAACAACACAATCGACTCACCTGAGGTATGCGACGGAACGGATCTGGACGGCCAGGAGTGCTCGAACCTGGGCTTCGCCGGGGGTGTGCTGGAGTGCGGGGACGAATGCGACGAGTTCGTGATGGACGACTGCCTGGACGGTTGTGGCAACAACATCCAGGAGGGTTCGGAGGCGTGCGACGGCACCGACCTGGCCGGGGTGAACTGTGCGTACTTCGGTTATTCCGGCGGAACATTGGGATGCGAGCCCGACTGCTCCGCTTTTGACGTTATCGGCTGCTCCGACGGTTGCGGAAACAACATTGTCGAATCGGGAGAGGTGTGCGACGGGACGGACCTTGACGGCGAAAGCTGTACTACCATGGGGTTCACGGGCGGTACCCTCGGCTGCGCCTTCTTCTGCGACGGTTTCGACCTGAGCGGATGCATCGGTGGTTGCGGAAACGGCGTGGCCGAGTCCGGGGAGGACTGTGACGGTACAGACATGGGCACCGGTGACTGCACAACCGAAGGTTTCTACACAGGCATCATCTCCTGTGACGGGAGCTGCAACTACGACACCACCGGCTGTTCCGAGTATTGCGGCGACGCCACGAAGAACGGCCCGGAGGCGTGTGACGGCACCGACTTCGGCACGACCACCTGCGCCGACTACGGGTACACCAGTGGATTCCTGGTATGCAACTCGGGCTGCGGGAGCATCGATTCTTCCAATTGCTACGGCACGTGCAGCTTGAACGTGAGCGAGGACTTCAGCTCCTGGCCGGGTGGATGGACAGTCATCGACGGCGGAGAGGCCACTGGTGATACCTGGGCAATCGGCACGGGTTACTGTGCGAGTGGAAATTGCATGTACGTTGACTCGGATTACGCGCCGAGTTCGA
Source organism: Deltaproteobacteria bacterium (assembly GCA_030621515.1). Taxonomy (GTDB): domain Bacteria; phylum Myxococcota_A; class Polyangia; order JAAYKL01; family JAAYKL01; genus JAUVAN01. Next base: position 20,026 of record JAUXHN010000060.1, on the reverse strand, counting down.
CCTGGCTGAATGAGTACCTGATCACACCGCAATACACAGTCGGCGGTTGCACAACAGGAACCGTGGGCTTCACGCACTATTTCCAATGGGTTAGCAGTACGGATTACGGTGAATTCCAGGTGAGTACCAATAGCATGGGTTGGACGACGTTGCAGAGCTGGCAGGTGGACATTTCATTGACCACAGAGAGCTACAATATAGGCCCGTACTTGACGGGTGCTTCGTGAATCCAGTTTCGCTGGCACTACGACGACGACGACACCTGGGCCTGGTACTGGTACGTAGACAACTTCACGCTCTTGGGCCCCTAGGAACGCAAAATTGGACATCTGGAAAATACTCGAGCGCGCGAACCGCTCTTTTGGCGGCAACGTGGCGATCATAGACAGGGACGGTCGCTTCACCTACCGCGATCTGATGATGAGATCTTCGGCGTTGGCCCTCGCCCTGCGTGATCTGGGCGTTCGGCAGGGCGATCGGGTGGCCGTGGTGGAGGTCAACTCCCACGAATTTGCCGAGTCGTATTTTGCCGTCGCTGCCATGGGGGCCATCCTGACACCCGTCAATCACCGGCTCACGGCCAGGGAGATCGGGTACATCCTGAGGGACTCGGGAGCGAAGGTGATCCTGGCGTCCACCCGATTTGCGGAGAAAATCGTTTTGGCGATTGCGATGGAGGGTGTGGCGATCAAGAGCGAGCTCTGGATCGGTGGCGACGGAGTTGCGACGGGTGAAGTCGAGGGTCTGGCGTACGAGAGCGCCCTTGGCAAACACATGGGAAAGAGACTGAAGCCGACGGATGTCGACGAAACCGACGTGGCGCACCTCTACTACACAAGCGGAACCACCGGCGAGCCCAAGGGGGTGATGCTCACCCACAGAAATGTATGCGTCCATGCCCGTTGCGCCATCGAGGAGCTGGAGCTGGCCGAGTCCGACGTGTGGGCGCACGCGGCGCCGATGTTCCACCTGGCCGACGCCTGGGCAACCTTCGCGATCACCTGGGTCGGCGGAAAGCACGTGATGATTGGAAGGTTCGAGGCGGGAGAGGCGCTGGACGCTTTCGAGCGGTACAGGGTCACCGTGACGAATCTCATCCCGACAATGCTCAACCTGATGACCCGGCATCCCCTCGCGACGAAAAGGGATCTGTCCGGTCTGCGAGTTATCATGAGCGGCGGTGCCCCCATCGCCAGGGAAGTTGTTCGCAGGACAATGGACCTGTTCGGCTGCGACTACATCCAGACGTATGGCATGACCGAGACCAGCCCGTTCCTGACCCTCGGAATCCTCCACGAGCATCTGGAAAAACTCTCGTTCGAAGAGCGCCTCGATTTCAAGGCCAAGACGGGGCGGCCCTTCTTGCCGATCGAGCTGAAGGTTGTGGACGAGAGAGGCGCTCCGGTCGCGCAGGACGGGAAACAGGTGGGCGAGATACTGGTAAAGGGGGAGACCGTCACGCCCGGGTACTGGAACCGTCTCGAGGAGACCGAGCAGGCGTTCATTGACGGCTGGCTTCGCACCGGCGATCTGGCGGTGTTGGATCGCGAGGGATACGTGGACATCGTCGACCGCAAGAAAGACATGATCATCAGCGGCGGCGAGAACGTCTACTCCACCGAAGTGGAGAACGTGCTTTACGAGCATGCCGATGTGTTGGAGGCGGCGGTGTTCGGCGTGCCCGATCCAAAGTGGGGTGAGGTGGTGGCCGCAGCCGTCGTGCGCACGGAGGGATCGGATGTGAGCGCACAGGAGGTAATCGAATTCTGCAGGGAGCGGCTCGCCGGGTTCAAGACGCCCAAGAAGGTGGCGTTCATGTTCGAATTGCCCAGGACCGGTTCCGGCAAGATCTCCAAGCGCGTGCTCAGAGAGCCCTATCTATCCGATACTCGTAGAATGAAAACCCCATCCCGGCCTTAGACCCCATCAACAGGAGGAAACATGAAGAAGATCGATCTGGACATTTCTTCGGCGTACAGCCTGCTCAACCCGGGCAGCGTGATGATCGTCAGCGTGGGAGACGGCGAGCGGGATAACCTGTTCTCGGTAACCTGGAACATGCCGATGAGAAAGGATCCGGGCATGGTGGCCATCGTATCAGGCAAGCGTCACTATTCGTATCCGTTCATCGCGAAAACGGGTGAGATGGCGCTCAACGTGCCCACCGCGCAGATGGTCGACGCAGTGCTCGGTTGCGGTACCGTCAGCGGGCACGACGGCGTGGACAAGTTCGAGCGGTTCTCCCTGACGCGGCAATTGGCCTCGGTGATCAAGGCGCCCCTTGTCGAGGAGGCTTTCGCCAACCTGGAGTGCCGCGTGAGCCAGGTGGTGGATCTGGGTGCGTCGTCCCTGCTCATCGCGCAGATAGTCGCGGCGAGGGTCGGCGAGAAGCATTTCGTCGACGGCAAGCTCGTTTTCGACAACGGACTCGAGCTGCTCCATCACATGGGGGGCAATCGCTTCTGCGTGAGCGACAGGGCACTGGAAGGCAAGAGCGCTGTTTGACCATTTCGGTTGTTTCCCGATGTTCCCTGGTTTGTCACATACATGTTACAAAACGGATCTAGATCATGAGAATGACAACCAAGAAAATACTGATTGTTGAAGACGAAACCGACCTGGTCGGTGTGCTGGAGTACAATCTTAAAAAGGAGGGCTACTCGGTCGAGTCCGCCCTCACCGGTTCCGAGGCGCTGCGCAAGATCGCATCGGGACAGGTGCCCGATCTGATTCTCCTCGATCTCATGCTGCCGGACATCTCCGGTGTGGATGTCTGTCGTCAGTGCAGGTCGCAAGAAAGGACGCAGACGGTTCCAATTCTCATGTTGACCGCCAGGGGCGAGGAGGCGGATCGTGTCGCAGGTTTCGAAGTCGGCGCCGACGACTACGTCACCAAACCTTTCAGCGTGCGAGAGCTCATGCTTCGCGTGAAGGCGTTGCTCAAGAGATCGAGCGCCCCGATCAATGAGGACGATGAGATACGTTTCGGCGCAGTGCGAGTGGATGTGGCGGGGCACCGGGTATGGGTGGGCGATGGAGAGATCGGGCTCACCGTTCTGGAGTTCAACCTCCTGACCACGCTCATGAGCAGGAAGGGTCGCGTACAGACCAGGGAGCGCCTGCTGACCGACGTCTGGGATATTCACGCGGACGTCACAACCCGAACCGTCGATACACATGTCAAACGCCTTCGGGAGAAGCTTGGTCAGGCTGGTGAGTATATTGAGACGGTGCGCGGTGTGGGTTACCGGTTTGCAGAAAATGATTGAACGGGATCCATCGTGAGGCTCGGCGTGCGCGGCAAGCTCCTGGCGGTCTTCTTCGGCATTGTGCTGATGGTAGTCCTCGTGTCGGGGATCATCCTGTCGACGGTGATGAAGTCGAGGCTCGAGTCAAGCGTCGAGGCGGAGCTGTGGCGTCACGCCAGGATGGCGAGCGTGTTGCTCGACAACGTGTGCGGCGACTGGTCGATAAAGACGGCAGATGCTCTGGCCGACACCATCGGCGAGGCCATCGGCGATCGAATCACAATTATCCTGAAAGACGGCCGGGTGATCGGTGACTCGGAGCTGACGCCGGCGGAAGTCGATCGCATCGAGAACCACAAGGAGCGCTCCGAGATCTCGGGGGCTCTCGAAGATGGGCAGGGGATTTCGAGGAGATACAGCACGACGATGGAAGGAGACCTGCTCTATTGTGCCGTGCCATTCGGCGTGAATGAAACGGTCGGTGTGGTGAGAGTGGCTCGACCTCTCATGGAAGTCGAGCGAGCGGTGACAGCGCTATATGGTGTACTGGTAGTGGCCGGGTTGATCGGCCTGGCCCTCGCGGTATTGATGGGCGCGGCGATATCCCACTATTTCACAAGGGCCCTCCGAGAGTTGGTGGACTTTGCGAGAAGCGCGGTGAATGGAAAACACGCTCCCGTTTCTCTTTACGGAAAAAACGAACTCGGCGGCCTGGCCGGCTCCGTGCAGATCCTCGCCGAGGAGCTGGGCGGAAGGCTCGACGAACTCGCCGCAGAGCGCAACCGGTTCGGCGCGGTGCTCGATGGCATGAGCGAGGCGGTCATTGCACTGGATGAGCATCGGCGCGTCACCCTCATCAACGACGCGGGTATTCATCTGCTGGGTCTCGGCGAGCAGCCCATCGGGAAAACTATCCTCGAGACCATCCGGGTGCCCGAGCTCAACGAGCTGCTCAACGATGTGGAGCCTGGAAAGAACGCCAGGATCGAATTTGATTTCGGATCATCGTTGCGCAGGAGGGTCATGGCGACGGCCTCTCGTCGGGAGGAAGGCGACTACGTGGTCGTGTTCCTCGACGTGACCGAGCTTCGCAGGCTGGAGGCTCTGAGGCGGGATTTCGTCTCCAACGTTTCCCACGAGTTGCGAACGCCGGTCAGCGTGATCAAGGCGAACGCCGAGACCCTGCTGGACGGGGCGATGGACGACCGCGAGTCGGCGAGTCGGTTCTTGAACTCCATGGTGGTAAACGCAGATCGTCTGACCAGCTTGATCTCGGATCTCCTGGATCTCTCCCGCATCGAAGAGGGGAAGTACGCCATTGACATGGAGCCGGTTTCTCTGGGCCTCTCCCTTCGCCGCGCGGCCGCAGCGCTGGAGACCCAGGCTATCGAGAAGGGGGTCGGCGTTACCATAGAGCCCTGCGGAGATCTGAAGGCCATTGCCCATGTGAAGGCCCTGGATCAGATTCTTTTCAACCTCGTCGACAACGCCGTCAAGTACACCCAGGACGGCGGCAACGTCCGGCTCCGGGTCGTCCCCGATGATCACCTGGTGAGGATCGAAGTGGAGGACGACGGCCCCGGAATCGAGCCGCAGTTTCGCGGGCGCCTCTTCGAGCGGTTCTTCCGCGTGGACAGGGGGAGATCCCGCGAGATGGGCGGCACCGGACTCGGTCTCGCGATTGTAAAACATCTCGTCATGGCCATGGGCGGAGAAGCGGGAATGCGGCCCGCCAATGCCAGCGGTTCGATCTTCTGGGTGGAGCTGCCTTCAAAATAGTTTTCTACACGTTTTCCCGACTGTAACCCGATCGTAACAGCAGTGATGGATATCTCGTTTCACCGGCGGGGCCGTGGTGGCTCCGGAACAAACGGAGGAACGAGATGAAACACACGAGACTATCCACACAAAGCTTCGCGGTTGCCCTGATGGCCCTGATCCCGCTCGCCTGGACGAGCATCGCGCAGGCGCAGGATCTCCCCGTCGCCGGGTACGACAAGGGCTTCTTCATCCAGGATCCGAAGGGTCTATACAAACTGAAGATAGGCGCCGCCATGCAGCCGCAGTTCGCTTTTGAGAGCGCCGAGGAGCATGTGGAGGAAGTGGACGACGCGACCGGTGACACCGTCGTCCTTGCGCGGACCGATCGGGAGCCCGAGTACGCCTTCCTGATAAGACGGGCCGAGCTGAAACTGAAGGGTCACGCCTTTTCCAGGAATGTCACCTACGGCATCATGGCCGACTTCGCAAAGGGCACCGTTGCTCTCAAGGATTACTATCTAGACTTCGCGCTGGCCCCAAAGGTCTTCCACATGAGATTCGGCAGCTACAAGAAGCCGTTCTCGCGCCAGCAGTTGAACTCGAGCAGCAAGCTCGAACTCGTCGACAGGTCCATCACCGACAAGGCCTTCGGCCAGGGACGGGATCTGGGCCTCATGTTCCACAACAAGTACACGAAGTCCCCGACCTTCGAGTGGGCGGTGGGTGTGTTCAACGGCACGGGGGTGAAACCCTGGTTCGAAGGCGACGTGGAGGTAGACCCGGCAACCGGAGAGGGGGAAGTAACAAAGGGGAAGACGACCAACGTACCCGACAGGTTCCATCCCCTGGTCGTGGCGCGTATCGGGTACAACCACGGAGATCTCAAGGGCTACAGCGAGGCGGATCTCGAGGGTGGGCCGTTTCGGTTCGGTGTGGGGTTTTCGGGGATCGCGGATTTAGACTCCGACGAATCGGACGACTCGAACATCCGGGGAGAGCTGGACTTCATCCTCAAGGTGAACGGCTTCGCCGCCACCGCCGCGGCGTACGTGATGGCCGCGCAGGACGGGTCCGGGTTTTCCGAACAGGCCTTTGCCGCATGGGGAATGCACGCCCAGGCCGGGTACGTCTTCAACAAGCTCATACAGCCGATAGTGCGCTACGCCATCGTCGACTACGACGGCGAGCACAACAACACCCAGGAGGTAACCGGCGGCCTCTCGGTTTACATCTTCGGGCACAACCTCAAGTGGCAGACAGACGCCGGCGGACGGCTCCACGAACACGAGATGGGGGACCTGACGGACATCCTGGTGCGATCCCAGGTGTCGCTGGGGTTTTAACGCCGATGTTTCGAGGGCGTAACGCATCCGTAACAAAGAAAGCCTAGATTGTTTCCAGGAAGAAGAAAGGAACAAACAATCATGAAAAAAGAAATCAAGAGGTTTGCGGTTGCGCTGGTCCTGGCGATGGTCTTCGCGTTGGCGTGCGGTGAGCAAACCCCGTCGCAGGCGAAGGGCGACGGGGAAGCGAGGGACGTCGAGGAGACTCGCGAGGCGATCACGCTCAACGGCGCGGGGGCGACGTTCCCGTACCCCATCTATTCCCAGTGGGCCCACACCTACCACAAGGTGACCGGCACAAAGCTCAACTACCAGTCCATCGGCTCCGGCGGCGGCATCGCCCAGATCAAGGCGAAGACCGTCGACTTCGGGGCATCGGACGCCCCATTGAAGCCCCCGTATCTCGACGGGATCGGGCTCATCCAGTTCCCGATGATCATCGGAGGGGTAGTGCCGGTCGTGAATATAGAAGGCATCGAGCCCGGCGCCCTGAAGCTCACGAAGGATCTTCTTGCCGACATCTTCCTGGGGAAGATCAAGAAATGGAACGACAAGCGCATAAAAGATACCAACCCCGAGCTGAAACTGCCCGACAGGGAGATCGCCGTGGTTCACAGAGCCGACGGCTCGGGCACCACCTGGATCTTCACCAACTACCTCGACAAGATATCCGCCGAGTGGCACGAGAAGATCGGCACGGCAAAGGCGGTTGAGTGGCCGACCGGGATGGGCGGCAAGGGCAACGCGGGCGTGGCCGCATACGTGCAACGGGTCAAGGGGGCCATCGGTTACGTCGAGTTCGCCTATGCGCTGCAGAACAAGATGGCCCATGTGAAACTCCTGAACACGGCGGGCCATTTCGTGGAGCCGACGATCGAGACATTTCAGGCTGCCGCGGCTGGAGCCGACTGGATCAATGCCGAGGGTTTTTACATTGTCTTGACGGATCAGCCCGGCGAGAAGAGCTGGCCCATCACGGGCGCCTCCTTCATCCTCATGTACAAGGATCAGGAGAAGGCAGACATCGCGAAGGCGGCCCTCGACTTCTTCGACTGGTGTTACGAGCACGGTTCCGAGAAGGCCGAAGAACTGCACTACGTTCCGATGCCGAAGGAGGTAGCGGATATCGTCCGGAAGCTCTGGACGGACGAGTTGAGATCGTCCGGCAATTCCATCTGGAAGTAACCCGCCTCGATGACCGCAATCCGCAAGAAGAGCGCCGGAGCAAGTAAATCCGACCTGGTATATCGCCTGGTGGCCGTCGGCGCCGCCGCCGTGGTGCTCATCCTCATGGCCGGGCTCATGCTGGAGCTGACCGTCAACTCCTGGCCTTCCATCCGGAAGTTCGGCGTCGGCTTCCTGGGCTCCACCTCGTGGAATCCGGTGACCGAGGAGTTCGGCGCCCTCTCGAGCATCTTCGGCACCCTGGTGAGCACCGCCATCGCAATGATCATCGCCGTGCCGCTCAGCCTGCTCATCGCCCTCTTCCTGGTGGAGCTTGCCCCGCCGGCCATATCCAGGCCTGTCGGATACGCCATCGAACTGCTCGCCGCGGTGCCGAGCATCATCTTCGGGATGTGGGGCCTGTTTGTCTTCGCTCCATTCATGGCCGACCACGTGCAGCCGGTTCTCAGGGACAGGCTCGGTTTCCTCCCGCTGTTCGACGGCCCCCCCATGGGCATCGGGATGCTCACCGCCGGCATCATCCTCGCCCTCATGGTGCTGCCGTTCATCACGGCGGTGGTGCGCGACGTGTTCAGGATGGTTCCGCCGGTCGTGAAGGAGGCGTCCTACGGGATGGGCTCCACCACGTGGGAGGTGACCCGCAGGGTGACAGTCAAGTACGGGTTCTCGGGGCTCCTCGGGGCCGTCTTCCTGGGACTGGGGCGCGCGGTGGGCGAGACCATGGCCGTGACCTTCGTCATCGGGAACAGCCACGACGTATCCTCGTCCCTGTTCGCGGCGGGCAACAGTATCGCATCGACCCTGGCCAACGAATTCACCGAGGCATCGGAGCCGGTGTACCTGTCCAGTCTGATCGAGTTGGGCCTGGTGCTGTTTGTGATGACGCTGCTGATCCAGATCGCGGCCCAACTGTGGATACGGCGTGTCGCCCAGAAAGCGGGAGGCGGCCTGTGAAACCCAGGCCATCCACCGGGCGAAAGCTCGCGGATCTCGTCGTCAAGGGGCTATCCATAGCCGCCTCTCTTCTGGGGATCTTCGTTCTGGGATGGATCCTGTTCGAGGTGGGCAGGCGGGGAATCGCCGCGCTCAACTGGGATTTTTTCACCCAGCTCCCGACGCCGCCGGGCGTGGACGGGGGCGGCCTCTCGAGCGCCATCGTGGGCACCCTCATCATCACGGCTTTAGCCACGGTGATCGGCGTTCCCGTCGGTATGATGGCCGGCGTTTACCTGGCGGAGGTGGGCAAGGGCACGCGCCTCGCGTCGGTGGTGAGGTTCACGATCAACGTGATGATGGGCATCCCGTCCATCATCATCGGGTTGTTCATCTACACCATCATGGTGCTGCCGGTCGGCCGTTTCTCGGGGCTCGCCGGCGCCGTGGCCCTGGCGATCATCATGCTTCCCGTGGTGGCCCGCACGGCGGACGACATGCTGAACCTGGTTCCCAACGAGCTGAGGGAGTCGGCGCTGGCGTTGGGGTTGCCGCGCTGGCGGGTGACCTTTGCGGTGGTCTTCCGCTCCGCAAAATCCGGTCTGGTCACCGGAGTGCTTCTGGCCGTCGCCCGCGTGAGCGGCGAGACGGCGCCGCTGCTGTTCACATCCCTCAACAGCGTTTACTGGCCCACGTCGATATCGGAGCCCATGAGCAATCTCACGGTCACCATTTTCAACTACGCCATGTCGCCTTACCCGGACTGGCAGCAGGCGGCGTGGGGAGCGTCATTGCTCATCATGGCGGCCGTGCTGTTCGTCAACATAATTTCCCGTGGAATGTTCAGGGAGAGGAAGAAATGAACCCGATCAAGATCTCCACACGGGGACTCACCTTTTTCTATGGCGAGCAACAGGTGCTGTTCGGGAACGACCTGGACATCGCGCAGGGCAAGGTGACCGCCATTATCGGGCCGTCGGGTTGTGGCAAGTCCACCCATATCCGAGTTTACAATCGAATCTACGAACTCTACCGAGATCAGAGGGCCACCGGCCGGGTTCTGCTGGACGGGAAGAACATCCTGGCAAACGATGAGGATCTCATCGAACTGCGGCGCCGGGTGGGCATGATCTTCCAGAAGCCCACCCCGTTCCCCATGACCGTCTACGACAACGTGGCATACGGACTCAAGATGCACTACAAGCTGTCGAGATCCGAGATGCGCGACCGGGTTGAAGAGGCGTTGAAGCAGGCGGCCCTGTGGGATGAAGTCAAGGATGAGCTGAGCAGACCGGGCATGGCGCTTTCGGGGGGACAGCAGCAGAGGTTGTGTATCGCCCGGGCGATCGCGGTGGAGCCCGAGGTACTATTGATGGACGAGCCCACGTCGGCCATCGATCCGGTGGCTACCGCCCGCATCGAGGAGCTGATCGAGTCATTCAAGGGTCGGTACACGGTAGCCATCGTGACCCACAACATGCAGCAGGCGGCCAGGATCTCCGACTTCACGGCGTTCTTTTTCGAGGGAAAGATCGTGGAATTCGGCGCTACGGAGAAGATTTTTACAAACCCGGATGAAAAACAGACGGAGGACTACATCACCGGCCGGTTCGGTTAAAGAATAGGAGAGCACCATGGTTAGAGATTCATTATTGTCCAGGGAGATAGGGAAGCTCAAGGAGCGGCTCCTGCTCATCGGCGGCGAGGTGGAGCGGGCCCTCGGTAACGCCGTCAGATCGGTGGAGGATCGGGACCGGGAGCTGGCGGCGCGGGTAGTTGAACACGACGCGCAGATCGATCGCCTGGAGGTGGATCTGGAGGAGGAGTGCCTCAAGATCCTTGCCCTTTACCAGCCCGTCGCAACCGACCTGCGCTTCATCGTGACGGTTTTAAAGGTCAATAACGACCTGGAGCGCATCGGCGATCTGGCGGCCAACATCGCCGAATACACCCTCATGCTTGATGGGGAGAGGGATATCACGTTCTCGTATGATTTTGCGACCATGGCCTCCAAGACCCGGCAAATGCTCACCGCGAGCCTGGACGCCCTGGTCAATCGGAGTTCGGAAACAGCCCACCGTGTGATAATGGCCGACGATGAGGTGGACGAGATCCACCGCCAGATGTACGGCAAGGTGGAGGCGAAGATGAAGGCCCACCCCGAGCTGATGGCCGTATTAATCAAGCATATTGGTATTTCCCGTTGTCTGGAAAGAGTCGGGGACCTGGCCACCAATATCGCCGAGGATGTTATCTACCTCGTCACCGGCGAGATAGTCCGCCACTGAGCAGCAGTCGCTTGTCACTCATTGCACTAACCAGTTTTCCACAGCCAGGTCTTTTACGCGTGAAAACTCGCGTATGTTATTTGTTACGATTGTATTGCCGGAGGCGCGTACGATGGATGCGATCAATAGATCCATCGGGCCTACCAGGTTCCCGTCGGAAGCCAGGTCGTGCTTGATTTTAGCAAAATGCGCCGCTGCTTCATCATCGAAGGGCAGCACCGTGAGCGGGGCCAGGAACAACGCGACTCGTTCGATGTTTCTCCTGGGTTGCTGCGAGTGAATGGCTCCATAGCGCAACTCTGCCGCGTTAATAGCGGTGGTTCCGATGATATCCGCTGGAAGGGTGCGAAGGCGATCTACGATCAGCGGGGCCTCCCCCTTGAGCAGGTAGATGGATATGTCGGTGTCGAGAATGAACATATTCTTTAAGAGCCTATCCCGGTAGGCTCTTAGTCGAGCGAGGGGTGAGCCTTATCGTCGTTGTCGGTTCGGATGTCGTCAAGGATTTCGTCGGCGTTGCGATCGTCTTCCCAGGTTCCCAGTACCTCGAAAAAGGTGCGCGGCAAGGAGTTTTTCAGGTGCACCCTGAGCGCTTCCCTGACACAGGCAGAACGGCTGATGCCTGCTTTTTTCGCGGCCTTGTCCAATTGTCGCGCGGTTTCGTCATCCAAATATATAGCAAGTTGCGCCATTTGGTATTACCTCCATTACCAGTATATATTTGGGTATATATTTGTCAAGCGTGGAGATTTCAATATTGTCAACATCATTGTACGCTTACGGCCCCTCGGGTTGATACCTACGAATCAAACCTGTTTGTTCTTGTCACTGCGATATACGTCGGATACGGTTCGAGCGTTATGCAAAAACAGGTTCGTTTTCAAGGCCGAGATATATGCCGGCGAATCGACCAATCGCCCCTGACGCTTGCGATGCAATGAGTTCTACTGACTTTAAAATCCGGGGCAATTACCCCAACCAACGAACCCTTCTGCGCAGCATGGACGACCGGCTCTCGGTGGAAAAGAAGGGCGTCCATAGACCTCTGGGATATTTACCCCCCGTTGCGGAGTATCGCACTGCGGCTCAGCGGGATAGCGACCATCCCCACGAAATTACCGTTCGCGATATCGATCTTCCCCTGCTATATCAATCCGATCTCGAAAAGGCTGGAAAACACTTCTCGTACATACTGAAAGCCCGAGACGGAGACGGTGAAGCCCGGCAAAAGCTGGACCTCGCCAGACAAAGCCATTATCACGATCTCAGGGATAGACTAGGCGGCCACGACCTGATCGACGACAGGTTCGTCGTAACTTCCAATACCTCGGAAACATATAAAGAGACCCATATCAGCCACAAGGGATCCGTTCTTCTGAAATTGAGTCAACTGGGCTACCCGGTGCCCGATTTCGTCATCCTCGCCGCAGACGTTTTTCTCCAAGAGCCGAAACACCGTGAAAAGCTTCTCGGCCAGGCGCTGGAGAACCTGGAAAGATTGACCTGCCAGAAGCTGGGACATGGGCCGGACCCTCTCGTTTTCGCGATCCGCTGCGCCATGCCCTACTACGTGCCGGGTGTGATGCCTACTTATCTCAACGTGGGAATCACCGAGAACTCCGTTGTCGATATCGAGAAGATCTTCGGCCGGCAACCCGCCGCGAAGATGTTCCTGAACAACCTGAAAAATCTGCTCATGCTCCTCGACCGCGAACTCTATGAAGCCATGGATGATACCCCCGGGCCCCTGTCGGAACCTGACAGATCGATCGAGCTTGTCGGACGCATTTCAAAAAGCGTGGCGAAGATAGACCGCAAGTTGCTGGAAGATCCTTTTCACCAGGCCGCGTTTTTCATGCAACAGGCCTACAAGCATTATGAAGACAATCTGGATCTCTTAGTCACGTTTTCCAGGGGAGAAAAGCGCTACCCCTCTTTGATACTGCAGAAGATGATCTGTACGGTCAGGGATGATGAATCCTATGCAGGGGTGTTGTCCAGCCGCCATTCCAAGACGGGAGTCGGCATACAGCTCGAAACCGCGCGGAACATCTTCGGTGAAGAGATAATGACCGGCACAGTGGAGCCCGAGCAGACCACTTTCGAGGACAGGAAGCAGATAAAGGATACCTTTCCGGCTGTTTACCATTTCGCGCATCAGCTCACGGATCTCGAGAGGGAGTTCGAGTCCCCGGTGACCATAGAGTTCGCCGTCGAAGCGATACAAGGGCACCAGTTCTTTGCGTTGCTCCAGTTGAACGAAACTCAGATGACCGGCAGGGCGGCGTTCATGTCGGTCACCGATCTGCACATGGCCGGGACGATAACTAAAAAACGCGTCACCGAACTCATCTGCCCCTACCATGTAAAACAGATTGAGTCGGATAGTATCGACGACGATTCTCTCAAGACTCTCTACCTGTTCAGTTCCGGTGTATCCATCCTTCCGAGGGCGGCGGTATGCGCCAGGATCTTCTTTACGGCCGAGGCCGCCATGCAAGCGAAGAAGCGTGGGGACAAGATCTGCTTTTGTAAGAAAAACTTCGTTCCCGGCGACACCGTGGTTATGAGAGAGGTGGATGCGATAGTCAGCCTGACCTCGGCGGCCATACACGTGGTGACTATTTGCCAGAGCTTCGGAATCCCAGCTCTGCTGAACCTGGAAGCGCAAGGTGTTCGTCTGGAGTCCGACGGACGACTGGTCAACTCTTCGGGGAAGCAGATCAAAGAAGGAGATTGGATCACGATTTCGTCGCGCATGAAGTCTCTTTTCTGGGGAAAGGCCAATTTTCGAGCCGCGAGACTTATGCGCTACATGAAGCGAGAGAAAGTGGATCTCGATGAGCATGAGAAAAAGATCTTTGCCGACATGGCATACGCGTACAGGTACTACCGCAAGATCCTCAAAGGCCTACAACTCGGCCACGTCTCGACGCTCAACGAGTTGATCCGCCTGGTGAATATCGATCTGAGGCAGGAAACGGAAAAGGCCGACAAATTCGTCTGCGGTTGGTTTGACAGCCACGAATCGCTCTACGTGGAAGGTGTCCTGAAGAGTGACATGGGCGACCATCTGAACCAGCAAACGGTTTTCGATATGTTGACGCTGGAACGGAAGATCAGGTTCTTCAAGAGCGCGCTGGCGAAATGCAATCGTGAGCAAATCTTCGGTTATGCAGCGGGCGCCTTCATGCTGGGCCGGTTCATTTCAGTTCCGCAACAGGTGGCTTTCTGGAAAGTGTTCAGCCCCGACGAGATCGGACTGTTGGTAAACGAGTGGATCTTGTTCGAGAAATACATGCTTTTGCTTCACGACGTGGGAGAACGCAAGATAGTCCGTGCGAAGAAAAAGATTTTGAAAGACGGGCTCAGCGATCTCGCGCTCCATGCCGGGAAAGTGAAAAGTCTCATCCCCCTCAAGCTGAGCCGGCCATCGCTCGACGCAGTACGCGATTTGCTTCCAAAATGGCGCGATCCCCAAACATTGCAACTGCTGGATATTCTCGCGCGACCGTACCACGCCTTCTACGATTTCGGGGCCGAATGGTCGCTTGGACAACTCAAGAGGATCTGCGAAGAAGAGAGCTTGCCGCTGCCCGGGCCGGACGACAAGTGAGGGTCAGTCAGGTTGTGGGAGTATCCTTGATTGCGTACAGATAGTCGCGGTCTATTCGATCTTGCATGTCCTCGAGCAAGTCCGGTAGCTCATTGCCGTCGCGCGCCGCGAGAAGTCGCCCGAGCGCCAGGGAAACGGAGAGTATCGCGTTCATGCCGAGATTCGCCTTGCGTTGCATGGTTCGGATCTTGTCGGCAACGGGTGCGTCGCGGTCGATCTTGCCTCTTTTTACGGCCAAGTCGAGTTCGATCAACAAGAGCTCCCTGTCTATGTCCATGAGGCTGCCCAGCGCAGATATCTTCTGTTCCATGAATAGCGGGGCGATTATCTCCTCGACGTTGGCCACGGCATTGAGGCAGCCTTTTCCCCCGTAGCGCCGTGCCTTCATCCAGAGCCCGGAGAGTTCGTCGTTGTTGATGGCGGCTATTGTCTCGCCCTTGACGCTGTCCGCGAAACGGTAACTCTCGTGATCGTCACTCGGCACGAAGACATTCGAGTACTTGCGAGTGAGGGGGCTCGCTTCGATGATTTCATCGACCAGGTGTATGGCCTCGTCCTCTCCGGCGGACGTGCCGAGCGGCGTGGCGGCGGTGAACTTCATCCCGTTGTTGAGCCTCACCACGACCCCGACCGTGGGAACACCCGCGTTCGTCGGCTCTTCGTGGGCGGTTATGTCGGTAATGATGAGATCGTGCTCGAGCTTGCGGGTTATCTTCGAGCCCTTCGAGGCCAGCTCGATAAGCTCCACGATCCTGCCGTACTTGATGAGCCTTTCGGTGTTGCTTCCGCCGCCGCACTTCAGGCCCAGCGCTCCGATTGCGAAAGCGATATCCGCCTCCATGACCTCGTTTGGAGACTTGGATCTGTGGGATACCACCAGACCGAGCCCCCACTGTTTCGCGGCACGGATCGCTAGGAGGGTCTCGCTCAGAGTGCCTATCTGGTTGGCCTTGATCAGGACGGTGTTTATCAGACCCTGTTCGGCGCAGCTTATTATCGTGGTGTCCTTGGTCGTGACCAGATCGTCACCGATAATCAAGATCTCTTCTCCTATCAGGCCCATCAGCTTTTTCCACCCGTCGTAATCGTCTTCGGCAAAGGGATCTTCCAGGGACACTATCGGGTATTCGCGGACCCAGCGCTGGTACAACTCGACCAGTTCGTCGGTGGTCATGACCTTGGGCTCCTCGGCCCTCCAGAACATGTACTGGCCGATCGACTCGCTCTCTCCGGTGTGCTGCCGGTAAGCATTGCTGAGCTCGCTCGCGGCGGAGTCGATTGCGAGACATACGTCCCTGTCGGGGATAAAGCCGCATTCCTCGATTGCCTGGACAGCCACCTTGAGCGCACGCTCTTCGGGTATCAGCTCTCCGCTTCTTTTGGCATAGGAAGACACGACTCCGCCCTCGAGCCCGATTCCCACGAAATCGAGGCCCTCGGAATCCTGTATTATCTGTATCACCCTGCTCTGAAGAGCGTTGGTGACTCTCTGTGCCTCGATGTAGTCCTTTGCCGTCAGCGGAAGGAACATAAACTCCTGAAAACTCAGGTTGCCGCCCATCTCCTCGGTGTGGCGCCCGCCCATGTTGGAATTCCGGAATTCCCAGGGCGCAAAAACGACCCTGTCGTCGGGAAGCGTAAGCTCCTGGAGTCTGTGGAATTCGAGCTTGCGCTTGAGCTCGGCCGGCTGAACGTCATGCAATCGGAACTCCCCGCGAGCCGGGGACGCGCCGACCTTCACCTGCCGCGCCTTGTCGCGCGCGCTTGTCTGCCTCTCCTTGAAGGCCTTGTATTTCCCGGGATCCGCGAGGAAAAAATCAAATAGTGCGACGATGCCGATTGTGAAGAGAAATCTTCCCGCGTAAACGGCAGTCTCGATGATCACGGCCGAGGATGTGATGTGTTCTCCCAGGTATCTTCCCAGAACGATGAGCAGTATTCCCGCCGGGAGCGTCAACAGGGCAAGCACCTTGCTCGCGTGC
This sequence comes from Deltaproteobacteria bacterium, assembly GCA_030621515.1. Taxonomy (GTDB): domain Bacteria; phylum Myxococcota_A; class Polyangia; order JAAYKL01; family JAAYKL01; genus JAUVAN01. Next base: position 3,670 of record JAUXHN010000060.1, on the reverse strand, counting down.
GGGCCGGCGGCCGAAACAGCCAGGTTCTGTGCCTTGACGCTCGGGTGGAAGCTCCCCGCCTCCTTGGTGACGCCCTTGAAAACACCGTGTGGGATTTTCAGGAACATCTCCATGTACCAGAGCCACCTGCTTGGCGCCCCTCGCTTCAGTCTCTGTTGCGCCGACTTTGCAAGCTCCGGTCTGAGGTTGTTGGTCTTGACCGCAGCCAGGTAGTGGCCGATCTCGTGAATTGCGATATTCGCGTGCCAGGCCGCGTACCACATGGCCAACGAGATCACGACCTCCAGGCTCAGAAACATCTCGCGAAGTACGTCGGTTCTTGACGCTACATCCTGGGAGATGCTTATCAGCGACGTGAGGAACGCCGCATGAAAAGAAACGAGCTTGTGATTGGCGATTATCCAACCCTTGTCGAGGCTGGCCGGCCGGTGTCCGGACGATGTAAAATTCGATAGCAACATTGCGGGAAGCTGATGATACCAGAAAGATCCCGAAAAAGTGCGCTAAATAGTCCGCCACTGATTCAGATTTCCCGACTGCCGTCAGTCACGTTGTCCAAAGATCACGATTGTGGAGGTCTGGTTGATGTGTCCGATGTACTGCTCCCCATAGGTGCTGAAGCCGATCGTCGGGATCTCTTTGAACAGCTTGCCGTAGTCCGCCGCCGTGCCTTGCGCGTCGAGGTCCAGGGTCCTCAGAATGCAGTGAAAATTGATCATGGCCGAGATGGGTCCGAACTCCTGGCGCGCAGTCTGAATGGCCTTCTCGGTGTCCGCGACTATATCGGTTGATTTCATCACGTTGAGCTTCATGCCTGGAGAGATATTGCAATAGAAGATCACCTGATCGCCTTGGACTTGCTGGGGGCTGCGGATAAATGGCTCATTGTCGATCATCAGTCCGAGGGGACTGTTCATGAAGTGATCGGGGAGCGCTTCCGCGTCTGTGTCCAGTGCCCGGGCATAGGCCTCGGCCGCCGGCAGGCCATCGAACTCCAGCACGGTTCGTTTTTCCACATCCGCTTTGGTGACGGTCAAGACCTTGTCGCCGGGTGTAAAACTTTGAGTCTTGATGATGTCAAAAGGCACCTGCGGTTTGAGCAAAGCCAACACCGCTGCGCTGGTGTAGGCCCGACCGTCGGCGAAGACATGGGTGCGTTCGAACTTGACGTCATCTCCGGCCGAGCCGCCGACGAAGCGAACATTGGTGAAGTCGCCGATGGCGTCCATTACGGCTTCTTCCTTGCCGCTCAGGCCATCCACGGAGATCAGACCCAGGTACTCTTGTGGATCCAATTCGTTGGTCCCAACGACGCCGAAATGCTCGGCCTGTGCGCTGATGGCAGCCTTGATCTTCTCGCGTAGATCCCCATCCAGTCCCTCGATAACCTGTAGAGACAATCCTCCGGTGTGGGCCGTCGAAAAACCCATGGCGACGATGGAGTTCTTGAGAAGCTGACCGCTGGTGATCTCGCCTGCGGTGGTACAGCCCATGGTCTTGCAGCCGTCGAAGGTCTTGTGCATTTCTTCTGCAAGCTTTCCCGGATTGTAATTGGATGATGCAAAGAAGAGAATCAGACTGTGGTCGTCGCCGGAGATCTGCTCTCGGATCTCCTTGACCGCCTCGTTGATTTCACTATTGGTCGAGTGTGCCGTGATTGCTTTCATGATGAACCTCTCTAATATTCAGATTTCAGGGTGACGCCGATCTCCTGCGCCAGGGATCTCAGTTGCCGGATCACGTCCGGGAAATCCTGGGAGGTTTCGCTATAGTCGTCGGGATCGATGCCCTTCAGCATCAGCTTGGCACGCGTCAAATGCACCACCAGTTCGTTACCATCTGCGCGCTCGGTGATGATCGTATCGATCAATTTCTTAATCTTTCCAGGCATTTTAACCACCTTCGCTTGAGAGTCTACCAGCTTCAATGTGTAAAAATACACCTCACCCTCACATGGTAGGGGGTCGGAAGTCAACCGGGTCGGGGTGGCCTGACGGTTGCATCTCAAAATGGGTCCGGAAAAAAAGCATTTTTTTGTGACACGTTCGGCGGGGACGCTGGCTCCTCAGGAGTGAGAGTGTAGGAAGGCCCCGAAAAGGGGCGCGGAGAGGAAGGGAAAGATGGGACTCCTGAGCTGGCTTGGATTCGACGGTGGCGCGGAGCTGGAGCCGGTGGCTCTGGACGACAAGAACTTCAATCAGGAGGTCCGCAAGTCGGACATCCCGGTGTTGGTGGATGTGTGGTCGAACGGTTGCCAGCCCTGCATGGCGCTGATTCCCACTATCAAGCGGCTCGCCGGCAAGTACGAGGGGCGGGTGAAGGTGGCCCAACTCAACGTGGGCGCGGGTCCGAAATCGGCGGCCAAACTCGGCGTGCGGGGTACGCCGACGGTGCTGTTCTTCAAGAACGGGGCGGTTGTCGAGCGGGTTGTGGGCATGAGGGGGCAGCACTTCTATGAGGAGATCATAGAAGAGGACCTGCTCGACTCGGTCCCCCAAAGGGAGGCGGTCTGATGGTGCCCGATGGGATGAAAACCTGGTGGAATGGACTGAGCACTACCAGACGGCGGATCCTGAGGGGGAGCGTCGGGGTTGCCCTGGGCGCCGTGGCAGGTTTTGCCTATTACACGTTCGTGGGGTGCTCCACGGGGGCATGCCCAATCACCTCGGATCCAATGATTTCAACTACATGGGGAGCTGTTATAGGCGGTTTCTGGGCCCTGGGATGAAGGCGATCATGAAGAGGAATCGATACCTTGCGGTCCTGTTTGCGGTCGTGGCTCTGGGGATCCTGTCCCAGCCCGGCTGTAACCCGGGGGAGGTCGATCAGGGGGAGGCCTTGCCGAGGATGGTGGGACTGTACTCTCCCTATTGCGCGGCGTGCATGAAGATGAAGCCGGTGGTGGAGAGCCTGGTGAGCCAGTGCGACTACCGCGGGGTGAGGTTGGAGATGGTTGATGTTTCCAGCGAGGGGAACGAGAGACTGCTGGATCACTATCGCGTTCAGGCTGTGCCCACGTTCCTGTTCCTGGATGAGTACGGTATTGAAGTGGCCCGGCTGGTGGGGAGTCAGACGGAGCAATCGTTGAAACAAGCCTTGTCCGTGCTTCGCGGAAAGGAGTGCCCCGGCATGTCGCTGGTCGACGAAGATGGGGACGTAGTTATTGGAGGTTGAACCATGCCCATGTACGAGTACAGGTGCGACGCCTGCGGTGAGGAATTCGAGGCGATCGAGAGAACCACTGAGAAGGACAATGTAAAGTGTCCGAAATGCGACAAGAAGGCGAGGAAGCTGGTGTCGGCCTTCTCCACGCGCGGCGGCTATTTCGGATCGACCGGGTTCGGAGGAGGCGGAGGCTGCTTTGGCGGTGGGTGAGGTTGATAACTCTCGCCCGTGAGGCGAAGATTTTTTGAAAAGTTATATAAAAGGAGAGACCAAGATGAGCGAGATAATCAATGGAACCGACGCCAATTTCGATGAAGCCGTTATAAAGAGCGACGTGCCGGTGCTGGTGGACTTCTGGGCGCCGTGGTGCGGGCCATGCCGCATGGTCGGACCGGTCCTCGAAGAGGTGGCCGCCGAGTACGATGGAAAGGTGAAGGTGGTGAAGGTGAACGTGGACGAGGAGCATGGAGTAGCGGGAACCATGGGAGTGCGGTCCATCCCGACC
>JAUXHN010000015.1 GCA_030621515.1 Deltaproteobacteria bacterium | reverse complement strand
CGGAGCTGCCTTGACGTCCTCTTCGCCGAACGACATCGTATCTTCGTCCTGCGCAAACACTGCCGTCGGCCCAAGGAGGAGAGCAACGAACAATATGGCCAGCTCGATGCGTGTTCTTTTCATCGCCTATTCCTTTTGCGATCGATTTGTAGCTTCGCTTTTTCCGCGTGTAACTATTTAAAATAATTGAGCTTTTTCAATCTGTCATTATTGGTGGACAACTATAACACAACGTCCATTTCGTAATCAATATTTATTGTTGTTTCATATGTTTATCAGATTGGGCGCTTGCATCGCCCACCGGCAAACCCTGTCCAGTCCTGTTGGAATCGCCACCGGGGCAACTCGTTCACTCTTCCTCAACATCCTTTTCTTTATAGAACAACGCTTCGACAAAGTCCTTGACGTCGAACTCGCGAAGGTCATCCTTGGCCTCGCCGATTCCGATGAACCTCACCGGGATCTTGTACTCGTGGCAGATGCCTATGATGACCCCACCTTTTGCCGTTCCGTCCAGTTTGGTGAGCGCGATGCCGGTCAGGCCAATCGCGTCGCCGAACTCCTTGACCTGTTGCAACGCGTTCTGTCCGGTGGTCGCGTCGAGAACGAGCAGAATCTGATATGGAGCACCGTCCAGCGCTTTCTCCATGACCCTGGACACCTTCTTGATCTCCTCCATGAGCGGCGCCTTGGTGTGAAGCCGTCCTGCGGTGTCCGCGATGACCACGTCCGCGCCGTTCTCCTTCGCGTAATTGATTGCATCGAACACCACCGATGAAGGATCCGCGCCTTCCTTGGACTTGATAACCTCACACTTGGTGCGCCGTCCCCATATCTCCAGCTGGTTCACGGCGGCGGCCCGGAATGTGTCGGCGGCAGCCAGAACAACTTTGTGACCCTGTCCGGAGTACTGGGATGCGAGCTTGCCGATGGTTGTGGTCTTGCCGACGCCGTTTACTCCCACGACCATGATCGTGAACGGCTTGCTCTTCGAAAAATCCCACGGCTCCGCCTCGATGGCCAGAACCCGTTCGACCTCCGAACGCAATAGGCTCCATACAGCATCCGGATTCGCAAGCTCGTCCTTTTCGAGTGCTTCCTTGAGAAGAGTGATGAACCATTCGGTGGTCTTCGCCCCCACGTCGGCCGTGATGAGAGCTTCCTCGAGTTTGTCCAGGAGCGCCGGGTCAATTGTTTTCTTCTCCTTGAAAATGGCGCCGATCTTGGCAATGAACCCTCCGCGGGTCGGCGCGAGGCCCTTGCGAAGTTTCTTGAGCTTGCGTTCCCGCTTGGCATCGAGCAATTTCTGGGCCGCCACCGCCTCCTCGGATTCGTCGAGGCGAACACCCGGCGCCGTCACGCGTTTTTCGATGGGTTCCGCAGCCTTGACCTCTTGCTCCTCGGCTGCTTCGGGCACCTTCTCCTCGGGCGCAGCTTCGGGCTCCTGCGCGGGTTCCTCCTGCGAGGGTGGAAGTTCGCGGTCGACATCGGATTCGGGAAGGGACTCCCCCTGCTCATCCTTGCGCCGGCGCATGACGATCACGATGATGACAATTACGACAATGGCTGCGACGATTAGTCCCGCGAGGACTGTTGGGCTCATCCGTGGCCTCCCGAATGTAAAGTGCCGAACTTTTGGCACTTTTGGATCATCTTTACCTGGCGAATACCGGCGTATTAGGCATGTTGACTTGAGAAAAGTCAACCCCTGCGGGAGCCACCGATAACTCAAGAAACACGCGCGGGGGCTTTACAAGCTTGTTATTGAGAATGGATAATGGACAACATGTGAAATGGAAGTTTGCACATGGAATAATTTGAATTTAATTGGCTATTGTTTGATGTTTTTGAAATTCGACACGTCAAAACGATAGTGGATATAAACACCCCTGGAATATTGCTGATGCCATTGGGAACCCGGCAGAAAATGAGAGCGGCGACGGGAATATTCGTCGTGATTTTCCTTCTTGGTGGCAACGCCTTCGCGGACGCCAGAAGCGAGTACCTGATAAACATGCTTCAAAACGGGGGAAGCTATCGTGTTCGTGTGCAAGCTGCCAACACCCTGGGGAAGATCCGCTGCCAGGACAGTGTCCCGGCGCTCGTCCGCGCCCTCGACGACAATCACGAACTGGTTGTCATCTCCGCCGCCACCGCTCTGGGCCAGATCGCGGACACCTCGGTGATTCCCAAGGTGGCCGCCGCGTTGAAATCCAGCTCCACCAAGGCCGCAAGATCACAACTACAGGCCACTTTGAGGGTTCTCAAGGCTTTGAGCGGCGAAGGTGCGGTGGAAGATGCACAAGCAGCCAGGCCGGAGTTTCTGATCCATGTCGACGCCATGGGCAATTCTTCGGAAGTACAGCGGGACGAACTGACCGATATGCTCCGAAACGTGGTCATCAAGCGACTGCGTCGTGAGCCCGGCGTGATCATTCAGGAGCCCGGTATGACGGCCAAGAACGTCACCAGGAAGCTCAAGAAGGAAAAACTGCGCGGTTATATACTCTCGGGTTCCATCCTGAAAATGGATCACTCGGGCGATCAGTTGATCGTCAAGATAAGCCTGAACGTATTCACCAACCCGGGTTACAACCTCCTCATCATACCGTCCGCAGAGGGCGCCGTGCCGGTGATCGCCGGACCCATGACCCGCAAGACCGAGCAGGCAGCCCAGGCGAAAGCTCTCAAGGCTGTTGCCGAAGCTTTGATTGGCAACGTCTTCAAAACGCTGCATACTCTGGAGGATTGAAACCAAATCCGTTAGTTTCAGACACTCTATGGAGGACACTCGATGAATGCGAGCGCGCAGGGTTCACCAGCCGGCCCCAAGCCGAAGCGACACATTCGAAACTACCTGATCGACAAGAATTTTCAGCTGGGCTGGGTTCTGCGTGTGACCCTGGTGACCGCCGTCATCGTTGGGATAATGGGGTATTTCCTGTACGGCACGCTGGCGGAATCCACCGAGCTGATGGTCATGCAGGCGATGGCACAGGAGGGTATGTCGCCGGCAGCCCAGGAGGCTTTCATCAAGCAGGCGGATTCGGACAAGACGCATACCCTGCTCACCCTCGGAGGTGGGCTCGTGGGTCTGGTGATACTTCTCGGCCTGATGACCATTGTGGCGACGCACAAGATCGCCGGACCCGCCTACAAGATAAGAAGATTGCTCTCCGGTATCGACGGCGCTCACCTTCAGTTGTGGGCAAAGCTCAGAAAAGGGGACGAACTCCACCAGGTATTCCAGGAATTCGACGACATGGTGCAGCGCCTGAGAGAGGCCAGGCATCAGGACGTGAAAGAGCTCGAGTCCATTCGCGGCGAGCTTTTAGCCGGCGGAGCCTCGACCGAAACCCTGGAGCGCCTGGACAAGCTCCTGGACGGCTATCGCAGTAGCGTGAAGATGGGTTAGTAAAAGGCATTCTCGAAATACTGGTACTCCCCGGTGGACCAGATGATGGTCGCCACGTCGAACCTCATGGGCCTCGGCTGGATATTCTTCCGCGCCAGGTACGCCTCGGCAGCCCGTCGGATGATTCGCTGCTTCTTGGGCGTCACCGTCTCGGCCGGATGACCCAGTGTGTCGTCCGCCCTCGTCCTGACCTCTATGAAGCAGAGCGTCTCGCCATCCTGCGCGATGATGTCGATCTCGGCGAACTTCTCCCGGAAGTTGCGATCGATGATCTTGAAACCGTTCTCGGTGATCCGGTCGCACACGTAATCCTCGCCGCGCCGACCGGATTCACAGGTATTCTCTCGTACTGACAATGGCGTTGTTTCCGGATTTATGAATGCCGACCAGGGGGGTTAGTAAAAAAGGCGGTCTAGTATTCCTTGCAGGCCCACTCCCAGGGTTTCTCGCTGTCCTTGGACGGACTGCAGACCTTCTCCGCCTCACAGGGACGCGCGATGCAGTTGGGAACGCAGTAGGAGCCCTTGATCTTCTCGGGCGCCTCTTCGATATCACCGAGCACATCCTCGCACTTGGTGTTTGGAGGACACTCGCAGAGATAATCGTATTTATCGGGGTTGGTGTTGTACGTGTTTTCATCCACGTCCTTGCAACGGCACGAGCAGAAGGAGAACTTGTGCTGGATCCGATCTTCGTCCCAGCAGGCATCCAGATCCTTGTCGATCTCGCAATCCGACTGGATACCCGAGAAATACTGGTTGCCCTGAGTCTTGGTCAGGCAGACCATCTGCGCGCCGCGCGACTCGCACTGAACCGAGCGCGTCTCGATGGACCAGGTGGTTCCCGAAAGGGTAGGATTGAACTCGCCCTTGTCGGTCTCCGGAATGCAGGGGGCGCCGACCAGCTCTTCCTTGCAACCGAGCCCCATGATTCCAGTGACAAGAACCAGGCAACAAGCTGCTGCAATCCGTTTTTTCATGACACGTAATCCTTTCGACGAACGTGGTGCCTTCTATTTGCGTAGCGGCCTTTTTCCTTATTACGTTTGATAATCGAAGTCAAGGTTCGGGCGCCGGCCCGGTTTGGGTTTTTTACTTGAAAATGATGGCGTTATGGAATGATCTGGCAAGATGAAGAACGAGGGCTACATAGGAATTCTTTTCGGCCCCCAGAGCAATTCCGGACTTACTTGCAGCGTTTTTGTAAGAGGCGACTCCATTGAGGCGCTGGTGGGCAGCGAGGTCAAGGCGATCATCTCGTACAGCGGTATCAAAATCTCTGTTGTGGGGATGGATGACAAGTACATCTGCATGGAGGGCGATGGCATCGACGGTGAGCGCGTCCGCCTCCTCATTTCGGACAGGGAAATCGCGAGCCACATGGTTGCCGTCGGAGCACCGCGGACCGTTACCGATCAACTGGAAAAAGCCGCATCGACCCGTGCGCGCAGGAAGGTGGGAAGGCTCTCCTTGATGGCCGTGCTCGCCGGGATTCTCGCCGCGATCATCCTGCTGTTGTGGCTGGGCTTCGGATGGGCGGTGGGCAGTATCGTGGAAGAAATCCCCCCGCAGTGGGAGGTGGAGATCGGCAGGTCGGCGGCCATGGACATCCTGAAACAGCACGCGATCTGCTCCGATCCGGCCATGAACAAGGCGGTACAGGAGCTGGGCAGCCGGCTGGTGATGGGACTGGGAATGACCCCCTACCGGTGGCAAATCCGGATCATCGACGACGAGGAGGTCAACGCGTTCGCCCTGCCGGGGGGGTATGTATTCATCAATCGTGGGCTGCTCGAACGGTCTGAAGACGGCCACCAGGTTGCCGGGGTGCTCGCCCACGAATTCCAGCACGTGCTCCACAGACACGGGATCAAGAACATGGTGCGGCAGATCGGTCTGATGATCATCGTGTACGCGGTCGTGGGCAATACGGGCGAGATCGAGAGTTTCCTCGTGGGCAACGCGGCCAACCTGGCGTCCATGTCCTTCAGCCGTGACCAGGAGACGGAAGCCGATCTCCACGGGATGGAGCTAATATACAAGGCGGGCCTGGAACCCTCCGGGCTGATGCGGTTCATGGAGATTCTCTCAAAAGAAGAGGGGTTCGCCGGGTCCATCCCCACCATACTGTCCACTCACCCGGCGTCGGATGACCGCGCGGCCGAACTGGAAGCGCTCGTGCGAAGCTGGGGGCAGCCCGTCGTCCGTCCCCTGGCCGCCGACTGGAGCGCGGTCAAGGGCGAGTGCGCGCCCGTCCATATTCAGGATCCGGATCAGCCCTGATCTGGCCGGGATGGGGTTCGGGGGTCCAGCGGGCGTAAACTCCCGCCGCCAGGCCGTGTCCGCCACCCTTTAAAAGCATCTCACCGGACTCCACACACCCATCGAGGGGCGAGAGCAAGGCCCGAAGGACCGAGGGCGTGACCCCGGGTGAATGAGAGGTCACAAGGACAAAGAGCGGATCGTCCGCCAGGAGCTCCGCGCAATCGCGCACCAGATTGTAAAAATCCCGCTCGATCTTCCACACCTCCCCCTTCGGCCCGCGTCCGAAGGTGGGCGGGTCCAGGATGATCCCCTCGTACTTTCGTTCGCGTCGGATCTCCCGTCCGGTAAACTTCAGCGCGTCGTCCGCCAGATATCTCACGGAGCCGTCCGCAATACCCGAGCGCTTCGCGTTTTCCTGGGCCCATCCATTCACCGATTTCGCCGAGTCCACGTGGGTGACCTCCGCCCCTGCGCGCGCACAAGCCATGGACGCTCCACCGGTGTACGCGAACAGGTTGAGCACGCGCCCCCCGCCGTTGGCGGAGATGATGTCGGCCATCCACCCCCAGTGTCCCGTGTGCTCGGGAAAGAGCCCCACGTTCCCGAACCCCGTGAGCCGGATCAGGAAGGCAAGGTCGTTCCATCTTGCAACCCACGATTCCGAAAAATCGCCGCCCAACCGTTCCCAATCGCCCGTCCCGCCCTCGCCGCGCTGGAATGCCGCCCCGGCCTGTTTCCATCTGGCCGCATCACCTGCGGTCCAGATGGCCTGCGGACAGGGGCGATCCACTACCACGTCGCCGAATCGCTCCAGCTTCCTTTCGCCACCGGAATCGAGGAGCTCGTAGCCATCGAATGTTGGGATGAGGAGATCCATGATGGTGGAGTCTACTTGCGGTCCGGTCCCGGTTGCAACCCCGGGCTTCGACGGGCGCCCGCCGGTAGTTCTTGTGTCCGTGATCACCAGACGATATATTCCAAACTTACTGACATAGTGATTCACCAAGGAGGAGCCACATGAGAATAGCCTTTTCACTGATTCTTGGTTGCGCCCTGGCCGGACTCGTATGGGCGTGCGGTGGGGCAACGGAACAGCCGGTGAGTGAACCGACACCGCCGCCGGTCGATGTGGAGCCGCAGGATCTGGACGACACCACCGAGGCCGATGCCACGGACGGTGGAGCGGCGGCCGACGAAAAACCTGCCGATGAACTCACGGGCGAAAAACCTGCCGATGGGACCGCAAGCGCTCCGGCTCCCGCCGAGGAAAAACCCGCCGATTCCGGGTTCGTGGGCAAGGGAATCCATAAAGGAGTGCTCGGCACCGTGAAGGGCAAGAAGGGCCCGACGGATTTCGATCACTGGAAGCACCAGGAGTTGGGAGTCAAGTGCTATAAATGCCATCACAAGGGCGCCGGCAGGAAAACTTGTGGAAAGGGCGCGGATTGCCACAAATTCAGGGAGGTGAACGCTCCGTCCGCACGGACCGCCTACCACACGGCCTGTATTCCATGCCACAAGAAGAAGAAGCTCTCGGGAGGCTGCGACTACTGCCACAAGCCCAAGGAATAGTCACCAGACGAGCCACGGCCTGATTCGCTCCACCGTCTTCTCCCCGATTCCCCTTATCCGAACAAGATCGCCAGGCTCCGAGTACGGCCCGTCGGCCTCACGGGACTCGACGATCTGCCTCGCCCTCTTCGGTCCGATCCCCGGGAGCAGGATCAGATCCTCCTGCGTCGCCCGGTTCAGATCCAGCCCCACCCCGCACACCAGGCGAGCAGCCCCGACCATGGGCTCGACCCTCACAGAGGAACACTTCCCATTCTTACCGTCCTTGAAAACCAGCCGGGAGCACTTCGAAAAAGAACCATCGGGCCACACGTGCGCGCAGTCGGAAGGGAGCCCCAGATGAGCTATTCCCATGGCCGCGAGCTCCCGCCGTGTCGGCGCGCAGACCAGCCCCGGTACGATGGAGGGGTGGGCGATCTCCACGCAGATCCCGCCGGCTGCGTCGACCCGTGGCGTGGGGGCGGCCCCCACCGGAAAGACCTCCGGAAACCTGGCGACTGCGCTGCACACTCCGGCGATAACGACAAGAACTCCGATTGCGATGCGATTCGGTAAAAACGTCATACATTCTATATCGGTCGTTTCTCGCTGGAGTTTCCAAAAAAATGAATGTTGAATATTCTTATCGATGTCGATTCTAATGAAACTGGGAGTCAACTGTGGGGTCACGAAATGATTTGCACCAAATGCGGCACGAACAACATTGACGGCTACGACGCCTGTCGAACATGCGGCGAAAGCCTTCGGTCGGACGAATACTCCCCGCCGGGTTCCCTCGATATCGGGGACGACGTGCCCGGTTCCTACGGGATGGCATCCTGGGAGATGAAGAGGTGGCGGATTTCGGGCCTGTCCTGGGCGGCGGTCATCCTGGCGTGCATCATCCCGCCTTTGGGTTTGCTCATCGGAATATTCGCCTCGATCAATGCCGGCAAATTCAAGAACCGACCGGGAAACAAGGCGATGGCCTACTCCTCCATCGGCGCGGCCTTCCATGTCGGCATCGTGTACGTCGCGATGTTCGCGTCCGTCTGGCTCCAGGCCGACGCATACCCGACCCTCGACGATTCGTATCTCTACCAGCCACCCGCGTACGTGGATGATGATCCCATGTTTCCCGAGGCGAACCAGAATCCCTGGGGAAACCCCGGTGACATGGCCGAGCTGGAGAAACTCCTCAAGCAGATCCAGGAAGACGCCGAGAAACAGCAGTAGCGCGTCACGGGTTCGCTCAATTTTGAACTCCAAAGTCCAAGATCGCGCCGTAGTCTGCGGAGGCGGACAGACGTCTCACAAGGATGGTATAGTATCCTCAGCAAATGGAGGTGGGCTACGATGACCTATATCAAGAATCTTATCCTGGGTCTGGTGCTTGCCGTGGCAGCTGTCGGCTGTTCGGACATCTCGTCGAGTGGCGAAGACGGCGGAACGACCGATACCGATACCGGTCCGATCGAGTGCAATCTGGGAGAATACAGCGGCGATTTTACGACCGACACGCAATCGGATGTTGCTACTCTCGCAGGATACACATCTATATCGGGAGATCTCAGAATCGAATATTCATCGTGCGAAGACTTGAACGACCTGATTTGCCTCACGTCGGTGGGCGAGACCCTTATGATTAGAAACAATTACGCCCTTACCAACCTGGCCGGCCTGAGCGCCCTCACTTCAGTGGGCGAGGACTTGTGGCTCAATGACAACGACACCCTCACCGACTTGAACGGTCTGAGTGGAATCACCTCGGTGACTAGTGACCTGGGAATAGCAGAAAACCCCGTCCTCACCAATCTGGACGGGCTGGGTGGAATCACCTCGGTGGGTTATAGATTGACAGTTTCCGGAAACCCTGTCCTTACCAATTTAGACGGACTGAGTGGGATCACCTCGGTGGGTTATCAATTGAGAGTTTCCGAAAACCCCGCCCTCACCAACCTGGACGGGCTGAGCGCCCTCACCCCCGCCTCGGGTGGTTTCTCGGTGGAAATCTCCGACAATGACGCTCTTACCAATCTGGACGGTTTGAGTGGGCTCACTTCGGTTGATAGTTTAGTAATCACCGGAAACGACGCCATCGTTGACCTTTCTGCCCTGAGCGCCCTCACCGCAGTGTATGGTGGCGGGTTGGTAATCTGGGAAAACGATGCCCTCGAGAACCTGGACGGGCTGAGCGCCGTTACCTCGGTGAGCGCGGGCCTGCTCATTCAGCATAACCCCTCCCTGGAGAACCTGGACGGGCTTGGCGGGATCATCGGCCCGTTGGGCTGGGATTTGTCTATACTCGGCAATGACCTTATCACCGACCTTGACGGCCTGGTCGATATTACTTCGGTGGGTGGCGCGTTGGAAATCGCCGGCAACGCCGCTCTTTCCAATCTGGATGGCCTGAGCGGGATCAGCGGCTGGGTGGGGGAGGATTCCTCGTACGATCACATGACAATCGTTGCAAATCCCAATCTCACCAACCTGGACGGCCTTGACGGGATCATCTCGGTGAGCGCGGATCTGATCATTCAGCACAACCCCTCCCTCGAGAACATTGACGGGCTGAGCGGGATCACATCGATAGGGGGTGATTTGGGGATCAACAACAACGGTATTCTTCCCGACTGTGAGGTGTGCGACTTGCTGGACCAGTTCACAAGCCTCCCTCAAACAATATATGCCAACAACAACCTTGATGATTCTTGCACGCCCGTTCCGAGTAACTGCCCGTAGAGAATATTTGCCCAGTCCCGGTTCAGAAAAAAGATTCGATCAGCGTTTTCAAGAGGGAAACCGGTGATCGGGATCCGGTGGTATGGCAGCCGCAGCTGTCGTTCCCGTCCGCGTCGTCATCCGAAGACGTGCCGGTACCTGTGTCCGTATCCGTGTCGGTATCTGCGTCAATATCGGCGTCGCTGTCAGAATCGGTGTCGCTGTCAGAATCGGTATCGGAGTGTGGCAACGGGCCGATCGTTCCTCCGTCTATACCCATCGGACCGCCATCGGGGTTGAAGAGGTTGATTACTATGTTCGGCCAAATGTGGCCGAATTTGACCCACACACTGAAGTCGAACGGGCTTGTGCTGCGGAGGATAAACCCAGTGGTCGGTTGTCCCGTGCCGCCACCGAAGATGTCCTCGCGCAACGCGTCGGTGACGTCGATGTTGTCGAAAGAGGCCGCTGTGCCGCTGAATTGATGAGTCGACGAGACAATAGTCGTGCCGGCATGGGCGTTGTAATCCGCCGTCGTAATCGCGTTGTCTTCCTGAAGATCGTTCAGATCGTGGAGACCTATTTGAATTGAGTTGCCGCCCGAACCGTCATCCACCACGGTCAAACTGTTCAGGCGCGCCGTGAAGTTATTGGGAGTCATGGCCGGATGGGGGAGCCAGCCCAGATTGAACTCGAGGACACCCTGCCCGTCTAAATACCATTGTATCAAGTAGGAGTTTGGATAGGTTTCAGAAACCTCGGATTGACGTGCCACTTTGATGGAATTTGAGTTTGCCCAGGTAGTGCCGGTGACCGACCGATTGCTCTGGCCCCTGGCCGACGGGGCAGTGAGAACGATCTGGGCCTCGGCCGTCCCCGCGAAAAGCAGGAAAACGGCCACGATAACTACGACAACCCCATTCCGGCCTTCCCCTGCGAGGGGAAGGGGAAGATGATGGCGGCCGGCTCTAACTGGTTTTGTGCTCATGGCTCTTTGCCTGGTTAAACTTTATTGTATTCAGTATTGTTAGTTGCTGCGAGTCGGATTATTAACAAAAAAAGGTGAGGACACTCCGGCAGTGCCGATCGATCTCCTCTCGACAATTTCGTCACAATGGGTTTTAAGTCTACTCAGTAGTACACCTTTGCTTCCCACCGAAAGGAGCGCAGTCAATGAGCCACGATCTGAAAAACAAGGGCCTCGCAACCAGAAACATCCACGCGGGCCAGTACTCCGACCCTGCCACGATGGCGGTTGCGCCTCCGATCATCCAGTCGTCCACGTTCTGTTTCGATAACTGCGCACACGGGGCGGCGCTCTTCTCCGGCGAGGGCGAGGGGCATATCTACACGCGAATGGGCAACCCGACCATCGGGCGTCTCGAAGAAGCTGTCTGCGCCCTCGAGGGCGGACAGGGCGCCATCGCCACGGGCTCGGGAATGGCCTGCATCTGCAACCTGGTGTTCGCCCTGATGAACGCGGGAGATCATCTGGTCGGAACGAGCTCTCAGTACGGCCCGTCCCGCATGGTGATCGAACGGGACTGGTCCAGGTTCGGCGTGGGCGCCACGTTCGTGGACACATCCAAAGCCGATGAGGTCAAGGCGGCGCTGAAGCCCGAAACGAAAGCCATCTTCGTGGAGACCCCGGCAAACCCGACTATTGTAATGACGGACATCAAAGAGATCGCGGACATCGCTCACGATCACGGGGCCATACTGATAGTGGACAACACATTCGCAAGCCCCATATTGCAGCGCCCTTTCGAGTTCGGCGCCGATGTGGTCTTCCACAGCATGACCAAGTTCATCAACGGGCATACCGACGTGGTGTCCGGCATGATCGTGACCTCCACAAAGGAGCTGTACGCGAGGATCAAGCCGGTCGCCAATTTCCTGGGCGCGTGCATGGATCCCCATCAGGCATGGCTGGTGCTTCGAGGACTGAAAACCCTCTCACTGCGCGTGAAGGCCTGCCAGGAGAATGCGATCAAGGCCGCCGCGTACCTGGAGTCACACCCCAAGGTGGAGTGGGTTCGCTACCCCGGGTTGAAGAGCCATCCTCAGCACGAGCTCGCATTGCGCCAGATGGACGGTCCCGGCGCGCTGATCTCCTTCGAGGTCAAGGGTGGAATAGAGGCCGGCACAAAGCTCCTGGACAACGTCGACATCATGACCCTGGCGGTCTCCTTAGGGGGGATCGAAACCCTCATACAGCATCCATCGAGCATGACCCACGCGACGATGCCCCGCGAGTCGAGAGTCGCAGCCGGCATCACTGACGGACTTGTTCGCGTCTCCATAGGATGCGAGGATATCGAGGATATTCTCGCCGATTTCGATCACGCCTTCAGCCTTATTTGACGCTCCACTACTTCACGTAACCGTTCAGCTTTCGAAGGTGTCGTGCCTCTTGACCTCGTGGAGAGCGGCGTTCAACTCCGCGCCGAACAGGAAGATGAGCCAGGCCAGGTATACCCAGATCATGAACAGGGGCAGGATGGCCATCGTACCGTAGACATAGGAAAGGGTGACCCCCAGATGTCGCGCGTAAAGGGCGAAGCCCATCTTCACCGCCTCGAAGATCAACCCGGCCGTCAGGGCCGAGACCAGGGAGTGACGTATCAGGATTTTCCTGTGGGGAAGCCTCCAGTAGCAAAGGAAAAGGGCCGTCACGGTGAAGATGAACGGGAGCACGACGGCGGCCGCATGGGGAAGAAAGAACAACTTTCCGGTGAAATAGAACGAGAGCCCCACCGCGAGGGGGGCGAAGATGAGCAAGGCGAGCCCGGTCAGAATTCTCAGCCAGAACTTGCGAGACTTGGAGCACCGGAAGATGTCGTTGGTGATCTGTTCCACGTTGAACAACAGGGTCATTGCCAGAAACACCAGCGTGATGCCTCCAAAAATGGTCAGCGTCTTCGGCTTGATGGAGGTGACCAGATCGCGGATGTGCTGTCCGGCGTCGGCGGCGGCGGCGGGCAGGAGGATGCCCTCCAGTGCGCTGCTCACCCTGTCCATGTATGGTTCGAGTTCAAGAGTCGAGGCCACGGCGAGAGCGATGGCCAGGAGTGGAACCAGGGAAAGGAAGGTCTGATACGCGAGGGCGGCTGCCTGGCGCATGCAGCGATCCTTCCAGAGTCGATGGCCCACCAGGAACATCAGGCGAATGGAATATATCCCGACGAAACGCCTTTTGGAGATGACCATATCCCCGGGGAAAACAGTTGCCCGGGCGATGTTGCTGAGTGTCTTTAAGAACGAGTTTTTCTCGGGTTGCATCGACTAGAAATAGTACAACCCATGGACTCCCCAGAAAAGTTTCATGGGAAATTTCTCGATCCCCTTGTCCGCGGGAACGCCGCCGTACGGAAGGTCCCACCGGTCTGTCAACGCCTCGTCTTTGATACCCCGACAGGCAACGCCTCCCGATGATTCGAAACAGACTTCCGTGTAAATGGTTCTGATAAGTCTGAACTCCAGGCCGAATCCCAGCTTGGGAAGCGGGAAGAAATCCAGGCCGAATGGAAGTGCAAAAAACGCGCCCATGTGGACGTGCTCGCGATCGAGCGAATCCTGGCTGGCGTTCTCGTTCTCGTACATTACCCCCTTGACGAACCCTACCTGGAGGCCCACGTTCGGCTCGAAGTAAAGGCCCTTGAAATGAATCGGAAAATGGAAACGCGCGACCGGCCCGAACGTCAGGTCGGACCACTTGTTGACCGTCATCTGGTGGTAACGCATTCTCCCGTAGTTGATGTCGATACCCACCGAGAACATCTTGAGCGGTCTGAGCAGAACACCGCCGCCGACTCCGATGCTCGTGTCCCACGCATTGTCGGCGCCATAACAACTGGCGTAGCCGGTGCCGCCGCCGATACAACTGTTTCCGCCGATGGCCACATGAAACCCCAGATCAGTTCTGAATCCCGGATCTCCGTCTCGCCTGGTAATCACCTGAACATCCGGATCGTCCTGAGCTCTTACTTCTTGCGCATGAAGGACAACACCGAATGCAATGATGATGATCGCGGCGGTGATCGTTGGTTTTCCCAACCGATTGTATTCTTTTATCGCGTTCATCTCTAAAACCTCCAGTCGGCGATCAGACCGAAGGAAAGAAAGCTCATGGTGCTCAAGTTCCGTATGAATGTGTCCCCGTAATCGTTCTCCTCGACAGTGTATCCCTTCCAGTCAGAGGAATATGCGGGGGGCTCTATCCCGTAGCTCCCCTTGACCTTGACGTCGGGCTCCACCGTTCCGTGGAGGGGCAAGGTGTATTTCATGAGGATGCCCGCCCCCAACTTCCCGTCGAGCCAGCGGCGGAGTATGGCCAACTCGAATACGGAATAGACACCGCTGTCGGTTGCCTCGAACTCGTAAAACGCCTCGTCGTCCCCGAGCCATTTTGCTTGCATGTCGATATCATATTCATTCGCCCGATCTTCTTCGGGCAGCTTGGTTCGCCACTTGCCGGACGTATGGAACAGGTGCCAGCCGAAGCCGACGCCCGTAACCAACTCGAACCCTCTGTACTCCACGTCGAACCGCACGGTCGGTCGCAGCCCGAAACCCACATAGTTTTCGACGATGGCGCCCACATCGCGGGGGTGCCTCAATGGTACCGTGCTGGCCGAATCCTGATCGGGATACAGTGTTGACGGCGTTATCTCCTTGGTGGCTACCGATCCGCCCTTGAGCACATGGAAATCGGCGACGATGGCGAGCTGCAGCATCCGGAACATCTGGTATCGCGCCTCGGCCGCGAAATCGATCACCGGCTGGTAGACGCTGCTCACCACCGATCCCCGGGCGAACATCATCGGGTACCCTGCGTTGACCCCCACCGAGAAGAAACCGGCCCTGGACTCCGGCAAGAGTAGCGGCTCCCTGCGGGCTATCTCCCAGACGCTGACCCCATCGTCGCTCTGGAGATACGGATCCTTTGAGTACTTTATATTCTTCTCGTGCAGTTTGTCGGATTCGACATCCTTTGCCTGGACAACGGACTTCAACGGTTTTGTCGGTCTTCTGACGGCGCCCTGAAAAACTATCTCCAGATCGGCGGCCTTGCAATCGTCGGTCAGCTCCTTGCCGGCCTGCTTCAGGTCGTCGCATTTTTTCTTGAGCTCGGCTGCTTTTTTTTTCTCGAGTTCGGCCGCTTCTTTCTTTCTGGCCTCTTCGGCAGGCGATGTTAATACCGTGGGCGAGGTTTGTTCCGTGGGCGCGATCTTCGTGGCCCCCCATGTCGCGGTCTTGTCCGACTTGTACTTCGCCGGTGGAGCGCCGGCAGGAGCCGGCGGGAGCGGAACGTCGGAAGGCTCATCGGACGGCGGTGGTACCGGTGGCGTTGAGTCATCCTTCGGCGCCGGATCCTGCGCAAACACGGTCCAGCTCGGAAGAAGTACTGCCAGCATGATCAACGCAATAAAGAAGTGCCTGTTTGGTATTTCCTTCATGATGGCCTTTCTACCAACATCCGAATTGACACTATTTACCGAAAGTATTGGAATAAGGAAAGGGACAATGACAAATCTTGGCCACGAAGAGGAGGCCGCCCGATGGGTCGAGATACCGTTCGAATGGGGAAACAACGTAATTTCCCAACACTTAAACTGCTGATATTTTTAATTTCAGCGGTTGTGGTGGTCGTGATTGTCGTGATTGTTATGTTGCGACATGACGAACCCACGGCTGACAAGGCACACAGGTGTGAATCCAACGGTGACTGCGCGCGCGGAAGTATGTGTGCCGCAGGAGGGTGCCTGGTGATGCTCTCCGATGAGCACCTGGGTATGTGGCGCGACGATATCATGGCGCAAATAGACGCAGGTGTGCCCTGGCGCCCCCTGTCCGCGTTCGGTGAAAAAATCGCCCCGACTCCCATATGCCCCGCCACAGAGGGGAAGGTCACCTCTCCCGATAAAAAGCATACGACCCCCAAGGTCGCTGTGACCGTATATGAGGTCGATCTGGATTGGATAAAGGTTCACAAACAACAAAAGGTCCAGGGAACAATGTGGCTCGATTCGATTCGATTCTGGTTCCCCGGAAAGAAAACACTCCAGACGACGGATCTGTGTGTCTCGGCATCGGTAGACAGGGTCGCCCTGGCGCGCAAGACCGCCCATGGATATCAGGGAACCCGGGTCGACACCTCGTTGAGACAGTCCGTCCCGGTAGGAGCCGTAGCAGCCGCCACCCTGACCGCGCGCAGCGATCTTCCAGAGGAGAAAAAGGACGGAATGAGAACTCTTTCGTTTCCCCTTCCGCCTGTCACCGGGCGCGAAGCGATCGCCCGCACGGTGTTGGCCGTTCCGCTCGGAGCCGATCTGTCGTCCATCGAGGGGCCGCCGCCGATCAAACAGCGGCTGTTGACCGGGTACGTGGCTTACTACTGGACTCACGGAGATACCCAGAGCGACGTGACCGTGGTATTTCGCGTGCCGCGCACGAAGATGGGAAACCTCGACCTCGACGAACTCAATCCCTGAGGGATCTACAAAATCCCGTCAACCGAACCGGCGCCTTCTCTGAGCACTTCGATCCCACCCTGGTCGTTGAACGAGAGTACTGTGGACGGGTTGAGGCCGCCCATTCCCGCGTCGATCACCATGTCGAGCTGCTTGAACTTGAGGCTGATCTCCTCGGGGTCGTTCGGTATCCAGTCGTCGTCGTCGTCATCGCGCCTGGCCGAAGTGGAGATGATCGGACGCCCGAACTCCGTGAGGATTGCCAGGGCGACGGGGTGATCTGGGACCCTTATTCCCACGGTCTTGCGCTTGCTCATGCAGAGCCGAGGTACTTCCCTGGTGGCCTCGAGCACAAAGGTGTACGGGCCGGGAACCAGCCGACGCATGATGCGGTATGCACCGTCGGAGACGCTAGCGTATCGGGCTATCTGCGACAGATCCGCGCAGAGAAACGAGAACGGTTTGTCTTTCCTGGCGCCCTTGATCCGGTAAACCTTCTCCACCGCTTTCTTGTTGAGCAGATCGGCGCCGAAGCCGAAGACGGTTCCGGTTGGATACGCGATTACCCCGCCGCGCATGAGGGTATCCACCGCCATGCGTATCTTGCGCGGCTCCGGGTGCACAGGATTTATCGGCAGCAACATTCCATTCCTCCGAAAAAAAGAGCCCTTAACACATTGATTATATTCTGTCGCGTGAATCGCGCTGTTGCGGTGAACCGTCAGGTTGGCTAGAGTTTCCCAGGATCTATTCTTGAAGGAGGCACAGCTGACATGAGAGTCGTTCTTGCCGGATACAACATTGACTCGAATGTGCTCGAGGAGGCGCGGAAAGCGGGCATCTCCCCCGATCGACTGACCCCGGAGGTGCTCTGTGCCGCCTACGCACGGATCAGCCGCGATCCCAGACCCGTGGGCGAGCTTCGGCGCGAGGCCCTCGAACAGGTTGAGAAAGCAAGAAAATCCAACCGTAGCATCATCTTCGGGATGGGCCACCACTCGGTGGCGGAGCATGCGGTCTTCAACTTCGATCTACTCGGAATATCCAGGCTGGCGATCGAAGAACTCGAACACTTTCGTCTCTGCTCGTTCACCGAAAAGAGCCAGCGGTACATCACGCTGGATCACGATTTCGTGATACCGGACGAGATCCGGGACACTCCGTTCGAAGCCAAATTGTGCGAGATCGTGGCGGACCAATCCGAACTCTACAAGAAGTTCAACCACACTCTCCTCGAGCGCCTCGAGAAACACCATCCGGAGCTCACAACAAAGAAATCCGGTCGCAGACTCCTGAGCGGATGGGCAAAAGAAGACGCGAGGTACGTAACGATCCTCGCGACCAACGGCCAGCTCGGCTTCACCGCCAACGCCCGTAACCTGGAACTCATTGTCAGGAGGATGGCCGCGTCCCCACTGGCCGAACTGCGTGAACTCGGAGAGCTTCTCCATGAACGAGCCGCCGCCATCGCTCCCTCGGTGTTACTCTTCACAAAGGCCTCTTCGTTCGATCTGGAAACGGCAGCGGAGCTGAAAGACCTGGCGAAGCAAATCCTCGGTGAGGAAAGGGGCGCCACGGGCGAAGAAGATCCCGTACGCCTGGTGGAAAGCCCAAATAACCCCGACGATATTGTCGCGGCGGCAATGCTGGCCAGAGCGTCAGGGCATTCGTTCGAAGCCTGCCGGACCGCCGCCTCCAACCTGAACAGGGAAAAGCTCGCAGGCCTTTTCGAGGCGGCCATGCGCCGGATGGAGTTCTTCGACAACCCCGGACGGGAATTCGAACACGTGAGCCTCACGTTCGAGCTCACGGTCTGCGCCGCTTGCTTTGCCCAGCTCAAGCGCCATCGCATGACATCCCAATCGGTATGCG
Organism: Deltaproteobacteria bacterium; assembly: GCA_030621515.1. Lineage (GTDB taxonomy): Bacteria > Myxococcota_A > Polyangia > JAAYKL01 > JAAYKL01 > JAUVAN01. The sequence goes on along the minus strand of JAUXHN010000015.1, from coordinate 20,989 downwards.
CCTACGATCCGGATCTCGGACTCACCGTGCCGCCCTCCATTGCCGAATGCGGCTTCGAGGACGATCTGCGAAAATTCGCGGACAGAGTCGAAGTGGTATTTCACGATCTCTCCACAATGAATCCAGAAGCTGCGCCGTACGTGCTGACGAACTCCCATCGCCGACGCGTCCTTTTTACCACCAACCTGCGGGATCTGTATCACTTTGCAAGACTGCGGGAAGACTCGCATGCCCAGTGGGACATCAGGGATCTCGCCACCAGTATCGGGCGGGAGGTCGCCAGGGTCATGCCCCTCGGGGCGCTTCTCCTGTGCGGAAAGGATCGCTTCGTCGAGCGCTTCGAAAAAGTTTTCGGGCGCAAACCGCGAGTGGACCCTTCAGATCTCGATCCGTGAAAAACCACGATCCGCAAAACCTCCTGTCGTTGCTGGAGGGAACGGCCGCGAAGCTGGGCATCGAAGTGCGCTACGAAGACCTGATCTCCAGGGACGACATCGGTTCTTCCAGAGGAGGCCTGTGCCGTGTTCACGACCTCAAGATCATCATCATTCACGATCAGCTCGGGCCCGAAGATCGTTGCGACGTCCTCGCCGGTGCCCTGGCCGCGCTCGATCTCTCCGAAATCTACCTCCCCCCCGCCATCCGCGTAGCCATCGAACGTGCCCGTGAGGCCTGACAATCGAGTTGACCGACATCGAGCCATGCACTATCTAGTCCGGCTAAGTGCCCACTGGAATAGGCCCAAGGAGACCGGTAACAATGGACAGGTTTTCCGCCCACATGGACAGAAGCTTGGATCTCGTGACGCGAGGAAAGGTGACCCTCGCGCTGGCCGCAGCCCACCAGGCTCTGGAAATCTCGCCGGATAATCCGGAGGTTTACAACCTCATCGGCTACGTTCATGCCATGGGCGGGGACTTTGACAACGCGCTGGAGAGCTACAGAACAGCCATCGATCTGGATGAATGGTACCTGGAGCCGATCCTCAACGCCGCAGAGTTGCTCGTGCATCCCGATGCCGATCCCGATGAAGCGATCCGGCTGTGCCGACGGGCCGCCGAAATGGACCTCTCGACTCAGGAACTCGCCGATGCGACGCTGGTGGAGGTGGATGCCTTGCTCCTAACGGGGCGCGAAGAGATAGCCCGTGAGCGGATCGGCCAGATCGATGAGATCGATTCGTTGCCTGCGGTATATCAGACGGTCCTCGGTCGGATACTTCTGGACCTCGGTGAGATCGATGAGGCAAGGGCGCTTATCGAGCGCTCGCTGAAGCTGGATCCCGGCATTTCAGACACCTGGTATTGCAGCGGATTGATCGCGAGAGAAGAAGGAAGAAGAATAGATGCCGTGACTGCTTTCCTCGCAACGAGAGAGCTGGACCTCAAGCTACCGAGAGTTCCGTGGGCCCTGGAAGCAGGGGCCCTCGACAAGATTGTCGGCAACCTCATCGGAGGCATGGAACCGAACTTTCGCGAAACGCTGAATGGAACCCGCATCGTGGTGGAGGAATACCCCAGGGAGGACCTGATTCTCCAGGAGATTGACCCGAGGGAAGTAGTGTACGCGCAAGGTGTGGACCCTGACCGAAGAGCCTTCGATACTCTGTGGATATTTTCCCAGAACCTCGAGCGGATCATCTCTCCCTTAAACATGGAAGACGGCTTGCAAAAATTGATCGAGAACGAGATCGGCAACGCCAAACGAACCAATGAAGTATAATTTCGTTACGACGCCGTTTGACGGTCGGTTCAGTCATCTGTAACATTCATTCATTGTCAGATGTAATGACTCACTGGTCTTGAGGAACGAACGATGGGCAGCAACCGACTTTTCTGGCCGCAAGAAACGATGGACACCTGGATCGTCGAAGAGAATGCCTCCATCGAAGACGACGTCTTGAAGATTGTCGACGAGGGTCATCGCTACAAGCTCTCGCAGGCAGTTCATTTCGTTGCCGACGTGGGCGACGGAAACGACCCCCACAAGCTCGTGGGACGGGTCAAGGAATTGGAGACGCTTGAGGATATGGGGGCCGAGCATTACATGGACTCCGTGCTGATAGAAGACTCGGCCTACGAGGTCGTTCCGGGGTTTACGGGGGAGCCCATTCTGGAGGTAGTTTCGAAGATCACGATGAAAAGCGCTGATATATCCGGCGCCGTCATGACTCAAGCTGGGGAAGATGGAGATTCGGAGGACACTGAGCTGTTGGCCAAGTTCCTCCTCGATAATCTCTAGTGAGAGAAAACTGTAGTTGCCAAACGAGAGAATCCAATGAAGGACCGATTACTGGGGCGTGTTGTCGCTGATCGATACCGCCTCGAATCTCGCCTGGGCGTGGGTGGAATGGGGGCCGTGTATCGGGCCAGGCACCTGCTCATCGACCGCGTTGTAGCTATCAAGATCCTCCAGCCCGAACGTCGCGGAGAGGAACACTTCAGGGCCTGGTTCCTGAGGGAAGCGCGCGCAGCCAATCGCATCAATCACGCCAACATCGTCGAAATCAACGATTTCGGGGAGACGGAAGACGGCCTTGCGTACCTGATAATGGAGTTGCTGATCGGTGATAGCCTGTCAAGCCTCATCGCCAGGGGACCCATGGATCTCGCGGTCTCGATTGACATACTGGAGCAGATGACGGCGGCTCTTGCGCGCGGCCACGATCTGGGTGTCGTTCACAGGGACATCAAGCCGGACAACATCTTTCTCATCAACAAGAGCGGTCGTCGCAACTTCGTCAAGGTCATCGACTTCGGGCTGGCACGTCTGTCCCAGGACGGACGCCTGGCGGCCAAGGGCGCGGTGTTCGGCACCCCGGAATACATGTCTCCCGAACAGGCCCACGGTGAAGACGCGACACCTGCCTCCGATCTTTATTCGATCGGTGTCATCTTCTTCGAGATGCTCACCGGTCGGCTCCCGTTTCTCGCAAGAGATCGTGACGGCTACATAGAAAGCCATAAAAAGTCGATCCCACCCTCGCCGCAGACGTTCCAGAAGGATATCGACCCGAGGGCCGAACGGATAGTCATGACCCTGCTCGAAAAGGATCTCACCAAGCGATTCCGAGACGCCCATCATCTGCTCGAGGAGTTCAAGACTCTGCAGCGAAGAATCGCGCCGGTCTCACCGTGGGAGATAACCGATCCGGAAAGAAGGGCCGTTGCCAGCCCGAGTCTCGGTATTCTGGCTGCCGGCCTCAACGATGTCGCGACATGGGCTCTCAAGGCCACGATCTTCGGCAGGATGGTCGCCACCTCATACCCCGGCGGCGGACCCTCAAAGATCATGGAATCCATCGAAAGCATCTGGCGACTTGTCGCGGCGTCCACCAGGCTGGCCGGGGAACTCCAGGTGCAGGCCAAACAAAACGACGATCTCCAGCGCAAGGGACGGGATTTCACTGCCCAGATCGGTCGCAAGATCGAGGATCTTTCGCGCGAGCAATCCAGACTGAGGCGAGAAGTGGCGGCTGCAACGGTCGATCTCAATCGTCTCAAAGACGACTACAACAAGGCCAGCCAGGAGCTCAACGAATCCCGAAAGATCATAGCTTCCATCGACAAGGGCCGGGACGAGATGACCGAGGGGCTGCGCAAAGCGTACGAGACGGCCGGATCCGCTGCAGCACGCAGGCAGAGTCGCGCCGAGGCGGTGACCAAGGTCGATGCCAAGATCAATAAATGGAACGATGATATCGAACGGATCGAAGCGCAGCTGTCCGAGTATCGAGAACAACTCGAACACCATCCCTCCTCCGTAGACAACGATCTGGAGGCGGGCAGGCAACGTCTCGCCGCCAAATCCCAGGAGAGGGATTCATACAGCGCAGCCCTCGCCGACGCAGCCGATTTTCTGGCTGCTCACTTCAAGGATAAGGCGGAGTGCGCGGAGCTGTTCACCGAACTCGAAGAGATCGACCGCAGCAGCGTGATCATAGAAGTCAACGACGATCCCAGGCGCTCCTAAAAACGACCACTTAACATGAGGGCGGTCTGGTCGCCTGTAGCGATGGGGGTAAGGATAATCTGGGCATCGCTCTCCGAACCGAAGAACAGTTCCGGCTTGAAGTAGAAGAGGGCGGCCATGGTACCGCCGACCACGAATATGGAGGTCCCGGCAATGCCGAGACCCAGGCCGGTCTTGGCCTTGCTCTCGTACTCCCTGCGCTCCCACTCGTTACGGCAGTAGTAGTCGTGAGCCGTACCTTCGGTAAGCACCACACCGTCAGGGCAATCCACATTCCAGTTGAAGGGATCACCATCGTCGGGATTTTCCAGGCCTTCGAGTTGCGCAGCGTAGTTATCGGCGGACGACCTGTTGGAAGCGTACACTCCCCACCCGATTCCGCCCATAACCAAGCCGGCTCCGGCAACTCCCACCGCCACGAAGAAAGGCACCGAAAGTGGGTTCGGTTTCTCGTCCTCTCCAACGAGAGACACGTTGAAGGTATTCACCATGCCGCCGGTGATCGTGACGTTTTCGGCGTAGGGCATGTAGCCCTCGGCGCCCACCTCGAGGTTGTACGCGCCGGCCATCAAATCCTCCTCTAATGGAGTTTCTCCGCGCTCCTCGCCATCGAGAATCACCGTGGCCGGATCCACGTTTGTGGATACCATCAGCACGGCCTCGATCGGCTCCGGTTCCGGCTCCGGCTCCGGTTCCGGCTCCGGTTCCGGCTCTGTCGTCGGCTGCGTCTTGGGCTTCGGTTTCGGTTTCGGCGCAATGACTGCCACCATGGAATCGTCCTTCGGATACATCCGAACAGTCAACTCCTTGCCCGAGTAAATGCTGATGTCCTTTTCCTCTTCCTCGTCTCCACGGATCACGAGAATGTGATGAGGACCGGCCTTGAGCAGGATCTCCTCGAACGGCGGGTTCCCGATGGACTCGCCATCAATGTTCACCTTTGACGACTTCGGTTTTACCAGCAGGAACAGGGCTCCCACCTTCTTTCGCTGTTCCCGAAGGTTCTTCCGAGCGGCATTGCGCTCGTCGGGATCAATGTCATCGCCACCATCCTTGATGAACTGCTCATAGGCGACGATGGATTTGACCGGGTTGTTCAGCTTGGCCTGGCAATTGCCGATATGTGCCAGAACCATCCAGTGAGGCGCCGCCTCGTATGCAGTTTCGAAAGACTGCAACGCCTTTTTGTAGTTGTGATCTTCCATTGCAGCGACACCCTTGTCGAACGCCTTCTTCGCCTTGGCTTTTTGTGCCTCAACAGGCAACGACAGGGTCATGAAGATCGCGAGAACCGTAAACAATGCAAGGTAACGTTTCATCGAACTCCCTCCGATTTGCATGAGACTAACCATACGGATTCGATGTATCGAATCCGCCTTTTTTCTTTTTAGGCTTGCCCGTCGGCTTGGGCTTCGGCTTCGGTTTCGGTTTTACTATCGGCTTCGGCTTGGGCTTCGGCTTCGGCTTCGGTTTTACTATCGGTTTCGGCTTGGGCTTCGGCTTCGGCTTCGGCTTTACTATCGGTTTCGGCTTGGGCTTCGGCTCTACAACAGGTTCCGCCTCGGGTTCGCGAACCGGCACGACTGCAGGCTCGGGCTCCACTATCTCTTCCACGTCATCTTCCTTGACGTCCTTTTCGCCCGTTTCACCCTCAAGAGCAACAATCATCATCAGGTCGAATTTAACTTCCTTGGTCTTGTCGAAATGCACATCCTTCTCAAGGGACTCATACCCTTCCGCAACCGCTTTAACCGTATGCAGTTCATCACTTGCTTCTACCGTGATTACCGGCGGGTTACCCTCCACGCGTTTCCCGTCCACGCTGACTGTCGCATTTTCGGGCATTACCGTGATCGTGATCGCAACTTTCTCCAGGGGAGCAACCGTCTCTTCGTCCGGCTGCGTTTTCGCGGGTTCACCGCCGACATCCAGCGCGAAGTACAGGATGATCCCAACTACGCCCAGCACCCCGACGATCGCCAGAATCGTGACGAGTTTTCGTCTTGAAGCCGCCGCCTCGACCTCGGGCATATCCACGATGACAGATGGTTGGGCCAGTTCCTCGTCGCTGCCCGTGGGCTCCTCGTAACCGACCATCGATTCAGGTTGCAGATCAATCACCTCCGGCTCCATTTCGAAAGCGGGGGTCGCCGGCGCCAAAGGAGCAACCGGTTGAGGTTCCGGCTGGGCAGGTGCCGGAACTATCGGATCTGCCGGGACTGCCTGTTCTGCAGGAGCGGGCGGCGCGGGGGCGGGCATAAGTTCCCTCGAAGCATCCTCGAGGTCAGCCTCGAAATCCTTGACGGATTGATAACGATTGTCCGGCGCAGCGGCCAGCGCCTTGTGGACGACAGCCGCGAGCTTGGGACTCGTGTCCTTTCGCAACGAATTGGCCGGCGCCGGAATTCTTGCGGGTTCCTGGCCTGTTATCATGTGATACATGATCGCGCCCGCTGAAAAAATATCGACTCGGGGATCGCCCTCGAAGCCTTTTCGCCGTTGCTCCGGGGCGTAGTACTTGTAGCTCTCCGGTTCTTCGCCACCATCCGAAGTGAGCCCGGATTTCACATGTCCTTCGCCGAAATCGACGAGCTTGGTGATCCTCTCTCCTGTAGATTCATCCAGAAACACATCCGCCGGGGATAGATCCAAGTTGAGAATACCCACCTTGTGAATGGCATTCAACGCGTTGAGAATATCGAGAGTGATACCCACCGCTTCGCCAAGTGGTATCTGACCATGATCATCAATGTAATTTTCGAGGCACTCTCCAACCATCAACTCCCGGACAATGGCCGGCGCCGCGCCGGTATCACGCCCGACCTCGATCACCCTGGCAATATTGGGGCAATTCAGGTTGCCGGCCTTGTGGGCCTCCTTGAGCAGGAGATCGGCAGTATTTCCGCCACGTGTATGTTGTGGGTGGATCAGTTTCGCAGCCAGGCGCTTCCCGGTCTGCATATTCTCCACTTCGAGCACGATGCCGGTGGGTCCTTCTCCCAGAATAGTGACGATCTTGTAGTGATCCAGCAAGGTCTGCCCAACGAGGCGTGGCCCGAGGTCAATGGGCTTGCCTGTCACCGGGCAAAAATGGTTGTCCGCGCCATGAGTCTCACCGCAGTGGGAACACCTGCTCATTACTTACAGTCCTCCCAATCAACATAGAAATTCCAACAAGTTAGGACGCGATGTTATCAGCTTCATATTCAAGTGTAAACCGAGTAAGTCATCATCTTGCACGCTCTGCAATTAGGTTGCTTTGAAGGTATGTTTCGGCTCACTTTTTTTGGATGTCTTGTCAATGACAATTAATAAGAGAAGAGCAAACCTACACCGAAAGCGGATTCGTTGGCCCAGTCCATGGTCGCACCCACCCGCCGCCACCTTCGAGTGAACTCGGAGAAGGCTCGCAGCGGCCCGATAATCTGATAGTGCACGGACGCGCCGATCAACGAATCGACCGAGAAAACTCCGGTGCCGCGCTCCCTGTCCTGACCGGCGTAGAACCCGGCCAGGGAAAATCGCTCCACCGGTGATACGTCCAGCCTGAACATCACCCAGTGAGGCCGGGCACGCCCCTCCGAGTCGTAGCGTGCTCCCACACGAACCTTCTCATCCCAGTCGAAAACAGCATGGGCCATGAACCCATCGCTCGTGTTTGCATCATCGTTGGCGAGGGAATCGGCCAGTGTGTTTTCCATATCGGTCTCGTCATCCATGCCATAATATCTTCGATTATATTCGTAAAACGGGTTGAAGATCGCCGGATGGCTGTCTCCTCCAAGACGCCGGTACTCGCCGCGCAGATGCAGGAACACGTTTCGCTTTTGCGACAGGGCCCAGGAAGTCGCCAAGCCTGCATGCAACCCGAGATCGCCGTCCATGGCCATCATATCCAGATAGGGGGTGAACTCTACCACATTATTGTCGAGCAAGGTAAGCGACACGTCTCCTCCCGTAACGGGCAAGGTCGTGGGGTCATCCGCGGTGGTGCGACGCGGCGCACTGATATCGGCGCCGAGGGTATATCCGAACACGAGTCGCGTGGGCCAGTCTCCCTCGAGAAACCAGGCAAGCGGAGCGATGTAGACACGGCCCAGCAGGATCTCAGGGGCGACAACGTTCTCGGTGACCAGCTCCAGGCCACTGCCGCCGTAGTCCACATCCAGGGTCAACCCCCCCTGGTATTGATCCATGTCAGTGGAATTGAAATAACAATCCATCACCGAGCCGTGCCCCACACCGACACCATTCAGCTCGCCGAATCGGATATCGAGCACGGCGTCGTCCCACTCGTGAAAATACGTTACCGAACGGGCTATGCGTGCGAAGTCTGAAGGCTCGTCCCAGTCCTGCTCACGCAACGTGCCATCGTCTTGAGGATCATTGTCGATCACGCGAAACCTGAGGGGGCCCCAGAGCGCGACATCCAGGCCACCGAACGAGAATCCCTGCTCCAGCATCACCGAGAAGAACCAATCCTCGTCAACGGAACCGTATCCGACGTCCAGCCCGGAATAGAAACGAGGACCTTCGTCATCAGATCCGAACGCAACGGGAACCTCTGCGCTCAAGAAGATGAGAACGCCGACAAGTAAAATCAGGAGCCGTCTTGTAGACCAACCGTTCAATGCAGCTTGTTTTTTTTGAAGAGACTGGCCCATTGATAAACAGGTTCCAGACATCCAGATCGCGAGTCAAGTTTTCGGGGCTGTGCTGGGCCTTGCGAGAACGAAAAAAGAAATCAGTGATGGACCACGCCGTTGGCCCGGTCACAGATGATGCCGAAGACCCATCGTCCATGGGCGCTCTTTAGGCCGGCCGCGAAGAAGGGAGAGCCGGGAGTCGCCTTTCCGTTGATGATGATCGGGCTGCGCTGCGGGCGCATGATGGAGAGGGTGAGATCCAACCTCCCCTGTAGCCGGTTGTTGAACTGGAGTGCTCCGGTCAAAGGCTGAGGCATCGCGAGGGCAACAGGGGCTCCCAGGGTCAACTCGTACGACTGGCGATGAACCAGCTTGAATGTGTCGAAGCCCGAGAATGGCGCCTTCTGAAAAATCGACGCGTGCTGTGCAAGCGCCGGATCGATCCCCTGACCGCTGCGTGACGCCTCGATGGTGAGCACTTCGCATCGCACCTTGTCCGAAGCTTGCGACGCAGTCGCGCCGAAGAGAAGAAGAAGGCCGAGTATTGCGGCTAGCAGCCTCGCGTTCATGGTTCTGTACTCCTCGTTGCCTTTCTCAAAAAGTCAATCATTCGTTTATCCAGACGACCCCGATCGCTTCTCCGCGCTCGTTGAGCACACTGTACTCCGTTCCCACAGCCTGCCCCCGGTTCATCAACAAAACCTCGGAACCACCGGGCGATCTGTCCGCCGCTGCCGCCCATATCCCCGAGGAAACGTCGTCTCCCGGATCCGTTGCCGGCGGCACCGTACCCGTTACAAGCGGAAGCGCGAGCAACACGGCTGCCGCCGCCCCGACAAGTGATGCCGTCGGGATCCAGACAGTCTTGCGATGCTCGAAGAACTCACTCATCCACACCTTCAAGCTTTCGAAGAAACCCGGGCGCTCGGCGCGATCGAGGCTGTTCAGGACGCGCTGTTCGAAACCTTCGAAGGACACCGAATCCAGGTTCTCCTCGTTCATCAACCGGAGGAGATCTCCAATCCGGGACATCCCTTCCAGAGACTCCCGGTCCCGCGCCGACTCCAGTAAAATCGCCTCGACCCGTTTGATATCTTTCTCGCCGATCTCCCCATCGTGGTAACGTGCGAGCAGTTTTTCAGACAAGCTTTTCATGACATCACCGATCTTCCTACCTCACCACCAGCTCTCCCTGAAGATAATCCTTGAGGGAACGCTGAAGCTTTTGTCTTGCGTGATGCAACCGCGACATGATTGTTCCCTTTGATACCTTCATTGCCTTTGCCATATCGGCGTACGACATCCCCTCGATCTCGCGCATTACGATCACGGCCCTGTGATAGGGCGGCAACTCGTCGATCGCTGCCTGGATGTGTTCGGCCAACTCCTTTCGCCCGAGGTTGCGCGAAGGATCTCCGTCCAGTCCCTTGGAGAGTACTCCTTCTTTTCCACCTCTCGATGCGCTTCCATATATTCTTTCATCAAACTCAACACTCGCAAACTTGCCCGATCTCCTGAGATGATCGATGCAAAGATTGACGATAATGCGGTAGAGCCACGTATAAAAGCTCGAAGACCCCTGAAAGTTCCCGATGTAGCGATGGACCTTGATAAACGCTTCTTGCGCGATGTCCATGGCGTCGTCGGGTGTCTTCACCATGCCCAGGGCGATGGTGAAAACTTTTCGTTGGTATCGGCTTATCAGCTGGCCGAACGCAACATCGTCGCCCTTCTGACAGCGCCGAACCAGCTCCAAATCGATTTGCGATTCCACTTTTCGGGCCGCCGCTGCCTTCTTAGTAATGGACAGCCCGCGGGCGCCTTTATTCACCGAAGCAGACGTGGTTTTGGCGGTTTTCCCGGAGACTTCCGCGGAGACCGCGATGTTGGCGCGTTTGGTCATGGCGGTCCTGCTATTCCATCGCTGAACTCTAACACCTCGTTTTGGCGTCCGCAATCCCGAGAACCTATTCACGGATTGACAACTTGTTCCAAGCCACGTTAGTTCATGTCCAGCGAAAGGGAGCCCCTTATGGGTGCGGACGTACTGGAAAAACTCAAATCGTTCAAGGTCTTCTCGGAAGTTCCGGACAGTCGTCTCGCACTCGTGGCGCGGGAGACTACCAGCCTCAACCTGGATCGTCACGCCCTGATCTGGAACGAAGGAGATACCTGTCGGTGCCTGTATTTCGTGATCTCCGGCCGGGTCAAGATCATCAAGCACTCGGAGACCGGCAAGGATGTGATCATAGAGATCTACGGGCCGAAGGATGCCATCGGCGAAACCTCAACTCTGGTGGGGGAAGCGTACACCACAGCGGCGATCTGCCTGTCTCCCACGAATCTTCTGTGCGTCCCCCGGTCGCAGATTCTCGACCTGCTCGCCAACGTGCCGGGCATGGCCCTGCGCTCCCTGAGGGGCATGGCGCGCCGGCAGCGAATGCTGATGCAAAAGATCAAAGAGCTCGCAGCGGGCGGCGTGGAGTACCGCATCGCGCACCTCCTCCTCAAACTGGCCGACCGGATAGGCGAGAAGCCCACCATCGACGGCACAACCATCCCTATCGTGCTCTCGCGGCAGGATATCGCAGACCTTGTCGGGACCACTGTCGAGACGGCGATCCGGGTGATGAGCAGATGGCGAAAGATGAATATCGTAACCAACGACAAGAGGGGTATTCTCATCAGAGACAGGGACACTCTCGAAGATCTCGCATCCGGTATTACTTCCCACGTATGATCGTTATCATTTCTGAAAAGCAATAGTGCCGCTAGGTGTAGTTACATGAGCTCCACTGATCCGACATCTTCTAGCACAATCACCGGAACCGGTGAGTTTGAATACAAAGACAGCCACGTCATCGCTACAGTAGTGATCAAGGAAGGCGTTATTCTCAGCGTCTCCTTCGGTCTTGGCAACAACGCCACCACCGAGATCACCGGTTGCTCGGATGTCGCCGGGTTCCTCACGGGAAAGAACGTCTCGGAGGCTCTGTCAGCCAGCCCCGACCTGCTCCGTGAGAACTTCCCCCATTGTTGGGAACAGCAGAATCACGAAGTTCTGCTGGAGGCTTTTCACAGGGCCGTAGAGACCTGCCTAGCCCTGTAACAGCCCAAAACCATCAGTTTGTGATTCCTGTCGGTGACACCGAGTACCAGTGAAATCGGGATCTTGTGATTTTCTCGTCCGAGTTATCCACAATTTATCCACAGAAACGGCACCCGAAGAATTATCTTCCAAAGAACCGCCGAAACACCCTGGACCCCGAAAGGTAAATCCTTCGAAACCGCTGGTATTCCATGGCAAATAGTTATTTTCGACGATTCTCTGGGTTAGTTGCACAAGCGATATGTGTTTATTCTGACACCTACCTGGCTTATACTTGACACCGTGTTTTTTTCACAGAACGAGTAGAAACGGGCATAAATGGGGTCGGGCTTCTAGAGTAGTTTTTCCAGGAGGTCAAGTGGGTATTTGCGATTTTTTTCATTTTCTTGTCTGGAATCTCTTTTCCGGCGTGGAAACGATGCCTTTCAGGTGTCGGGCAAGAGCGTTCATTCGACCTTCCTCCGCGTCGTCACTATGATCGTAACCCACCAGGTGAAGCACGCCGTGAACCAGCAGCGTGGTCACCTCGTCGATGACGGAGCACCCGTGTCTGCTCGCCTGCCGCACAGCGGTTTCGATAGAGATGACCACATCGCCCAACATCCGCGCCGGATCTGCGGGATCGTCCTCGTTTTGCATTGAAAAAGACAAGACGTCGGTAGCGCTGTCCACTCCGCGGTGCTCCCTGTTCAGATCGCGAATTAAGTCATCGTCACAAAGGAGAATCGAAAGCTCCGAATGAGCCCTGTCCAGAGCGTGAAGGATCTTCTCCGCGCGCCTCCTCACCGTCCGAGGATCGGCGCTGCTCCCCGCTCCACTGCATCGCACACCGACCACGGGCCTGGGCAACGGCGACTCTCTGGATTTTCGGCGCATGGTCAATTTCTCCCGACGAGCAGGCGTGCATTGCGCCTGATCGTTTCAACTGGGGTCCGCTCCATACACGTCCCGCGAAACATCCTGATCAGGATCTCGTCCGGCGCCTCGGACACATCCTGCAGCGTCATCGAGCCTGGCCCCCGGTCAGGCGGTGGGTCGAGCTCACACCGGTCCGCCGCACGGTTGAGCGGACAGGCGTCGATGCACAGGTCGCAACCGAAAATCAGAGTCATTGCCGAACTCACATCAGAGGGTATTGGCGCCCGCGTGTTCTCTATGGTGTGATAGGAAACACACCTGTTGCAATCTACCATCCCGGATGGCGCCAACGCGCCGGTGGGACACGCATCCACGCACGCTCCGCATTCCAGGCAAGGGCCACGAACCGAGGGGACATCCGTGTACTCGGGCTTCGGAACGTCGGAGCAAACGATCTCTCCGAGCACAACTCTCGATCCGACGCGCGGAACAATGAGCGCTCCGTTGTTTCCCAGGCCTCCCAGGCCCGCCGCCATAGCCCACGATCGCTCCATCACCGGCGCAGTGTCCACGAAGACCCGCGATATGGCTCCGGGGAACCGTGAATGTATAGCCCGGACGATCCCGTCGAGGCGATCCCTCATCACCTGGTGATAGTCCCTCGATCTGGCGTGGGCCGCCACGCTTTTCCAGATCCCTGTCTCCACGGCGCCCCTGGAATACGGTAGCGCCGCGCACACAACCGCTGTCGAAGCATCCACTATTCCATGATGGGTTGTATCGGCCCTGGCGTCGGACCACTTCTCCATGTATGCGAGGCCCGCGTGATGCCCCGACCCTAACCACCGCCCGAACACGTCCCTCGCCCTTTGTGAAATCTCTCCGGCGCGAGCAACCCCAATGGCGCAAAATCCGAGGTTCGCACCCGCAACTTTCAAGAACGACCACGGACCGAACGCGTGACCGGGAATCTCGGCCGTGGGTGATGATCCGCTCATGGTGCCGGTTTCCCTGGCCTCACTCGATGTGCAGTGCGTTTTGGCATGAAATATGGTATTTATCATTTTTTACATGATACGAATAGTCATCAGGGCTCCAATTGAAGTTTCGAAGTTTCGTAAGGTTCTCTAGATGAATGATTTTGACGACACGTCAGAAAAAACACGCGTCACTGATTCCGTAGCCTTCAAGCCAGCAGAGTCCGAGCAGGACGTGCTGGTACAGATCTATCCGCCCGGCCCAAATATGGGGCGAAAACACCTGCTCGCGGGAAGATTCATGACCCTCGGACGCGATCCCTCAAGCGATATCGTAGTAGGCAGCGACTCCGTATCCCGCCGGCATGCACGATTGAGCAGAGAGCAGGGACGCCGCTTGATAACCGATCTCCAGAGCACCAACGGCAGCTACGTAAACGATCAACAGATCATCGCGGAGGTTCTCACCAACGGCGATCAGATCAAGATCGGTGACACCATTTTCAAGTACCTCGTGGGCAGCGACGTGGAGACCGCCTACCATGAGGAGATTTACAAGATGACCATTATCGATGGTCTCACCCAGGCGTTCAATAAGCGGTACTTTCTCGAGGCACTCGAGAGGGAGATGTCCAGGGCGCAAAGATACGGGAGACCTCTTTCCATACTCATGTTCGACATCGATCATTTCAAACGGGTGAACGACACGGCCGGGCATCTCGCTGGTGATCATGTCCTCCAGGCCCTCGGAAGACTCATCTCCACGCGCGCACGGCGAGAGGAGATCTTCGCACGTTACGGTGGCGAGGAGTTCGTGATCCTGCTGCCCGAGACACCAAACGACGGCGCGATGGAACTCGCCGAGCAGCTGCGGAAGCGGGTCTCATCGTACACGTTCGTTTTCGAGGGCGAGGAGATTCCCATCACCGTCAGCATCGGCGTGGCAACTGTGAGCACCGAAGACATTTCAGAAAACGAGTTCGTTCGCCGGGTTGATGAAAAGCTCTATCTGGCCAAGTCCGAGGGGCGCAATTGCGTCAGGGGTTGAAGAGCGTCCTCTTCCCCGTGCTTGTGCTGATCACCGCTTGCGGATCCTCTCACGGCGACCGCGACACAACCGCAAGCTCGACCGCGCAGGATCATTCCAAAACGCCAACCTCACCATCGGACTCCGACGTGGGGAACGACGTGCCGCCAAGCGGGGAAGCGGCCATGAATAACGATTCCGCCAGGGAGATCGAACGTTTACTCTTCGTCGCACTCAACCGCGCTCGAAAACACCACGGTCTTTCGAGCGTCAAGAGATCATCGGAACTGGACGATGTGGCCCGCAAGTACTGCGCGGAAATGGCACGCACAGGGAAGGTCGCTCACGAATCCGAGATCTCGGGCACAATGGGCGATCGCGTCAGGGCCGCAGGAATCGCCTTCGTCCATCTCACCGAGAATCTCGCCCTCGCCGCAAACGAGGTACAAGCTCATGAGGGATTGATGAATTCCCCGGGACACCGCGCCAATATCCTCGATCCCGATGTCCTGGAAGTAGGTGTCGGCATTGCCGCGACGCGAAAGGACGGCCAGGAGATGATCCTGGTAACTCAGCTGTTCGCGACACGCCCCGGAAAGATAAAGCCCAGGGCGGCGGCAAAGCAATTCATCGAAATGCTCAACGAGGTTCGCGCGGGAAAGAAGCGCAAGCGCCTTAAGCGGCTCAGATGGCTGGACCAGAGGGCGAAAGAAGCTATTGGAACATGCTTCGAAGGAGGCTCGCTGCCCGCTCTCGACCTGAATGGATCTCCTGTATCGAGCACAACATTCATCGGCTTCCTTGCGGGTGATATGGCGTCATTGAAAAAGGCGCTGCAAGATAACAAGAAAATTCTGAGAACCGACCACACTCACATCGGGGTCGCGGTGACTCAGGGTGAGCACCCGCAAATGGGAGCCCGCATCATCTGTGTCCGGGCAGTGCTGGGTGTTTCGAACAGGTAGGGGTTATTGCTCTCTCAAGCTCTTGCGCATACCGAGATCGCGAATGTCCATGTTGGACTTGACCACGTAGGTGAACGCATCCCTGAGAAGAAACTCCTTGCCGTCGTCGGTGGCAATCCTCACGTTCACCGGGCCCGGCCCGTTGGCGCCAGGAGACGAGATGGTCATCTTTTTCGAGCTGCGAATGACCACATTGTCCACCTTGGTGTTGCCGAAATACACGGAAATGCCCATGTCCACGTTGAAACCGGAACCCAAGATATCTATCGGCTCTCCGCCCGCGATCACTCCGATGGGGGGTGAGATCTTCTTTACCGTGAACCCTTCTTCACATCCGAGAACCAGGCAGGACACAACTGCCAGGACGATTATCGGAATTGATTTTTTCATGATTTCTCCTTCATTTGGATTTCTTATTCATTTGAATTTATTAACTTCGAAACGGCAAGCTAAATTCGATTGATGAGGTAAAATTGGTACTAAAGGGGCGGCATTCAAGTCAAGAGATTTCCATATCCACTTTAATGCAGGGTCATAAGCAACAGCGGAAACAACGTTGTCAGGCGCGGCTCGCTTCCGGGCAGGTTGCAACCGCAGGTGTTCACTTTCTCGGTCACCTCGTAGCACCCGGAGTCGTCGCCGGCGTCCGTGTCATCGCCTCCGTCCGGTTCCTCGTCGGGATCGATACACTCGCCGTCTTCGCATACGAGCCCTTCCGGGCACTGAGGGTTGGGGATCCCGATACCCTCGAGTAAAAGATCGAAAGGGCCGCCCTGAAGGACCGCATCGTCCACGTACGTGTCCACGACAACGTAGTAGGTTCCCGGTGAAACCTCGAAGGAGGCTGAGTTGTTTCCTCTTGCGACACAGGCGTTCTGCGAGAGGTCCGTGAGAATGTGCACGTCGTTGTCCACCCCCCCGCCGTCTCCGTCGACGGTAGCCATCAGCTCGCCGTCGTGGCAGATCTCAACACGGTAGACGAACTCCCTGCCCCACTCATCCACGTCTTGTGCCCCGGAATAGAAATTGAAGAAACACCCTCCTGCTGCATGGTCCGAGGTGTCCCTGTTGTCGTCGAACGGAAAGTCGGTCACCGGTATGGGCTCATCCTTGTCTCCCTCGTGGGGAGTGAAATCGCCCGCGAACGCGGCCTCTATCTCGTCCCACAGAGCCGTGTGATCGCCGTCGTAGCGCAACGCCCATATGCCGATGCCGCCCAGCCCCTGCTCGTTCACCAGGCGGTACTTCCAGGCGAGACTTTCCTCGTCGTCGTAATACACCTGGTGCCATGACACCCCGTCCTGGAACGCATACCAGGGACCGAGGGAATGATCGTCCCACAGGCGGGAGATGCCCGGATCGGCCAGATCGTTCATGGCGGAACTGTAGGTTACAGAACCCACGTCTGCGTAAGTAGCGGCGCCAAGTGAATCACCATCTGTTGTCCACTCACGTCCGTAGTAGGGAACGCCCATGACGATCTTGGCCCGCTCGACCTCGGACACTTGTGAACCATAGTCGGCCATGGTGCGCAGCTGCGAGTTTCCGGTGTAGGTTCGCCAGAAATCGTCCGTGAGCAGGATCCCGGTGGGACCCGCGTGTCCGGATCCGCTCCAGAAATAGCCGTAACCCATGATAAAATAGATGTCTATTGACGGCAGGATTGCCGCCAGATCGAACGCTCCGGACCAGTCCACCGCCGGCCCGGCCACGGAGATCTGTTTATCCGTCAGTCCGGCCAGGTCCATTTCGGCTCGAAGCTCTGAAAGAAATGTTTCGAACCCGGTCGCCGCCGAGGCGGGAACACCTTCGAAGTCTATGGCCGCGCCGTCCGCGTTGCCGCTATCTATTGCGTCGATGATCGTGGAGATGGCGTTGGCCCTGTTGGCCGCGCTGTTGACGAGGGTGTCGATGCCGCTTCCCGAAAAGAGGGTGAACGTCACATCTACCCTCACGTTGTTGGCGTGGGCGGTATCGACGAGCCCGGTCCAGCTGCTCGGCCAGCCGTTGGTATTTGTGGCGCTGCCGTCGGATCCCATGGAGACGGCGAACCACGCCACGTGGGTGAGCAGCTCCCAGTTCAGTTCATCGTAGCCGGAGACCCAGTAGGGATAGTATCCGTAGACTATTTTTTCAACGATGGGATCCGCGGAGAAATCCTTCTGCGGCGGGGGTTGTTCCGGAACGTCGATCACTGTGGCACCGTACTGTATCATGTGCTCACGGTGTGTGGACGACTGAGCGCTTGCGCTCGGAGCGAGTGCTGTCAGGCAGGCCGTGAAAAAAGCGATCGCGAACAATCTTTGCCAATGGCACATTAGTTGCTACTTTCTGGTTGGGATATTTTATCCCCACATGAATGAAACCGAAAGACCCAATATTGCCTGTAAAGATATCCCAGATTGGCCGATATGCGGTTCTGGTCGTTGCCCTTCACGCAGTTGTGGCATGCGGCGACAGGGATAAGCTCTACCCTTTTTACGAATTCGATGCAGGCTCCGACACGGAGTCCGACACTGAAACGCCGGGAGACGACACCGAGTCCGACACCGAGTCGGATTCGTGCGTGGACAACTATGTCGACGACGATGGTCGCTGCATTCGATATGTAAACCTCAACTCCAACGCCATTTTGTGCGGCGAATCCTGGCAGAGTGCGTTCGACAACGTGCAGGACGGCATCGACTCCGCCTACGTGGCGGCTCAGCTGCTCAACTACTGCGAGGTGTGGGTGGCCAGGGGAACCTATCGGCCCTATGTGTCGGACGTGATGGATACCATCAAGCTGCGCGGGAACGTTCATGTGTTCGGCGGTTTCGCCGGGATGGAATTGCTGAAGGAAGAGCGCGATATCGTCGGCAACGAAACCATACTCGACGGGCGGCAGGAGGGTGGTTCGGCAGCAGTCTATCATGTGGTTTCCGGAGCGCAGAACGCGGGGCTTGACGGGTTCACCGTCACCGGCGGCGAGGCTCTGGGGCCATCCCCACATCATCGGGGAGGTGGAGCGTACCTGAACGCGGCGTCCACCGATCTTCGAAATTGTGTTTTCAAGCACAATCGAGCCGTGGACGGGGGCGGCGTGTTCGCCTGGGACAGCGCCCCCGAAATTCAGGATTGCCGCTTCACGGACAACCACGCGCAAAACGGCGGCGCGATGTACGTCCTCAACGGGCTCGCCCTGCTGGATACCCTGATCATCACCAACAACATTGCAACGCAGAACGGCGGCGGCATCTACATGGATTCCCAGTTCGGATCCTGCAACCCGACGTTGAGGAGCCTGATCATCGAGGACAACGTGGCCTGGGAGAACGGCGGCGGCATCTACAACAGAAATTGTAGCGCATCCATGGACTCAACCCTCATCTCCAATAACACGGCCTACACGGACGGCGGTGGGCTGGCCGGCTTTCGAGGACAGACCTTCGCCGAGCAGTCCATTGTCATTGACAACCAGGCCGGTGGCGATGGCGGGGGAGTGGCGAGCAACGACAACGAAACCGTCTTTGAGCAGATGCAGATCTTGTACAACACCGCAGACGGCAACGGAGGCGGCGTTCACCTGGAGTGGTCAGAGGGAACCTTCACGTCCTGCCTGGTGGCGGGCAACACGGCGCAGGGCAACGGCGGAGGGTTCGCCATCGAGATGGACTTCCCGAGGATAGTGAACACTCGCGTCAACGGAAACCGGGCGGTGCGAGGCGGCGGGTTCTACAACGGTACGCGCGGAGATCCGGAGATCGTCAACACGGTCATCAACGGTAATCTGGCAAGCGATTCCGGGGGCGCTGTTTTCAACGCGGAGCTTTCCGAGACCGATGTGGTCAATTGCATTGCTTGGGACAACGGCTCCACGGAGATCGTGGACGAGCCGGGCAGCAGCACCACTGTGAGCTACAGCGATGTGATGGGCGGTTACCCGGGGTCGTTCATAATCGACCTGGATCCGGTTTTCGTGAGCCCGGGCCACTGGGACGACCTGGGAACGATTTTCGATCCCACGGACGACCAGTGGGTGATCGGCGACTACCATATCCAGATTTCCTCCCCGTGCATCGACGTCTCGGACGATACCGTGTCGGCCCTGTATGACGCGGATGGCATCCCCTGGGATGATATCATCGGCGTCGGGCTGCCGGGCGTCGATGTAGACATGGGCGCGTACGACTACCAGCCGTAGGGGCGCCATCGATTCGTTTTGGGAAACATCTTTCCCCGATCGCTGATAGAATATTCCCATGTGTAAAACGAAGGAGTGGAGCAATGAAGTACTTGCTTTTGACGTTGATTGCGACCGTGCTGGTTTTCTGCGGGTGTGGGGGTAATAGCGGCGGTGGCGGATCGAGTGATTCGGATTCGGACAGCGATTCAGACAGCGACACGGACACCGACACGGACAGCGACACGGACACCGACACGGACACCGACACGGACACCGACACGGACACCGACACGAACACTGTACCAGACTGCACTACCGGTGTTTGCTGCAATACGTCTACCGGCACGTACCGTCCGTCCACATATCCCTGCGACGTCGTAACTACTGGATACACATGCACTGGTACCGACTGCGGAGCCGATGCCCAGGAACAGGACACAACCCAGTACTGCAGTGGTACGAGCGAACTGTGCAACGGGAGCACGGTTGTGGGTGGCTGGACAACGGTGGAGGATTGTACGACCGACGCCATTTGTAAGTACCATACAATTAATTCCTGGTGTGCCGACTGTCCGGGTGGATGCTCGGGGGGAACGTGCGTTCCGGTTTGCACTTCGATTCCCGCCTGGACCGAGTACACCGTGGATGGGTCATTCGCCGCTGTTTCTTCATACGCGGCGGATATTGACGGCGACGGCGACATCGATGTGGTCGGCGCATCGAGTGGTTTCTATGAAATTGCCTGGTGGGAGAACACCGCAGGCGATGGCACCGCCTGGACCGAGCACATGGTAGATGGGGCATTTAGTGGTGCCAATTCGGTATATGCAGCGGACGTTGACGGAGACGGCGACATGGATGTGCTCGGCGCAGCTGCATATGCATATGACATCACTTGGTGGGAGAACACTGCGGGCGACGGCACCGTCTGGACCGAACACACAGTGGATGGGGCATACGAATTCGCCCATTCGGTACACGCGGCGGACGTGGACGGAGACGGCGACATGGACGTGCTCGGCACGTCGCTCGCTTTCGATGACGTTACCTGGTGGGAGAATACCACGGGCAATGGGACCGCCTGGACCGAGCATATTGTGGATTGGGCATTCGATGGAGCCAGTTCGGTATATGCAGCGGACGTTGACGGAGACGGCGACATGGACGTGCTCGGCGCCGCTTATTATATAGATGAAACCGCCTGGTGGGAGAACACTGCAGGCGATGGAACCGCCTGGACAAAGCACACAGTGGATGGGGCATTCGACGG
>JAUXHN010000127.1 GCA_030621515.1 Deltaproteobacteria bacterium | reverse complement strand
TCGAAACCGCGTGGATTGTCCGCACCGGGTGGATTCTCAACGAAGGGTAGGGGGAGAATCGGTGAATACTTGAGTGGGGTGCCGTTTTTAGGGGGTAAACACCCTCTACGGACAGCTATCCGGAACGGGCGTACACGAATCATCGAGGTTATCTTGAACTGCCATCCCCGTGGGTCCGCTGGTTATCTGGTCCAGCAGGTCGCATACCTCGCAGTCGGGCAGGGAGGCGTTGTTTGCGATCCACAATTCCTCGTCCACCGAGGTAAGGGCGCTCAGGCCGTCCAGGTTCGTCAGGGCGTCGTTGTCCCTGACGCGAAGGTCCTCGCCCACCGAGGTGAGGGCGCTCAGGCCGTCCAGGTTCGTCAGGGCGTCGTTATTCTCAATCCACAAGTTCCCGTCCACCGAGGTTAGAGAGCTCAGGCCGATAAGGCTGGCAAGGGCGGCGTTGGTTTCGATCTCAAAGAACCCACCCACCGCGATGAGAGCGTTCAGACCGTCGAGGTTGGTGAGGGCAATGTTGCCAGAGATCAACAGGTACCCGCCCACCGCGATGAGAGCGTTCAGGCCGTCGAGGTTGCTCAGGGCTGCGTTGTCTTTGATCAACAGGTACCCGCCCACCGAGGTGACAGCGTTCAGACCGGCCAGGTTGGTGAAGGCGGCGTTGTTTTCGATCCACAAGTACCCGCTCACCGAGGTAAGGCAACTCAACTCGCTCAAGTCGTTGCACGAAGGGCACTCTATATACAGGCTTCCCGAGATCGAGGTGTATCCCGCGAGGGTTGCGACGTCCGATTGTGTGCCAATCGTGAAATTGCCGTTGTACTCTCCTAGATTGCACTCGCTCGGATCGGTATCGGTGTCGGACTCGGACTCGGAGTCTGTATCGGTGTTTGCGTCGGAGTCTGTATCAGTATCGGTGTCCGCACCGGTGTCGTTCCCCATGACAATTTCTTGCTGGGACCAGCAACCCGCTGAAATCGCGGATATCAAACCGACAACGATGAAATGCATTATACTCATGGCATTTAGACCCTCATTCCAGAAAGAATCATAACATCAGCCGTCGCTATTGGTTCCCAAAATGAATAAGAAGCGCCTTCTTCCCAAGCCCCACTTCCTGAGCTTCAAACTAACTACTTGCTTCCCCGGATCAGTCGTTGATACTGTACATGCGAACAGATTATTCGGGTCACGGAATACCTGCATGGCGGTAGAGATGACAAAAAGAAACGGGGCAAAACCGTTTCTCAAGTGGGTGGGTGGGAAGCGCAAGGTCTTGAAGTGGCTGCGCGATCTCTACCCACCATCCTATGGCCGCTATCACGAGCCTTTCGTGGGCGGCGGCGCGGTGTTCTTCGATCTCGGCCCGAAGCGGGCGACACTTTCGGACACCAACGGGGAACTCATCGAATGCTACTGCACCGTTCGCGATCGGGTGGACGAGCTCATCGAGGCTCTCAAGATTCATGTATACGACAAGGAATATTATTATCGCATCCGGGAACAGGATCCCGGCGATCTCGACCCGGTGAAGCGGGCCGCCCGCATGATCTTCCTCAACCACACCGGCTTCAACGGGCTCTACCGGGTGAACAGCAAGGGAAAATTCAATGTCCCGTTCGGACGGTACGTGAATCCCACCATCTGCGCCGAATCCACCCTCCGAGCCTGTTCGTCCCGGCTCGCGAACTCCGAAATGATCGAACAGGGGTTCGAGGAAGTGCTGTCGGTGGCGAAAAAGAATGACTTCGTATACCTCGATCCTCCGTACATTCCCCTGTCCAAGACCGCCAACTTCACCGCGTATCAGAAGCGCGGCTTCGGTATGGACAACCAGGAGAGGCTCGCGGACGTCTTTGATGAGCTGTCCGCCCGCGGCGTCTTCGCAATGCTGTCCAATTCGAACGTGAAGTGGGTGCACGGGCGGTACAAAAAACACAAGATCGCCGAGATCGAGGCCGCCCGGCAGATAAACTCCGTGAGCACCCGCCGGGGCCCGGTGGGTGAGATTGTGGTGACAAACTACTGATGTTGCGAAATCGCCTCTTTCCTCTGTGTCTGTCGTTTACGGCCTGCCTCGCGACGGCATGCGGCGGCAGCGTTCAGGGGAATATCTCGGTGGAAGGAGTGAAAAAGGTCACCGATCCGATGACCATTATCTTCGACGCGCAGGACCGTCGAAGCGCCACTTCGGATCTCCACGAACTCGCCGTCTATTCGGACGTCGATATCCGAGTCGGCGCGGCCATGGCAATGGGCAGGATCGGTGATCCGGACTCCATTTCAACCCTGGTCGAGATGACGGGTGACAGGGAAGCCCGCGTTGTCGATGCCGCCGTCTTTTCCATAGGTCTCTTCGGTGAAGACGCCCCCAAAAGCGCCACGATCGCGCTCGAGAAAAAACTGTCCGACCACCCGGGTGTCGCGTCTATCGGGACCTTGCTGGACGCCCTCGCCAGAACCGGATCGGAAGATGTGGTTGAGGTTTTCCTCCCGTTCATCGCCGATGATCGAGTTGAGGTTCGCGTTGCGGCCATACGCGCGATGGGCATCCTGGGTCAACGGAAGATCCGGGTTACAGGTGAAGCGGTGTCTGCAGTGGCGAGTCACATTCACGACGAATCGCGAGAAGTTCGTTTCATGGCCGCGTTTGCTCTCTACCGTATCGCCGATCCGCCACTTAGTCCCGACGAAGTCAACGCAGCCCTGCGGGCGACCGTGGCGCAAGATGATTGCGCGATGGTGCGCGCGTATGCCTTGCGTGCGCTCAGCCGGCGAGGCGGGCTCGACGAGAAGACCCTCCTGGCTGCAGTCGAAGATCCGGATCCAAAAGTAGCTGCAACGGCGATCTCGTCTCTGGCGCTGGTAAAGGAGGATAGGCGGTGCGCGATGGCCGCAGCTGCGCTCGCTCTGACCGCCGATGCGATAGAAAAAGATCCGCAACTTCTCACCGGTGAGTGGGCACACGTGGCGCGCGCCGCGCTGGAGCGCACAAGGGAGTGCGCAGACCTCGGGGAAGTAGTCGATCTCGCAAGGGGAATAGGCGTCGTGGTGGATGAGAAGATCGCGGAACCGAGACCGGCGGGTGCCGCGCTCGTCCGCTGCCTGTCAATACTCGTGTCGAGCCGTGACCACCTGGCCCTGGTATCCTGCGATCCGAAAAGGCCGCACGTCGGCAAGCGCATGCTGGCGATGAGGCTGGGTGCTGAAAAGGAAACCCGGGCAAGGGACCTCGAGATTCTCATGAATATGATAGAGACCCCGGATCCCAGGGTTTCCATGGCAGCCCTCGAGTCCATCGCCGGCGTCGGAACGCCGGAGGCAACCGCTGCGGTTCTTGGCGCAGTCGGCAGCGATCGCGCCATCATCTCGGCCGCCGCCATGGACATGATCGCCATGCACGCGGAACACTTCATGGAGGGAAAGAAGGCGAGCCCCAAGGTGATCTCCGCCATCGAGAAGGCGGTTGCCAGATTCGCCCGCCGTGACGGCCTGTCCGCGCCGTTGATCTCCGCCTGCGGTGCGATCCTGGCCCTGCGCGATCCGGCGGGAGCCGGCCTCCTTGCGAAAATGGCCCTTGATCAGAGGCCCGCGATAAGGGGAATCGTCCTGGCCGCTCAAAAAGAGCTTGGTGTCGATACGACGATGGTGCTCCCGCCCCTCGCGCCGGTCCACCCCATACCGGCGGACGTCAAATCCACCTGGAGCGCCAGGAAGGTGACAGTCAGGGTCAACACGGACCGGGGTACGTTCAGGATGAAGCTCCTGCCGGACATCGCTCCGGGAACTGTGTCCAGCTTCGTGGCCCTCGCCGAGGCCGGATTCTATGACGGAACCGAGATCCACCGGGTGGTGCCCAACTTCGTCATCCAGGCGGGAGACTCCACCGGGACCGGGTTGGGAGATCCCGGGTACAACATCAGGTGCGAGGTGTCACCGATTCCATACACCCGGGGAACCGTGGGAATGGCCCTTTCGGGCAAGGATACCGGGGGATCCCAGTTCTTCGTAACCATCTCCGATCAGCCCCACCTCGACGGCAATTATACGATCTTCGGCCGGGTCGTAGAGGGCATGGAGGTGATAGACCTCATCGAAGAGGGGGACGAGATCATCTCGGTGATAGTGGAGGTCAGGGAGTAACGCCCTGTTTCACGGCTTCCTCGACGAGCATTTTTTTGACCTTGTCCTTCGTGCGTCTGATGGAATCGCGCTTGAACTCGTACGGGATGAAGGCCGATTTCACGCCGCCCATTACCAGATCGAGGATATCCAGAGGAAGGAGATCGAAGTTCTCGTAGGCCAGGAGGTACTCCCTGGTCATGGTGGTGTCCGTGATGGTCCGGTTGTCGGTGTTGAGCGTCACCCTCACACCCAGGTCGTAATAGAAGCGAAAAGGGTGTTCCTCCAGATCCGTGACCGCGCCGGTCTGTACGTTGCTCGACAGGCAGATTTCCAGGGGAATGCGGTGATCGTTGACATAGTTGAGCAGATCGCCGTCCTCTCGCAGCCTGGTACCGTGGCCCACCCTGTGTGCGCCGCAGTAGTGCAACGCCTGGTGAATGCTATCAGGGCCGTAGGCCTCTCCCGCGTGGATGGTCACGTTGACGTTGTTGGACAGTATGAGATTGAACGCCTTGAGGTGATCCTTTGCCGGAAAATTATACTCGCTTCCCGCCAGGTCGAAGCCCACCACTCCGCGATTCTTGAACGCCACGGATAGCTCCGCGAGCCTCATGCTCACAGCGGGAGAGATGTTGCGTATACCGCTAACGATGACCCCGCTCTCAATACCGAAGTCCTTGTTTGCGTCGCGCAGCCCCGAGAGTACCGACTCGAGAATCGCCGCCAAGGAGAGTTTCTTTCGCGTATGGAGGATCGGTGAATAACGAACCTCCATGTACTCGATATTCTCCATCGCAGCGTCCTGCGCAAGCTCGTAGGCGGCTCGGTACAGGGCCTCGTCGGTCTGCATTACCTTGAGAGTGATGTCGAATCCCTTGAGGTAGTCGTCGAGGGACTTGTGGAGATGACCGGGCTTGAGGATCGCCTTGAGATCGTCAATGGTTTCAGCCCCCAGGGGGATTCCATCTTTTATCGACAGATCGAGTATTGTTTCCAGCCGAAGAGAACCGTCCAGATGAACGTGCAGATCCACCTTCGGCAATTTGTGAAAAAAGGCTTCATCAAGCCTGATTGGTTCCAGCGCTATTTTATCAAAATCCATGTATCGTATCATTCACTTTTAAGATTTAAATATACTCGGTATTGTGAGCCCGCCCGCCTTCTTCTTGACCTTCTTGGTCTTCTTCTTGGCCTTCTTGGTCTTCTTCTTTGTCTTTTTTGCCTTTTCGTCCTTCTTGCCGTCGTCCACGGGAATCCCGATACCGCGTGGGGCAACAACGCCCATGGGTGCCGCCACCGTAGAGTCCCCGCCCTTCGCGCCCGCCCCGTCTATTTTCTTACCCCTCGCGCCTCCCTTGTCGACGTCCACGGGGATCACGATGCCGCGCGGGGCAACAACACCCATGAGATCCGCCGCCGTGGTGTCCCCGTCCTTCGCGTCCGCCTCGTCCTTCTTTCTCTCCCTGCTATCTTTTTCCTCTTTCTGGTCTTTCTTCTTGTCGACCTTCTTCTTCTCCGTCGTCTTTATCTTCTTGGCTTTCTTCTTGGTTTTGAGGTGCCCCTTTCGATCGATCTTTTCCACCTCGGAGGCCGACAAGTGCTTGCCCAGCTTCTCCGCCGGATCTTTTCCGTCGTCCGAGAAGCGCTGTGCCAGTTTCTGGACCACCTCGGGATTGGTGCGGGCCTGGGCCTCGAGCTCCGTCGCCATGAAGGCCTGGAGCTGAGGATCGTCGGACTCGGAGGCGAGCCGGTCCAGGGTCTGCATCATCCGGGCGATGTCCCCCTCCAGCTTGTCCTGCTTCGCCGTCGCGACCTTCTCCTTCTCCACCTGATCTCTCTCGTCGATGATGGACTGGAGAATCATCACGCCGGTCGCCATGAGTATGAGGACGGACAGCGCTGCGGCGAACTTGGCCGGACGCCTGGGATCCCGCTCCATCCAGATGGCGAGGATGGCCGCCAGCCCGGCGACGCTGATACCTACGAGGGTTACGATCATCAAAATAGCCATGTCATACTCCTTGGGTTCACGAGTTCACGCGTTGCCACTTGATGAACGCGTCCTTTATCCAGTTCATGAATCGACGTTTGTGACCTGTAAATATTCTGGTCAAAAAGCGATGTCAATGGTGATGCTGTTTGAAAAGTGGGTACGGTCAGTCGGCAACGGTCTTCTCCTTGCCGGAACGCGCATCCATGGCGGGGCGCTCCAGGGTTCCCTTGCGGAGTTTCCCCACCGGGAGTTTATCGGTCGGGATCATGTGCAGATACTTTGCCTTGAGCGCATCCTCCGCTTCGAGCGCCTTTTTGGCCTTCGCGATGTATTGCTTGGCTTTATTCTTGTCCTTCTGACCGCCGAGACCCAGGTTCCACATCTTGACAAGGCCCCTGCACGACGCCGAGTACCCGCTGTCGCAGGCCTTCGTCAGCGCCTTTCTGGCCTCCGGCAGGTCGTGCTTCACCTCTTTTCCCATCCACAGTATGTATCCCATGTTGTTGCAGGAAAAAGGGTTTCCCTTTTCACAGTCCCTGGTGACTATCTCGAGTTCCTTTTCCCAGGACAACTCCACGCCGACATCCACACACGCCTGCTCCACCCCGAGATCGCAGGCCTTCTGGTAGAGTTCCTTTGCTTTTCCGGCGCTCTTGATGCCCCCGTATCCCTTCTTGTACATGAGGGCCAGCTCGCCGCACATCCCACCGTGACCCTCGTCGCAGCGCAGTTGAAAAAGCAACCTGCGGCCCGCGTCGCCGCTCGGCACCACTTCGGTAATTACGTCGCCAGCAACTGCGGTTTCCACGGTTGTGTCCTTACCTGTGCAACCAACTGAGAGCAAGCCGATCGCCCCGACGGCCATAAACATGGTGATGAGCTTTGTCATGGGTTTCTCCGAAACGCCCTTCCACGCGATTGTGCGAGGATTAATTAGACTGTATTCATTGAGCATCATGGTTGACAACAAAACCGTCAAGAAAATCACCCCAATACGGTTCGCGGCGGTGGTCTTCGGTTTCGCGGTAGCGGGCATGGCCGGCTGGTACGTGGCGGCGGATCGGGAGGTGAACGATCTCGACGACGCGGCCCGGAAAAGCCTCGGTGGCGCCTACGTGGCCCTTCGCGACGGGGTGACCAGTTACGAGCTGACCGGCCCTTCAGATGGGCCGGTGGTGGTGTTGATACACGGCGCGACGATCCCCGCCTGGGATTGGGATTTCCAGATGGACGATCTGGTCACAGCCGGATTTCGGGTGCTTCGGTACGACAAGTTCGGTCGCGGCAGATCCGACCGCCCGAACGTCGAATACGATCGAGACCTCTACCTGCGGCAACTGACAGAGTTACTCGATGTCCTTGGTTTGAAAGATCCGGTTGATCTAGTGGGCCACTCCATGGGGGGTGCGACGGCAACCAACTTCACCTCGATCCATCCGAAGCGCGTCCGCAAGCTCGCCCTCGTATCCCCTGTGGTGGATTCCGTGGACAACCGCGCTCCGTTTATAATCTGCGGGATACCGATCCTGGGTCCGTTTCTGGTTCGCACGGTGATGGTGGACACGTTGACGGATCGCGCCGCAAACCTGTGGAAAGCGGCAAAAAAGAACTCGGGCTATTACGAGCGTCTATTTGTGCGCCAGACCACCTACGAAGGGTTCGAGCGCTCTGTGATTTCCATGTTCAGAACCGACGCCGTGGGCGATTATCGCGACGCGTACCGGCGGGTGGGAGAGCTGAAAAAACCGTTGATGCTGATCTGGGGCACTGGGGATGAGGATATCACCAGGGAAGATATCGACTTCGTGCAGCAGGTGATTCCGGATCTCCGCTTGCGAGTGCTGGACGGCGCGGGTCACTCGCCGAACGTGGATGCGAGGGAGCGATTCAACCCGCTATTGCTGGATTTTCTTACCCGCCCTTGAACTCGGGTTTGCGCCTCTCTATGAAGGCGATGATTCCCGTTTTTGCGTCCATTGTGCCTGCAGCGCAGGCGAGGGCGCGACTCTCAAGTTCCATCTGTGTCTCGAGGGTCTCGGTGCAGCCCGAGTGCAGGAGTCGCTTCGTTGCCCCGAAGGCCCTGGTGGGACCGGAAGCGAGTTTGCTCGCGAGGGCCCAGGCCTCGGAAAGAAGATCGGCATCGGCGACCACACGGGCGACGATACCCCACTCCATGGCCGTATCCGCGCTCAACACCGGGTTGGTCAACGTGAGTTCCAGGGCTCGCTTGATGCCTACCATCCGGGGAAGAAAGTAGGTGAGCGCCCCGTCCGGGCTGAGCCCGACTCCGGTGTACGCGCTGGTGAACCGGGCCGACTTTCCGGCGATGATGATGTCGCCGACGCACGCCAGGCTGAACCCCGCGCCGGCAGCGACTCCGTTGACCGCAGTGATGACAGGGGCGTCTCCCCGCGCAAATCGGGAGATCGCCGCGTGGAGATAGGTGGTCACCTCCTTCAGGTGTGAAGTCAGCCGATCCGCGTGGGCGTAAAACGACTTGAGATCTCCGCCGGGGCAAAAGGTGTTATCGGAACCGGAGATGATGACAGCTCGGATCTCCGGATCCGTGTCGCATCGTATGGCCGCGTCCATGAGATCCTTCGCGCACGCAAGGTCCAGGGAGTTGTTTGCGTCCGGACGGTTGATGGTGATCTCCGCGACGCCGTCTTTGACATTGAACAAGAGTGTCTCGAAGTCCATGTGACCCCCCTTTGGATCAACCCCCCAGGATTTTTATGAGAACGGCCTTCTGCGCGTGGAGGCGATTTTCCGCTTGATCGAAGACCACAGACTGCGGGCTGTACATCACCTCGGACGTGATCTCGCGCCCGATCTCCGCGGGCAGGCAGTGCATCACGATGGCGTCCTTTTTGGCGTGGGCGACGAGATCCGGGTTGATCTGGAAACCGGCCAGCTGCTTGCCGCGCAAGGCGACCTTGTCCTTCTCGCCCATGGACGCCCACACGTCCGTGTAGACGACGTCCGCGTCCTTCACCGCCGAGATCGCTTCGTTGTGCACCGTTACCTGAGACAGCCCGACCTTCTTCGTTTTCTCGAGGATCCCCTCGTCGGGAAGGGTCTGTGGAGAAGTTCCGATGTGCAGATCCATGGGAATGCGCTGGGCCATGCGCATCCACGAGTTCGTCAGGTTGTTGCCGTCGCCCAGGTAGGCGACCTTGAGGTTATCGATGGTTCCCTTGTGCTCCAGTATGGTCTGCATATCCCCCATGAGCTGACACGGATGGAGCAGGTCGGTGAGCATGTTCACCACCGGAACATCCGAGTGTTTCGCCAGCTCCACGACATCGTTGTGGGAGAACGTGCGGATGCAGATCACCGAAAAGTAGCGCGACATGACCTTTGCGACATCGTGCACTGACTCGCGCTTGCCTAGCTCGATCTCCTTGTCGGTGATGTAGACCGTGTGCCCGCCGAGCTGTCGAAAGCCCACCTCGAAAGAACAGCGGGTCCGAAGCGATGCCTTGTGAAAGATCAGGGCGCCCACTCCGCCATTGAGCACGTTCGGGCACTCGTTGCGAGCGGTCTTTGCCTTGACCTCTATCGCCAGGTCGAGGTTCTCCCGTATCTCTTCGCTCGTGAAATCGGTGACGGAAAGAAAATCACGCTTCATCTCTTACTCCTCTTCTTCTACCCCGATCATCTCCACGGCCTCCTGCGCGAGCTTGCCTACGGTCCAATCGTGCAGATCCTCGTCGTCCTCCCCCTCGATCGTGACGGCCCGCTTGTCATCTGCCAGCTTGCTCAGCGCGGGGATAGCGTCAGGATCGCCAAGCTCGGCGAGGGCCTCGATCGCCGCGACGACCGCATCCGTATCGTCCAGATCCAGGAACCGGGCTATTTGCTCGGAAACCTCGGGATCGTCCATGAGGGCCAGAATGAAAGGCATCTCCTGCGCGGCGTGCCCACCGGACTCGAGAGCGTTGTCCACGGCCGGGAGAATCTCGGCCACGACCCCGTCACCAAGCGCGAGGAGCGCCTCCCCCGAGAGCTGTCTGATGTCCAGGTTGGGATGGTCCAGCCCTTTTGAGAGGATCAACGCCGCGTCCTTTTCGAGGGTGCACACCATGTCCGTGGCCCGAACGAGTAACATGGGAACCCTGTCATCCGGGCCTGTGGATTTCCTTGCCTCGTCGCAAATCACGGACAGGGCGGCGATCCGCTCCCCGATTGGAAAATCCTCAAACCGGTCCATAAGATCGCTTATCTTGTTATCCAGCCCGACAATCTCGTTGATAATTTCCTTGGCGCTCATGAGAAAAATCTCCTTTCATCAATGAACTCATTGAAGACCCGGTTCATATCAGAGGCTGGCCCCCTGTCCAGTGGGGGTCAGGCCTAGACAATAGACACTTTTCGGGGTAGGCTTACTTTGAAACGTATGCGGGAAAAGTGTCTATTGTCTAGGCCTGACCCCATTTCCTCATTTCCTCATGCTTCGACTCGGCCTGTACATCGTTCGCCAGATGATCCCCTGGATGGGCGCCTCGCTCTTCGGCGCGGCGGTAGTCTTTTTGGCCTCGCAGCTTCTTCGCATAGCGCCGGTTTTCGCGGGTGCGCACGCCGGCGCCTCAGAGCTGGCTGCCGCGCTGGGTCTTCTGGTGATTCCGGTGATTGGATGGGCGCTGACCCCCGCTTTTGCGATCTCGGTCTTTGCGGTGGCAGGGGGGATGTCGGCTCGGGGGGAGATCACCGGGCTGGACTCTGCGGGAATCGGTCGAGCGCGATTGATTGCAGGGCCGTGTCTTCTGGGGATCCTGGTGACCGCCGCCAGCGCGTGGATCTGGCTGGAAGCGGCGCCGAGATCCCAGCGGGTGTTGCGGGAAATCGCCATTGACATTGCCGGGCAGGCGCTGGTTAGAGGAGTGGAACCGGGCCGATTTGTGGAACCCGCGCCGGGTCTCGTCATGTTCGTGGATGCGGTGGATGGCGGAACCTTCAGGGGGGTTATGCTGGAGGACGCCCGGCGGGACGGCAAAGCGATCCAGATCGTCGCGAGGGAGGCGACGGCAAGATTCCAGCAGGGCGATCGGACCCTCGAGCTGGAGCTTCACGACGGTCATGCATTCGTCGAAAATGGACTCGGGGTTCCACCGGCGGCTCTCGGGTTCGAAGCGCTCAAAGTGAGTGTTCCGGTGCTCGATGAGCTGGGCGAGAGGTTGGGTTTCCTTCCGTGGGTGATGTCCGTTACCACCGGGCGACTACTGGGCGATCCTCCAAAGGGAGTGTCGATCTCCCGCTGGAGCTATGCCCTGTGGCGCCGTATCGGCGGCCCGGTCGGGTTCATGGCCATGGCGCTCGTGACCATGTTTCTCGCTTTTCGGGGACAATGGCGACGTCGTGGAATGGCCGTTGGGGTCGCAGCCGCCATTTTTCTGGGTTATCATGTGGCGGGACGCCTGGGCGAAAACCTGCTCGACGCCGGGATCATCGACGCGCCGGCCGCAGCGCTCGCACCTGCGGGCACGGTGCTCCTGTTCATCTCGATTGTCTACGCAACAGGATTGAGATATGAACGGAATCGTTTCAAAGGAGTGTGAACCATGGCGAAGATATCCGGCCGACTTGAAAAGATCAAACCTTCGGTGACCCTGGCGGTGACGCAGAAGGCACAGGAGCTCAGGAGTCGTGGCGTGGACGTGATTTCGTTCAGTGCGGGGGAGCCCGATTTCGCCACGCCGGGACACATCGTCGAGGCCGCAAAAAAGGCCCTCGATGAAGGGATGACGCGCTACACGCCGGTGGCGGGGATCCCGGATCTCAGACAGGCTGTAGCGGCTCAGAGTGAGGAAGTTCGCTCCGTGAGCTGCAAAC
This sequence comes from Deltaproteobacteria bacterium, assembly GCA_030621515.1. Taxonomy (GTDB): domain Bacteria; phylum Myxococcota_A; class Polyangia; order JAAYKL01; family JAAYKL01; genus JAUVAN01. Next base: position 725 of record JAUXHN010000127.1, on the reverse strand, counting down.
CGGAACAGGTGATCATCACCGTGGGGGCCAAGCACGCGCTTTACGGTTTTTTCCAGGCTGTGCTGGATCCCGGTGACCAGGTGGTGATTCCCACACCATACTGGGTTTCCTACCCGGATCAGGTGCTGCTCGCGGGTGGCGAACCCGTCTTTTCACTGACAACCGCGAAGAACAACTGGACCCTGACACCGCAGGATCTGGAGAAGATCGCCGGTCCGAAGACGAAGGCCGTGGTTATCAACACACCGTCGAACCCCACCGGCGCACTTTACTCGAGAGAGGCCACGGAGGCCATCACCGAAAAGGCTCTGTCAATGGGGCTCTGGATCATCACTGACGAGATCTACCGCGACCTCATTTACGACGGAGTCAAGCACGTCTCACCCCTGTCCGTGGCCTCGGATGGCGGCGAGCGGATATTCGTGGTGGACGGTGTCTCCAAGACCTTCGCCATGACCGGCTGGAGAATCGGCTGGGGAATCGGCGATCCGGACGTGATCAAGGCCATGTCCAAGATCCAGGGTCAGTCCACGTCGAACCCGGCGTCCATGGCCCAGGCAGCTGCGCTGGCCGCGATCACCACTCCGGCGGATTTTCTTCCGGATTGGTTGCGGGAGTACAGGGAACGCCGCGACGTCATCGTGCAAGGACTCGAAGCCATGCCCGGGGTCGAGTGCGTGACACCGAAAGGCGCGTTCTACGTTCTTCCGGACGTGTCCGCCGTG
>JAUXHN010000167.1 GCA_030621515.1 Deltaproteobacteria bacterium | reverse complement strand
GCCTTCCTGGAGTGGGACAAGGGACAGGCACTGGCGCAGAGTGTCGGCGGAACCCCGAAAGTCTTCGTCTGCGGCAAGGATCGGAGCTACAGCAATATCGAGTCGATTGTGGACGGTTTTCTATATCCCTAGAATCGGTCTAAAAGCCTCGCGTGGGAACAGGATAGTCCGCGTCCCACAGCACATCTCCGCCGCGTTCCCTTGCGTTGGCGTACCGCACTGCCGCAAAGAGCAGATCGGACGCGCGGTTGAGGAACCTCACCACGATCTCGTCCAGCCCCTCCTCATCCTGAAGCAGACATAGCTGACGCTCCGCTCTCCTGCAGACCGTCCTCGCTACATGCAACAAGGCCGCCGCCTTGCCCCCGCCGGGAAGGACGAACCCCTCGATCGCGCCCGTCTCCTTTTCGAGACGATCGATGGCCTGCTCCAGAAACACGACGTCTTCCTCCCTCACAGAAACACCGGAAGGCCCGGCGCCGCGCGGCGCGGCCACGACGGACGAGCAGTTGTAGAAACGATGCTCCATGAACCCGAGCACCTCGTCGAGAAGCTCGTCGTCGGCGAAGGCCCGCGCAGCGCCGACAAAAGCGTTGGCCTCGTCCACGGTCCCGTAGGCATCGACCCGCGTTGACGCCTTGGATACCCTCGTGCCGTCGAGGAGTGAAGTGGTGCCATTGTCTCCGGTGCGTGTGTATATTCTGGACTTCATGAACGGAGCCTAGCTCATATTCGCAGGTTTTTCGAACAGATCGGGAGCCGTGGAGGGATCGAGATTGACGTTCTTGAAAACGATCCGGGTCAGATCCCCGGATCCCGATACCATCTCCACCCACGAGGCCACGCCCCGCGCGCCCATCTTCACGCGGATCTCGAAAAAAACGCTCCTGACTGCCGTCTCTCTGGGAACCAGGCGCTTCACCCCATCCGCGAGGTCGGAAACGTCGTAGAATTTCTTCATTTCGTCGAACTGCCCACCGGTCAGGGCCAGCAGATGTTCGGATAGAACCTTCATCACCGGATCTTTTGAGAGATCGAAGCCCTTGGTGACGCCCATATCCGGATAGTGGATCCAGGCGGTTCCCTTGTTGATCACGAGCACCGAGCGCGCCGGAGAGGTCATCTCCCATCGCAGGAGGCCGGGGCCGCCCAGGGTCAGATTCCCCGAGGAGCTGATGGTGTCGGAGAGCACCACGAGCGTGCGCGTCATCACGAAATCGGCGCTCAACCGGCTCGGGGGATCCGGTTCTCCACCCGAAACGATACCAGGCACGGTCATGGCAAGGACGACCGCGATGGTCAACAGGGGTGGAAATGGTATTTCTTTTCCCATATCGTGCTCTTTGACCCCGAATTTGCGGACTTTATTCGAATCCTGTCAAGTACTTCACTTCGGCTTCTCTTCGGCTCGCCCTGCCGGCCCTGGTGCGTTAGACTGTCCCGACGATGGAAGACAAAACTCTCCAATCACTCGTGAAGCCGCGATCCCGAAGAACGGTCGATTTCGAGAACCTGATGTCCTGGCGCGTCCGGAACATCCTGCTCGTCTCCAGCCAGTACGACTTCTTCACATTCCAGGAGGACGGAAGGCTCACCGAGAGCCTTTTTTCGGAATACCTGGAGCTCAACCTCAGGTACGCCCCCAATATCCGCCGCGCCTCCACCGCAGCGCAGGCTCTCGAGATGCTGAGCTCTTCCCCCTTCGATCTCGTCATCTCCATGCTCAAGCTGGGGGACACCAACATCGACGAGTTCTGCCGCTCGGTGAGAGACCTCGATGACGAGATCCCCCTGGCCCTTCTGGCCAGTAACGCGCGCGATCTCGCGGCGACCAGCTTCTCGAAACACCTCAAGGGCACGGACAGAGTGTTCATCTGGAGCGGCGATGTCCGACTTTTTCTGGCCATCATCAAGAGCGTCGAGGACCGCATCAACGCCTGGCACGACTCCAACACGATGGGAGTGCCCGCCCTGATCCTCGTGGAGGATAACGTCAAGTTCTACTCGTCCTATCTGCCAATTCTCTACAGGGAGCTAATGGAACATTGCCAGGCCCTCATGTCCGACGGCCTCAACCGCATGCAGAAGCTCTTCCGAATGCGCGCCCGGCCCAAGGTGCTGCTGGCCACCACGTTCGAGGAAGGTATCAGTCTCTATGAACGGTACCAGGAGCACGTGATTGGTGTGGTGGTGGACGCCGCCTTTCCCAGGGGAGGTGAGATCGACCCGAGGGCCGGCATCGAATTCGCCAAAATTGTGCGCGAACGAACCCCGGATCGACCGATCCTCATGCAATCCTCGGACGAAGCAAACGCCGAGCCGATCCGGAAGATCGGCGGGCACTTCATCAACAAGAGATCCCCTACTCTCCTCCATGACGTGCAAAGCTTCCTCCGTGCTCACATGGGTTTCGCCGACTTCCAGTTCCGGATGCCGGACGGTACTTTTGTGGGCTCCGCCCGCGATATTCGCACGTTCCTCGAACGCCTCGCGGCGGTTCCAATCGAGTCGATCGCCTATCACGGAAGCCGCAACGACTTCTCCACCTGGCTGATGAATCGGACCGAGTTCGATCTCGCCAGAGAGCTGCGCCCCGGCGTCGTCACCGATTTCGACAACCCGGAGGACATGAGGAGTCACCTGATATCGGTTCTGGAGAGCCACCGGGCGAGATCCCGGGCGGGGGTTGTCGCCGAATTCTCGGGGGCGACCTTCGAGGGTACCAGCGGCTTCGTACGAATAGGCGCCGGCTCCTTAGGGGGCAAGGGCCGCGGACTTGCTTTCTTTCATACGCTCCTGGAACAATACGAAATCGACGAGCGCTTCTCCGACATCGACATCTTCATCCCGCCCACGGCCGTCGTCGCAACAGAGATCTTCGATCATTTCATGGAGAACAATCATCTCGCCGACTTCGCCCTCGGGGAAGCTACGGACGAGGAAATAGCCTCCAGGTTCCTCGAAACCGACCTGCCGGAGGAGGTCATCGAAGCCCTGCGTACCTTTCTCTCGCGCATCGACTACCCTCTGGCGGTCAGATCGTCGAGCCTCCTGGAGGACGGCTCCCACCAACCCTTCGCCGGCGTGTACCGGACCTATATGATCCCCAACAACCACAATGACTTCCAGGTTCGCCTCGAGAACCTTTGCGACGCGGTGAAGCTGGTCTACGCTTCCACCTACTACGCCGCTTCCAGGAGCTACGTCAACGCGACGCAGAACCGCCTCGAAGAAGAAAAGATGGCTGTTGTGATCCAGGAGATCGTGGGAAGGCGCCACGGAGATCACCTGTACCCGATGATCGCCGGAGTCGCGCGCTCCTACAACTACTACCCCATGGAGGACATGAGTTCCGAGGATGGTGTCGCGTCCGTGGTTCTCGGCCTCGGGAAAATAGTGGTGGACGGGGGGAAGAGCGTGAGGTTCTGTCCCAGGTACCCGCGCAAGCTGTATCAATTCTCCAGCCCCGGGGATACGCTCAGGACGGCTCAGAGCGATTTCCTCGCCCTGAACATGGCCGACGACACAATCGATCTCCGCGCGACAGCGCAAGAGGATCCCTTCATCGTAAGGCTCGGTCTGGATCAGGCCGAGAAGGACGGTACGCTGGGAATGGTCGGGTCCGTGTACGACGCCGACAGCCTCGCCATCCACGACGGCATCTCCCGCAGCGGCCCGCGCCTCGTCTCCATGGCTGGAATTCTGAAGAACGATGCCTTCGATCTCGCCGGGGCCCTGGAACACCTGTTGAAGATCGGCAGCGCCGCGTTCTCCGGACCGGTCGAGATCGAATTTGCGGCGAACTACCGCAAGACCCACAAGGATCCCCATCAGCTGGGGTTCCTGCAGATCCGGCCGGTCGTGGCCGACGTGACCGACGCGGGGATGGACCTGGAGCATGTCAATCCGAAGGACGCCATCTGCATCTGCGAGAACGCTCTTGGACACGGGTACGTGAAGGCGGTGCGAGATATAGTGTACGTGCCTGCCGGTACCTTCGACCGCTCCAAAACAGTGGAGATCGCGCTGGAGATAGCCAGGTTCAACGGGCGCCTGGTCGCCCAGGAAAGACCCTTCGCCCTCATGGGCCCGGGGCGTTGGGGCAGCGCGGATCGCTGGTTGGGAATACCGGTCAAGTGGAGCCAGATCTCCGGCGCTGCGTGCATCATCGAGACGGATATGCAGGATATCAAGGTGGCGCCGTCCCAGGGAACGCATTTCTTTCAGAACATGACTTCCCTGGGCATAGCCTATTTCACGATCGATTCCGACAATGCCGGATGCCATCTGGACCTGGACTGGCTCGATGCCACGGAGGCGGTCTCCAGCAGCGGGCTCGTTCGACACGTCAGATTCGACGAGCCGCTGGAGATAGCGGTGAACAGTCGTCAGAACAGGGGCGTGGTGATGAAACCCGGCAGGCGGATAGCCGATCCTGTCAGCTGACGGAGCGAGAATGTCCAACGACGTGTTGAAACAACTTGTGAACAAACGGGAACATCTCGTGATCCCGTTTGAACGCCTCATGCCCCGGCGCATCCGAAACATCCTGCTGGTGGCGAGCCACTACGACTCATTCACATTTGAGGAAGACGGGCACCTGGCGGAGGTCCTTTTCTCCGACTACCTGGATCTCAACCTCCGATACGCGCCGCAGATAAACAAGGTCTCGACGGCCCACGAAGCGCTGGAGCGGCTCCAGTCCGACAGGTACGATCTGGTCATCTCCATGCTGCGGGTGGGCGACATGAAGCAGCGGGAGTTCGGCCAACAGGCACACGCCATTCAGCCCGGCCTCCCCATCGTCCTGCTCACCTTCAGCCAGAAGGAGCTGGCCATCCTCGAATCGGAGGATCTCTCCAGCATTGAACGTGTCTTCATGTGGAGCGGCGACGTGCGCCTGTTCCTGGCCATCATCAAGTCCATCGAGGATCACCTCAATGCCTGGCACGACGCGCGCGCCGCAGGTGTCCAGTGCCTGATCCTGGTGGAGGATTCGGTGAAGTTCTATTCATCGTATCTCCCGATGCTCTACACCGAGATCATGATGCAGACCCGCTCTCTCATGACCGAGGGCGCCAACCGCATGCAGCAGCTCCTGCGGATGCACGCGCGGCCCAAGGTCTTGCTGGCCACGTCATACGAGGAGGCGATCTCCTACTACAATCAGTACCAGGATCATCTCCTGGGAGCCATAGTCGACGCCGGGTTCCCCAGAAACGGAAAGCACGATCCCACGGCGGGGCGCGACTTCGCCGCACTGCTCCGCAAGGAGCACTCGGAAAACGCGGTGCTCATCCAATCCTCCGATGCGACCAACGCCGAATTCGCCCAGACCATTGGCGCGTCATTCATCAACAAAAACTCTCCGAGCTTCCTCCACGAGCTTCGCGAGTTCATGAAGGCGCACCTGGGGTTTGGAGATTTCGTATTCAGACGCCCCGACGGCACTGTTGTCACCAGCGCGGGCGATCTGCGCAGCCTGGCCGAAGCCATCAGGATCATCCCCGAAGAATCGCTGCTCCACCATTGCAGGAGGAAGGACTTCTCCACCTGGCTGATGGCGCGCACCGAGTTCGCCCTGGCGACGGCCATCCGCGCGAAGAAGATGACCGAGTTCTCGTCCCTGTCGAGCTTCAGGGAGCACCTCATCTCCTCCCTGAAGATCCACCGGGCAAAATCCCGCGCGGGCATCGTCTCCGATTTCTCTTACCGGACCTTCGAGGCCGATTCTTCTTTCGTTCGCATAGGGACCGGATCCCTCGGCGGGAAGGGTCGAGGCCTCGCCTTCTTCAACTCCCTGTTTACAGACTACAACATCGAAAACCACGTGCCGGGGGTTCGACTTTTCATTCCCGCCACGGCGGTGCTGGCGACGGGGATCTTCGATCAGCTGATGGAGTCCGAGAGGCTCACCGACCTCGTGCTGGGCGAGGCGGGCAATCAGGAGATCGCCGACGCCTTCATGTCGGCCCGGCTTCCTTCGGCGGCCCGCGAGGCGCTGCGTACCTTCCTCGCCAGGGTCAAGTACCCGCTGGCCATCCGCTCCTCCAGCCTCCTGGAGGACGCCTCCTATCAGCCCTTCGCCGGGATCTATCGCACGTACATGATCCCCAACAACCACGAACGACTGGAGGAACGGCTCGCGCAGTTGACCACCGCCGTGAAGCTCGTCTACGCCTCCACCTTCTACACCGAGGCCAGGGAATACCTCGCGGTCACTCCCAACCGCCTCGAGGAAGAGAAGATGGCCGTCGTGATCCAGGAGGTCGTCGGGCGCCGCCACGGGCGCTACCTCTACCCGGACATCGCCGGCGTGGCCAGATCGCACAATTTCTATCCCATCGGGGACATGACCCCCGACGACGGCGTGGTGTGCGCGGTCCTCGGCCTGGGGCGTGCTGTCGTGGATGGCGGTCGCTGCATGCGCTTCTCACCGAAGCGCCCGGCGTCCATCTACGAGATCATGTCGACAAGGGATTTCGTGAACAGCGCGCAGCGCGATTTCTGGGCCCTCGATCTGGAGCAACCGGAAGACCGCGACGATATGCCGGCATTCATGGATTCCGATCTGACTTCCCTCGATCTGGACGCGGCGGCCGAACAGGGAACCTTCGACGTCGTCGGATCCGTTTATTCCCACAGGGATCAGACACTTCGCGACGGAGACGACGGCCACGGCGTGCGACTGGTCACCCTGGCCAAAACCCTCAAGAACGACGATGTCAAGATCGGAGAGGCGGTCTCCTTTCTTCTCTCGGTCGGCCGCTCGGGTTTTTCCTGGCCGGTGGAGATAGAGTTTGCGATGAATTTAAACACGGACGGCAGCGGCCCCCACGAGCTCGGGTTTCTCCAGATCCGCCCCATGTCGGTGACCTCCAGCGCGGACGAGGTCAAGGACATCCCCGAGGAACAGATTATCTGCCGGTCGGTCCAGTCCATGGGCCCGGGTCGGATCGAACCTGTCACCGATCTCGTTTACGTGGTCCCCGATATCTTCAACAGGGCGATCACCCCCGATATCGCGGACGAGGTAGCCGTGATCAACGAGCGACTCAAGAAGGAGGAACGCCGGTACGTGCTCATCGGGCCGGGGCGCTGGGGCAGCACCGACTGGCGGCTCGGCATACCGGTCACGTGGGGTCAGATCACCAATGTGACCTGCCTGGTCGAGACCGAGCTCAAGGGGATGAAGGTCAATCCCTCGCAGGGATCTCATTTCTTTCACAACATCACCTCGTTCGGGGTCGGGTGCCTGACTGTCAACTTCGGCGAAGACGGAGGGATGCTCGACCACGAATGGCTCGACCGCCAGAAAATCCACTTTGAAACCGACCACCTGCGACACCTTCGCTTCGACAGCCCGATCCAGGTACTCGTCGACGGCAGAACCGGCCACGGAGTCATCCTCAAACCCGACAACGACCAGACGAGCCCCAGAATCACAAACATGCCGTAGATGGTTTGATCGTCATCCAAGGTCCAAGATCTCGCCATAGCTCGCGTCCGCGAGCGACGGCGGACCCGTCACGTCCTCCGGAGTCAGTCTTGGTTGAACCCGATTCTTCTGGTCCGTGGGGGGAGCTTGGGGTCCATGAGTTGCTTTATCGCCTCGACCATGACCTGGATCTGGTCATCATGACCGGAGAGTTTTCGCTCAAGTTGACCGATCTTTCGGGCCAGCTCTTTGTGGCCGGCGATGACTTCGCGAAGCTGAACGAAGGCTCTAACAACGAACACGCTGACCTCCACGGCTTTGGGTGAATTCAGCACACTGGCTGCCATGATGGCGCCATGTTCGGTAAATACGAACGGGAGGGCCTTGGAAAACTTGAGTTTCGAGAGGTGGTCGCAATTTGCGATCACCTCGGCCTTTTCTTCATGCGTGAGCTGGAACAGGAAATCTTCCGGGAAACGGCTCTTGTTGCGTTTGACCTGTTCGTTCAGGCGTCGGGTGGGGACTCCATAAACCTCTGCAAGATCGGCATCTACAATCACTTTATCGCCACGAATGAGCAGAATTCGCTGCTGAATCGTCCCAACTCTGACTATTGACTTTACTTTAGCCATTATGTCCCTGTCTGGATTTAGGTTGCCCTTAAGAGCCTTCACCCCTGTAATCGGCCGTTTGCGCCACCGGTTGCCTAGAATCGTTAAAATAGGTGCTTTTTCTTAGAAATTCGGAAAAACAATGACTGGGACTCTTATTGGACGAGCCCGCCCTGAAAAAAGGTAATCGTTTTGATCGCCGCTAAGCGGCGGGGGAATATAGCCTGGGTTTTCAAACCCAGGTGATAAATCCAAAGATCCTGCGCAGGGCCGCCGTAGCAGGACGCGTCCTGAAGGGACGCCGGACCTTTCATGCGCTGACGCCTGTCGATTCTTGTTATAATGTGTCTGGCCCCATGCGGGGGGAACCCATGCAAAGGCCCACCCTGTGCCGAAGGAGTCGGAGTAGTGAGTTCGAAAGTCATCACGACGTTGTCAGTGTTCCTCATTTTCGGCTGTGGCGGCGAAACCAAACAGTTGGTCTCGCATCCTGGCAATGAAAAGGGACAAGAGCACTGCACGGAGATTCAAACTGATCTTGAGATGGTGTGGAGATCTGGCGCAGTAAAGTCCGAATTAGAAATAGTTGAAACAAAGAACCAACACCACCGGCATTGGAGCCAGTGTTTGAAGGAGTTTGTTAGCCAAGACATCCAGAAAACCGAGGACGTGGGATTTTATCTCAAAGACTATTTGCTCGCCATTGACGTACTTCTCCAGGGACTTTCTTGGGTCGAGAACAAGCCAGAGAGTGTGGCTTTCAACGCATGGATTGGTTTTCATTATTGGGAATTGGAGCGGTGGGAAGAGGCCCGTCCGTATTTGGATAGTGCCTATTCACTAAGGGAGGTTTTCCCCGATCAATTTCCGGCTTTTAGGTCCGACCTGCAACTCGGCGAAATCGAGGATTACCTCCGATGCGGTACCCGACCAGTGCGACCGAGACCTCAACCTATTCAGGACAAATGTGATCGGTGTGGTCAAGCCGTGAGGGGCAAGGGTGCAATTGTGACCGAAAAGCGAATCGGACAATATCTAGCAGTAGTGTACATTGACACTGATCGCGACGCACAGTTGTTCGAAGTCGAACACAATGGAACGGTAGTCTTTTCGGAGCCAGGGAATGACCAAATTTTCGCCCTCGGTGGGTGTCCACAAGATCCTGATGATTCTGGCCCCGGCGCGGACTACAATTGCATTAAATGGCTAATTCCAGGGACTGACATCACCGGAGATGGGCATCCGAATCTTGTTGTGTGGCGGTTCAATGGCGGAAACTGTGATGGGTGCGAATACGGTGAGGTCTACACGCTCGCGGACACATTTCAAAAAGTCGAAGTGCCAGACCTCTCAACGAGTCTAGAGCGGTTGGTCGACCTCGACTGCGACGGCTTCCCAGATCTGTTCAGTACGGACACCGCCCAATCATCGAAGGAGCCTGAGAAATGAGATCCTCTCAGGGGGGGGCGGGGTCAGGCTGGCCAACACTCCGTCAGCCTATTTCTTCTTGATGGATCCCTTGAGTAAATCCCCGAGGGTGCCCCCGATCTAAAAATTCTGAGTCCTTCGAAAAGGCTTGACTGTACGTGAATAATACGTACACTGTATTTGTGATTGTTGAAGTTGAAATATCGAAACGCGCGCAAAAGCAGCTTGAGAGAATCCCGATTCGAATTGTCAAGAATCTCCAGTTTTGGGTTCAATCTGTAATCGCTGTCGGGCT
>JAUXHN010000090.1 GCA_030621515.1 Deltaproteobacteria bacterium | reverse complement strand
TCCCTTGCCAAAGGGGCAGGGATCGAACGCTCCGGATTTGATAAGCGACTCGATCACTCCCCTGTTGACCTTGCTCAGATCCACGCGCATCGTCAGGTCGAAGATATCCTTGAACGGGCCGTCCTTCTTGGCCTCGAAGATCGCCTTGAGGGCGGAAGCCCCCACGCCCTTGATCGCTCCGAGACCAAAAAGGATCTTGTCCCGACCGGAATCGCCTTCCCCGGGAATGACGGAGAAATCCACCTCGGATCTGTTGACGTCCGGAGGCGCGACCTCCACCCCTATCTCCTTGCCGACCCTGATATACGCCGCCACCTTGTCTGTGTTCTCGGCGTCACAGGTGAGCAATGCCGCCTGAAACTCAACCGGATAGTGGGTCTTCAACCACGCGGTCTCGAAGGTGATCAGCGCGTACGCAGCGGAGTGACTCTTGTTGAAGCCATACCCGGCGAACTTGTCTATCAGGTTGAAAATCTCGTTGGCCTTGGAGCTGTCGATTCCGTTGCGTTCGCATCCGGAGACAAACCTCATCCGCTCCTTGGCCATCACGTCGTGCTTCTTCTTGCCCATGGCCCTGCGCATGACATCCGCGGCTCCGAGGGAATAGCCCGCCAGTATCTGCGCGACTTGCATCACCTGCTCCTGGTAGACGATGACGCCGTAGGTCTCCTGAAGAATCTTTTCCAGCCTGGGATGGGGAAACTCGATTTTCATGCGTCCGTGCTTGCACTCCACGAACTGATCGACCATTCCTCCCTCGAGCGGCCCGGGGCGATAAAGCGCCACCGCAGCGACTATGTCCTCGAAACAATCCGGCTTGAGACGGCGGAGGAGTTCCTGAAAACCGCGAGACTCGAGCTGAAAGATACCCCATGTGTGACCCGATGAGATGAGCTCGTAGACTTGCGGATCCGCAAGATCGACATGGCCGATATCCAGCGGTTCGGTTCGATCCGTTCGGCTGTTGACAAGCTTCACCGCCGTGTCGATGACGGTCAGTGTCTTCAGACCCAGGAAGTCGAACTTCACCAGGCCGCACGACTCCACGAAATTCATGTCGAACTGGCTCGCCAGCCGGGTCGAAGCATTTCGGTCGCTGCCGGCAAACACCGGAACGTATTCCCACAGGGGCCTGTTGCCGATCACGATGCCGGCCGCATGCATTCCCGCGTGCCTGTTGAGGTTCTCGAGCCGCTGCGCGTAGCCCAGGAGTTCGTTCACCGCCGGATCCTCGCGCCGCGCCTTCTTCAACCTATCTTCGTGATCGAGGGCATGCCGCAAGGTCACCTTGGGATCGTCGGGGATGAGCTTCGCTATCTTGTCCACGTCCCCGTACGCCATGCCCATCACGCGGCCCACATCGCGCACAACCGATCGGCGCTTGAGCTGGTGAAAGGTGGCTATTTGCCCCACGTTGTTCTCACCGTACTTGTTCACAACGTACGCTATTACCTCGTCTCGCCGGTTCTTGCAGAAATCAATGTCGAAGTCCGGCATCGAGCTGCGGTCGCGGTTGAGAAACCGCTCGAAAAGAAGATTCAGGGGGATTGGATCCAGATCGGTGATACGCAGCGAGTACGCCACCAACGATCCGGCGCCCGATCCGCGACCGGGCCCGACGGGAATGCCCTTCTCCCTGGCGAAGGCGATGAAGTCCTGCACGATGAGGAAGTATCCCGGGTACCCCATCTTGCAGATCACATCGAGCTCGGAATCCAGGCGCTTTCGGTACAGATTGGTGTCAACCTTCTTGTCACGCTCGCCAAACTCCTCGAACCTCCGGTTGAGCATTTCGTGTGCGGTCCGTCTCAGGTAATCGTCAAGTGTCGTCTCCTCGGGGACCTGGTAGTTCGGTAACTCCAGCGGACCGGTCGGGACCACGTTCTCGCACATTTCGGCCACCTTGAGAGTGTTTTCCACGGCGTCCGGAAAGTGTTTCATGGCTTCCCGCATCTCGTCCGCGTCCCTCAAATAGAGTTCGTCTGTGTAGTGGCTGTCCGCCTTGGGATCGTCGAGGGTCACACCCTTCCCGATACACATCAGCACCTTGTGGGCCTTCGCGTCCTGCGACGTGAGATAGTGCACGTCGTTGGTAGCCAGCAAGGGGATATCAAGTTCCTGTCCGATCTTGCGAAGTGCGTTGTTGTACTCGGTCTGACCCGGATATCCGTTGTTTTGAACCTCCAGAAAGAAGGCCCCCGGCTCAAACAACTGCTTGTATACAGCCGCCACCTCCCTGGCCTTGTCAAAGCCCACGTTTTTAAAAGCGCGCGCCACCTCTCCACCGAGACAGGCGCTGGACCCGATGAGGCCGGCGCCATACTCCTTGAGCAGATCCTTGTCGATGCGCGGCGTGTAATAGAAGCCCTCCAGGTATCCCATGGAGACCAGGTACTTGAGGTTGGTGTATCCCTCCTGGTTGCGGGCGAGCAACACCAGATGAAACGATCCGCGCCTGGTCTTGTCGAACCGGCTTTTCGGCGCAACGTAGATCTCGCACCCGATTATAGGCTTGATCCCGGCGGCTATCGCCTGCTGGAAAAAGTCGACTGCGCCGAACATATTGCCGTGATCGGTGACTGCCACCGCAGGCATTTTCAGTTCCGCCACCTTCGCTACCAGGTCGGGTAGCCGGACCGCTCCGTCGAGCAGTGAATACTGGCTGTGGAGGTGAAGATGAACGAAGCTGGAGCTGGACATGAGTCCACTATTCGAGCTTGAACTTGAGGTGTCAAGCCGTTGCGGCGAAAGTGTGCTATCATCGAAATACAGTGGGAGTAAGCAGACGAGCGAGAAGGAGACCACGATGAAAGCTATCAACTGGAAAAGTATCGTTTTTTTGGCGTTGGTCTTCTGCCTTTTCGCAACGATACAGGGCTGTCCCCTGCCCACCAGTGTGCTGGTCGAAGGCGAGTTCTATGAAGTCGAGCTTCAGATCAACGCCGATAGTTCGCTCCATGCCCTCGAGATCGAGCAGGAGGGCGACGGCGACGATGACGGGGACTACGACGATGACTGCGAGCAGGAAGGTGAGCACGAGGGGGAGGACGAGGACTGCGACGAAGAGAGTGACCTTGAGCTGGAAGGCGAGATCTCGGCGCAGGTGCTCTCGATCGACGCGAGCCGCGGCATCTTCGAGCTGCTGCCCGGCTACTTCGTGATCCTCGATGATGACGATGATGAGACTGAACGGGTTGACGACGACGACGACCACCTCACGATCGCCGACCTCGAAGTCGGGATGTGGGTCGAGGTCGAAGGCGAATACGAGAACGGCATGTTCGAGGCCGAGGAAATCGAACTCGCCGACGAATCCGAAATCGAGATCGCGGGCGCGATGTACAGAATCACCTCCAGTAACTTCTCCATGCTCGGACTGACCATCTCCTACGATGACGCCACCGAGATTGAAATCGACGATGATGATGACCACGATGACGACTAAATACGTTTGACGGTGCTCAGGAAGAACCTCGTTTTCTACCTCTGCGAACAACATCAACAATTTCCCTCGTTGAAATTTGAGCATTGATAGACGGCACGTCCAGTGGAGACTCTGATATTTTTTCCGGCACCAGCGCGAAGCTGCTTCCGTCCTTGCGCCGGATGAGAACCTTGCCGGTCATCGCCGCACGATCAAGAAGTTCTGCCAGTTTCTGTCTTGCTTCGGAATATGTGTAGACGTGCATATCAAACCTCCAGACAACTGACGCCCAGCCTCTTGCCGGCTTTGATCAACCGGCGATCCAGGGTCAGCAAAGGGGCGCCTCGCCTCAGCGCGCACTCCAACAAATAGGCGTCGTATGAGTACAAATCATATTCGTGGGCGATTTCCAGCGAGGCGGCGAGAGCCGGAATAGTATATCGGACAGGTATTCTCTCGAATATCGAAACTCCCTCCTGGGCCTCCTCGAGAGAAACACGCCCTTTTTTAAACATCGCCGAAAAGGCATTGCCCACTTCCCACGGCACCGATGCCGGCGCAATGAGCGTATGACCGGCGGTCCTGTTGACGATTTCCTCGCGTTCCGGCTCATCCACAATGACCGCCAACAGGGCCGAAGTATCAATCACAATATCCAATTTCGCCTCCTGAAGTACCTATTGTACAATAGTACAACTCATTCCCTGTTTGTCAAGACCGTACACACTCGCAATCGAACATATCCAGGTGGGTTGGCCGCGCGAGGGTCGCGCTCGCCTCTTGGAAAGGTGTCTGGGACATACGCGGGGCATCGGCGATCCAGAGAAAGCTATGTGTCAACTGTCAGTGCCAGACCCCGATTACCCATATTGAAAAACGAGGCAGGGAGGAACAGATTTCATGGCGCCCTCATCAGGGCGCGGCACGAAGGTCGGAACGGCAGAGCCGCTTACCCACCCCCACCTACTTCTTGACGCGCTCCGAGTAATCCCCCGTGCGGGTATCCACCTTGATCCATTCGCCCTCGCTGATAAAGAGCGGAACCTGGATGACGTAGCCTGTGGAGAGCGTTGCGGGCTTTGACGTGTTGGAGGCGGTATCGCCCTTGATTCCGGGATCGGACTCGACGACCTGCAGCTCCACGAAGTTGGGAAGCGTCAAGTCGATGGGATTGCCATCGAAGAAGAGCATGTCCACATCGAGGTTTTCGTATATGAAGTTGACCGCATCCCCCACCATCTCCGCAGTCAGGGCGAACTGGTCGTAGGTCTCATTGTTCATGAAGTGGTATTCCTCGCCGTCCGTGTACAGGTACTGAACCTTGCGCTCCTCGAGGTCGGCCTTCTCAAGCTTGTCCCCCGACCGCCAGGTCTTGTCCCACTGGGAGCCGGAGATCATGTTCTTGATCTTGCACTTGTACAGGGCCGTGCCCTTGCCGGGTTTCACGAACAAGTACTCGACCACTGTGCAGGGATCGCCGTCGATAACGACCTTGGAACCCTTGTGCAGCTCACCTATGTCGATCAGCATCTTTGCTCTCCTTAGAAGCCGGCCTCCATCACCTTCCCCTTCCCATACTACACGGGAAGCCTGCCCGCCATAGCCTTGGCGAAGGCGGGGCCGGGATGGGGTTAAAGACCGCGACCGCGTTTTTCTACTATCGGCTGTTGAATTCGTCAATCCGGCAAACTAATCCTCCGCCTCGGCGAACGCCTCGTTCAACAGATCGAGCACCCCGATCTCCAGCGCCCAGCGCTCCATGTAAACCCGGTCGAGCGTATCCCCCTGTACCTTCATTACACCGATCACATCGTGCCACTGGCGTTGTGAAACCCTGTTGCCCATCTCGAACCACTCCAGCTTGTGGAGGATTATATCTTCCGGCGTCGCGAGATAGAATTTCCGAGCATCGTCTCCTTCATGGAGGGTATCGGCGATCATCCGTCCGAAGGCTTCGCGATCGTACGGGCGTGTTTTCAACACAAACACGTCAATCTTCACCATCGTTTCCAGGTGTATGAGGTTAAAACTCGTTCGTCGCCGCACGGCATCGCGAATCGCCTGCTCGTCCAGGTAATATTCCTTCTCGAGATCTCGGGCAAAACCGGAGACATCGGATTCCCCGAGGTCGGCCACCAGGTCGATATCCAGCGTTGCCCGGGCCACTCCTTGCGCAGAGCTGGCAACGGATCCTCCCACATGGTATCGCACACTCAACCGCTCAAACGCCTCGGCCACCGGTTCGAGCGCAATGAGGATATCCGGAGCGGTCATGTGGCGTTTCGATTCATGTATTCAGCCAGGCGGTTCGCCAGCTCGTCACCATAGTGCAGCCGCGCATAACGTATTTTTATCTGGTTTTCATCATCGTGCGGGTTCGCCCGCCTTATTGCCCGCATGGATAGAGCGGACGCCATCTCGCTCAGGGATCGCACCAGGGCAAAACGACGCTGGAGGCCCGCTGCGCTCAACAGGTCGATCTGGACCTTTTGGGCCTCGGGGCTGGTGTCCGAGAGGGGAAGGGGAGGTTGTTGGAAACCCGCTTTCATATAACGAGTATGCAGTCAAACTGGAAGCAATGACAAGGTGGGGATCGTCGGGGTAAAGAGCCTATTGCGCGGGCTTGAACACCACGTGCTCGGCACCGGTAGCCTTGGCCCTGGTGAGTTCTACCATCATTCCGATCTCGGCCTCGTCGGCATCGTCGATATCAAGCATGCCAAGAACTGTGCCCACCGTTCCGGGGTAGGCGACCTGGGCAACGACCCTGGGCTTATCCAGGGTGTGCCCCGAGCGATCCTCGTGCACAACGGTGCAGCCGATGACCATGCCGCTCTTGGGATCCACGCTGCGGGCGTCCTTTTCCGGGTCGAGAACGACCATGCACTTCTCGCAGAACGCGGTCGCCGGCAGGAACACCGAGTCGCAACTGGCGCAATGGGTAGCGGTCAGCTTGCCCTTCGCCAGTTCATCATAGAATTTCGATCCCGCGATGCCCGCCGTGTACAGGTAGCTCAGCGGGATACGGCCCGGGAAGGCCTTCACGGTCTCGGTGTGAAGCTCTACCGGTTTGATCCGGACAGGCTTGTCGTCGGCCTTCTCGCCGTCCTTGAGCGGGCGGAAGTATTTGCAGTCGAGCACATTTCCCACACGCTCGCTCTCCGGCTTCCACACCGCCTTGACGCGCATGCCGATCTTGATCTTCTTGGGGTCGACCTCGTCGATCCAGTGGATGAGGCCCATGTCCTCTCCGGCCCCGTCGATTTCGATCACTGCGAAGATCCTCATCTTGCCGTCGGGCAGCTTGGAGGAGTCCCAATCGACATAAGACAGCGTATAGGTCATCACCGTGCCGGTGTCCGGCAGGTCATAGTAGTCGACCACGTCCTTGAGGTTGCACACCTCGCAGAATGCCCTCGCCGGGATCATCATTCGGCCGCAGTTACGGCAGTGGCTACCCCGGATCTTGCCCTCCTTGAAACCGTCCAGGTAGGTGGTCAGGGCGAGGCCGTTATCCCAGGAGTAACGCAGGTCCGGGCTGTCGGCGATATGCGGCACGTCCTTGACGTCCTTGAGCGGCGTGCCGGGAAGGTCATCGGCCTTCTTGTTGCTCCAGTTGCTCTGGAACGTCGGCATCGCGCCATCGGAACTCATCACCACCACTGTGCCCACCTGCATCAGGTCGCCCCAGGCCTGGGCGATACCACGATGTGCGTCCTTCTTGACCTGACGTTTGCCGGCCTGACCGGAGAGTTGGAAATAGAGTTCCGCGATCTTCATGAGACCCGTTGCGGCGATCGGGTTGCCCACACCGAGGGCGCCGCCGGACGGACACATCGGGTGGGATCCATCGCGCTCGAAAGCGCCGGAGAGCAGAAGATCCTTGATTTTCCGACCGCTCTTGTCCTGGAGCAGGGCGTTCATGTGGTGAAGCGCCTTGTAGTCGAACGGGTCGTAGGGCTCGAAAATGTCAATCTGTTCGGCCGGCTTTGTGATCCCGGCCATACGGTACGCGTCGGCCGCAGCCGTCGCCACGTAGGTCGGGTAGGCCAGATCTCGTGTGCACCAGTACGCGGTATCGAGGCGAAAGCCTACACCCTCGATGAACACGGGCGCCTTCTTGAGGGAGTGAGCGAAATGTTCGTTGGACAGCACGATTGCGCAGGCGCCGTCCGAGGTGGGGCTGATGTCCAGCCTCTTGACCGGCCATGAGAGAACCGGTGAATTCATTACGTCCTCGACACTGATCTCCTCGGCGATCTGAGCGGCCGGGTGGTCGAGGGCGTTTTTCTTGCAGAGCACAGAAACCCTGGCGATCTCCTCTTCCGTGTAGCCGTATGTATGCATGAACCGGCACATTTCGATGGAAAAGATGTGAATCAGGGTCAGCCCGAGCGGCTGCTCGGTAGTGTGGTCGAAGATGGTGATGAACGCGCCGGCCGGGTGCGGGACGCACGGCGACATCTTCTCCTCGGTGACCACGAGGCAGTTCTTGAACTTGCCCGAGGCTACGTGCATCCAGCCGTGGATCGGGCTCATGATGCCGGTGCCGCCACCCACGTAATGGCGCATGTACGGCTTGTTGCGCGCGCCCGCCCCCGCGATGAGGTTCTCGCCGTTCATGTGAATGCCGTCGAACGCGTCGGGCGCTGTGCCCAGGCAGACGCAGTCAATGTCATCAATCGTGAGACCCGCATCCTCGAGGGCCATCTCGACTGCCATTGAGGTGAGTTCTCCAGACGATTCCTTGGCCCTTCTATTAAATCGGGTCATGCCGGCGCCAATCACGGCGACGCGGTTACCCATGGTTTTGCTGGTCATGACGTCCTCCTTTCCGAGTCCAGAACCACCACGGCGCAGGAATCGGTCGGCAGGCCGCGCCATCCCTGGACAACCACTCGCCTGGCTCCCTCGATCTGGCGTGAGCCGGCTTCACCACGGAGCATATTCACGGCGTCGACCAGGCGTGCGCCGCCGTTGGCCTCGAACAGGTCTCCAACGGCAAGTGAGCCGCCGTCCGGGTTGACGCGCGCGAGTGAATCGCCCGCGAACCCGAGAGCATCGAGGTGCATCAGCTGTCGGTGCGCGAAAAGGTCTGAAACATAAAAAGCATCGATGTCTTCGGCGGGCGATTTTACCCCCGCTTCCTTGTAAGCCATCTGAGATGCGATGATGGTCCCTTCGGAAACTGCGTGATCGCGCCGCTCTATCACCGAGTTGCCCGAACACCAACCGGTTCCGCTGAGGAAGACGGGATTGCGGGCGGTTTCGAGCGCCACATCGGTCGCTCCGAGAACGACTACGACAGCACCGTCGGCCGGCCTGGCGATCATCTGCTCGGTGACCGGCGCCGCCACCTGACGGGCCAGCAACACGTCCTGAGCATTGATGTTGTTTCCGTACGGCGCAAATGCGTTGCCGACGCCGCAGGTCTTGTTCTTCACCACCACTTCGGCCACGTCCTGTGGACCATAGCCAGAGCATTCCATGAACTGCTGCATCTCAATACCGGCAAGGTAATTGGGCGTAACGCCCAGCCGGTTCCAGATCGGATCATAGGAGAAGTGGAGCAATTCGTCCTTGGTAAGGATGTTGCTCGCCTTGCTGTAGGCCTCGACCACCAGCAATTTGAACTGCCCGGTGTTGATCTGCATCGCGGCAGAGCAAACCCCGTGAAGGAAGTCGCCGCAGATCGTGTAAACCGACTTGCGCTGCACTCCGAGTTGATCCGGCACATACTCATCGGCGATCGAATAACCGGAAACGAAATCCTCCTCGACGGAGACTGCACCGTCGAGCTGCTCGGCCTCGATGCCCGCGTCCGCATAGGCCATTGCTGCGGCCCTGGCGATAAGCTCGCGGTACGAGAGCCCTCCCGACGCCGGGAACGACCCGCAGAAACCAACTCCCATGATAGCGATATTCATTTTACCTCCCTCTTTCCTCCCAGAGTGGCGAAATTGCGTCTGAAAAATCCTTGTTCGTGACGCAAAATGTTGACATTTCTTTCTGTTTCAACAAATGACTTGAAAACGCAATGTATACTCCGTAAATGGGGTAAAGAATGACATTTGTCAGCTTGCGAAACTCAACGCAATCGAACGTGGGACAATACACATGAAAGAACGGAAAATGAAGAACATTCTCGTATTACTACCGATTTTGCTTATCGTCGCCTGTAACGGGTCAAAAGAGGTTGATCCGGATATCGACAAGCTGGGCCGAGCGACCGGCTCCACAAACCCCCACCAGATGCCGCCGCGCGGGACAATGGGCGGCAAGGCGGTACAACCGGCCGGCGAGAAACCGATCCACGGGGGCGAGATCATCGAGACAATGAATGTCCCGAATTACACGTATATAAAACTGAAAACCGACAACGGCACCGAGTTGTGGGCGGCAATACCCCAGACCAGGGTCGAGGTCGGCGCGAAGGTGCAAATCGCCGAGTCACTGGTGATGACCAAATTCACCAGCCCTTCCCTGAGCAGGACCTTCGATTCCATCATCTTCGGCACGCTGAAAGAGGTTGAATCACCCAAAGACGGGGGCGCGAGCAAGGCCGACAAGGAGAAACCCAGGCCGGCGCTCCCCCCGGGTCACCCACCTATCGATAAATAATCAGTGTCCATCCCGGAATGCACTTGAAGGCATTCGCGAAGCGCCGGGGGTTCGGATGCAAGGCGACACAAACGCAGTAATAGCAACGCTATTTCAAGTTTGGGGCAACGCCGCAGACGGCGCCCTCGCCGCGAGCGAGGTCGAAAAGGGCACTTCTGGGATGGGCACTAATCAGCAGTAGCCGCAAACCGAGCAGGCGTCCACGCAGCAATCTCCCAGGGAAACACAGGCCGCGTCACAGTAGCAGTTTCCTCCGCTGCCCCCACACTCCGAAATATCGCACGAATCCTCCGGCAGGAGGCCGGAACAACTGCCGCAGGGAATGCTGTCCACTTCGCTCACGCAGAGGGAGTCCCAGGAGGTAGTGCAGCAGTATGAATCGACGGCACAGACACACGTTTGAATTGAATAGACGGTACAACCCGGAGTGGAATGGACCGTGCAACAATCTCCCACGCTGCTGCCGCAATCGGCGGGACATGTGGCGGCGGTCTCTCCGCAGTCGCACAATCCATTGCCACAGTGATAACCACAGTCGACCTGGCAATCACATGTAGTCTCGCCACAGTCGCACAAGCCGTTGCCACAGTGCGCACCGCAGTCGGGCTCGCAGGTGCACATGTCCTCCCCGGCGGAGGCGATGCAATAACCATCGCCGCAGGTGGTTGAGCAGTCGACAAGGCAAGTCAGGGGGTTCTCACCGCAGTCGCACAATCCGTTGCCGCAGTGCAAACCGCAGTCGGGTTCGCAGGTGCACATGTCCTCCCCGGCGGCGGCGATGCAGTAACCGTCGCCACACGTAGTAGGACAATCGGCCAGACAGTTGTCCGGATTCTCGCCCGAATCACAGCTACTGTCGCCACAATATGATCCCGAGTCGGTATCCGTGTCGGTATCCGTGTCGGTATCAGTGTCACTGTCCGTGTCACTGTCAGTGTCACTGTCCGTGTCGGAATCAGAATTGCTGTCCGAATCAGAATCGCTGTCCGAGTCCGAATCGCTGTCCGAGTCCGAATCGCTGTCCGAGTCCGAATCGCTATCGGAATCAGAGTCGCTGTCCGAATCGGGTCCATCCCCAAAACCGCTGTCCATGGAAGCACATCCCGCCAAAGCAAACCCCGCGATCAAAATACCGAGTATGAACATATGCCGGCGCATGGTTCTCTCCTTCACGCTCGCGCACTTACCGAGCGCTTCCTGGTGTACCCTGATTTAGTCCCCTCAAT
The DNA here is from genome assembly GCA_030621515.1 of Deltaproteobacteria bacterium. Lineage (GTDB taxonomy): Bacteria > Myxococcota_A > Polyangia > JAAYKL01 > JAAYKL01 > JAUVAN01. The sequence continues at coordinate 5,707 of JAUXHN010000090.1, read as the reverse complement.
ATTATCACGGATCCGGGCGCAGGATGGGCATTATCGTTGACACTACTTGATGTTGACCTTTGACGTTATCTTCTTTCCCTTGCGGGTGATGTCGAAAACGAACTGGCTTTCGGTTCGCATTCCCGAATAAATCGATAGCGCCTGGTCGGCACTGGTGAGAGGCACCCCGTTTACCCCGTGGATAATGTCACCTTTCTTGGCGCCGAGAATCTCGAGGGGGCTGCCCTTCTTGATCCGTCGGAGCCGAAAGCCGGTGACCTCGCCGTTCTTCTTGTACGGCCTGACCCGAACGGACCTTGCGAACTTGGTCGGATTTGCCATCGCCTCGTCCAACAACGACCGATCCACGGTTCGCTCGTTGGGGCCGTCGACGGTGATCCGATCCTTCATGGCCCCACTCCCGAGTCCCCCCCTTGCCCGGACCGGCCTTTTCCCGGGCTCATTCTGAACACCGAACATATCGATGTAGCACTCATCGCTGTTCCCCCGAAGAAACAGGTATCTCCATGTTATTCCGGAAACGAATCTCCCGTTCACATCGTCGCCGATCCGGTACAAGATCTTATCCGCGCCGTTCTGGACGGTAGCGAAGGACCAATCGGGATCATTCGTTGCGGCCACTGTCGCAAGGAGCTTGAGCTGGCCGTCCGTACAGGGAACGATGGGCAGGTCACCGTCGAGGCTGACCGTCTGCTCCATCTCATCATCGTCAAAGGGGATGATGGGACCGGTCTCCGAGTCGAAGATGTTCCGCTTGAGAATGTCTCCTCCGTCGCGCAAGGAAATACGCTGCGAAGAGCCCACCTTGTATCTTTGCAAACCCTGGGGCCCGGCTTTCGCTTGCGCCGACGGGAGCAGCCCGGAAACACTGGAGGCGATCATCTCCGCCGCGCCGCTGGCCGTGAGAAACGCCACGACGGCAAGCGCCGCGAGATTGAAAACCCAGAAATACTTGGTCAACAGTTTTTCCATTTGCCTTCTACTTTTCTATTGTAACCGATTTCACATGTCCAGCACACTTTGGGTCGCTGACGGTCATCGGGCACCTCCGTCCCGACCAGCCGTTCCGCCCTGCGGCCCTCCATCCACCTCCATGAGGCCTTCTCCGGCGATCTGCTCCAGCATGAACCCTTCGAGGGACACCATGTCCGGCGGAAGGGCGGTTTCCGTCGGCTGGGTGCCGTCGATGAAAATTTCCTCGACCGCGCCCTCCATGTCCTCGTAAGCCAGCAACCCACTCGATGGATCGATCACCGCCCTCACAAGGCCGGGCGGTTCTTCGAAATCCGTCCTGGGGCGACCCGCGTGCGCGGTCTTCATGAAATCGAGCCATATGGGCAGAGCGGCACGGCCTCCGTACTCCTTCCGTCCCAGGGACCTCGGCTCGTCGAACCCCACCCACGCGGCGGCGACCATATCGGGAGTGTACCCCACAAACCAGGCGTCCTTCGCGTCGTTGGACGTGCCCGTCTTTCCAGCGGCGGGTCTCGCAAGAGCCCGCGCCTTTCTACCCGTTCCCGAGTCTATGACCGACTTGAGCAAGGATGTCATGAGGTAGGCCTCCTCGGGGGCGAGGACCCTGGTTCCCTTGCGACCGATCATGGGCAACTCTTTCCCGTTGGGGCCGACCACTTTCCTCACGATCCAGGGCTTATGCTTCATACCTCCGGCAGCCAGGACTGCGTATGCGGAGGCCATCTCGAGGGGCGTCACTGACGAAGCGCCCAGCGCGAGGGCCGGCCCGGGCTCGAGCCTGGAATCAATCCCCATGCTGGAAGCCAGCTGCGCAACACGATCCGGCCCCACATCGCGAATCAACTTCACTGCGGGGAGGTTCAGGGACCTCGCCAGAGCAGCTCTCATGGGCACGGCCCCCTCGAACGAGTCGCCGTGTGAATTGCGGGGCTTCCAATCGCCCTCCGTCTCCGGAGAATCGTCGAGCATGGACGCGAGCGTGTACTTTCGGTATCTCAACGCCTGAAGGTAGACAAAAGGCTTGAATGCGGACCCGGGTTGACGCATTGCAGCGGTAGCGCGATCGAAACCACCGGGCTTCACGTGATAACCTCCCACCAGGGCGACTATCCTTCCCGTGTGAGGCTCGATTGCAACCACCGCCGCCTGCGGGCCCTCCTCCATTTTCAACTCCAACGGCTGCTCCTCGCGCGCCGGGGCAACCAGTGAAACACGAAGCACAGCACCCTTGACGGCGAACTCCGACGCCGCCAACTTGTCTGGATTGTATCGTGCAGCCCGGGCCAGATCGAGGAGCCCGCGCCTCCCTCCCAGATCGAACTCCACCATACCACCCGAATCGGCCGGACCGATTACCTTGGCGAGATACACGTGATCGGTCTTCAGTTCGCCGGTCTGCCCCCGATCCCCCTTGCGCCATCGTTTTTTCTTGAAGGGAGCCTGCCGGCCATGGCGTTCGTCCACCTGGCACAACCCCTTTTTGACTGCTTCCCGAGCCGCTCGCTGCAGCCCCGGCTCCAACCCGGTCTCGATGATGTATCCACCGTGCTTGAGAGTCTCCAGATCGACTATGCCCTCGAGCTCCTTGAGCGCCCGCGATACTACCTCCGGCGCCAGCCCCGCATCCCTTCTGCCCTTATCGACCAGGCCGAGGGGCGCCACCTTGCACAGCTCGGCTTGAGCTTCCGATATGAACCCTCGCCGGGCCATCTCCCCGAGCACATACTCTCGCCTCTTTGCGGCGGCATCCGGATGCCCGATTGGCTCGTAAATGGACGGTCCCTTGGGAATTGCCGCGAGCAACGCGGCCTGAGCGACCGTGATCTCCTCGACATCCCTGTTGAAATAATACGCCGACGCCTCCGCAACCCCATAGCGGGCATGTCCGAAGTTGATCTGATTGAGGTAGAGATAAAGGATTTCGTCCTTGGTAAGACGCTCCTCGATGCGCCTGGTGAGCAGGATCTCCCTGATTTTTCGCGAGAACTTCTTCTTCCGAGTCAAGAAGAACGTCCTCGCCACCTGCTGGGTGATGGTGGATGCGCCCTGGGCCAGGCGCCCACTCGTGACGTTGGTGAACATGGCGCGCACCATGCCAGGATAGTCAAGCCCCTCGTGGGTTCTGAAATCCGCGTCCTCCGCCGCGATCACCGCGTTGACCATGATATCCGGTATGCGTTCTATGGGAACGACCGTTCTTCGCTCCACGAACAGCTCGCCGATCACCGTCCCGTCGGCAGCGAGGATCCTCGTAGTCTGGGGGGGATCATACCCTTCGAGCAACGGTCCGATGGCCGGCAGCCCGAGAGAGAAATAGTAGAACACCACCGCCAGGCCGGCCGCACAACCGAAGCAAAAAAAGAACACAACCAGAACGAAGCGCTTGACGTACCTCGCCACGCGAGACGCGGGTGACGTCTTGCGCAATGGTTGCCCCCTTCCCTTTTGTCCATACCTGTAGCTCATATCAAATCCGTCGGAATCATAACCGTTACCGGTGGTTAAGGTAAAACGCTTCAACTACGAAAAAAAATTCCAAAAAGGAATAATTTTGAACCGATTGCTTTATGTCATGGAACATGCTGTTTATGGCTAATCAAAATGTCACGGGCAATCAGGAGGAAACCCATGCATAGATTTACATTTATCTTTGGCTTGTCGTTAATGGCCGGAATGTTAGTCCTCGCGTCGTGCGGCGACGACGATAAAAAGGTTGTGCCCGTCGAAGATGCCGGAATGGATGGATCGACGGACACGGATACCGACACCGACGCCGACGGCGACGTCGGCGATCCATGTCAAGCTAACGCCATGGACCTGGTAACGCTCGAGGGAATATGCGCCGCTTCGGAGAGCGAATGCACCGCCGGAACGAGCCCCGACAACGCGCAGGGCGACTGCAACTCAGGGCTCACCTGCTGTCTGACGGAAGACGCTTGCTTGCTGGCCGGCAGCGGAATGACCGTCTGTCAGGACACCGAGTGCGAGGGATCGCTCCCGGGCTTTCAGGCGGGATGCCCCGACAACGGGTGGTGCTGCGTCGATCTCGGCGATCCGGACGCGGGCCCCGGCACCCAGGACGCAGGCCAGAATTGCATGGTGGATTTCCTGTTTGATTACGCCCACTTCGGAGGCATCTGCCAGGCTGCAGCCAGTGCGTGCGAGGGCGGTTACGTGCCCGGCAATGAGCAGGGGAACTGCCTCGCCTCACTGAACCTGGAATGCTGCATCGGCACCGATCAGTGCGTCGCCGGCGGTGGCGGGATCCTTTTCTGCACCACCGATCCATGCTCCGGTTCCTGGGGAGAGGAGGTGGGCTGCCCCTCCGGCGAGACCTGCTGCAGCACAATGAAGTAAACCCCAGCTCTTTCATTCTAGACAAAGGCAAACCATGCGCATCATTCTGATCGCTGATGAGATCTTCCCGTTCTCCAACCGATCCGGCTTAGGGAAGAGGGTCTCCTCCCTGGCCGCCGAGCTGGCCAGGGGAGGCAACGACGTTCACGCGGTCGTTTCCACGAAAACGCAAACGGACTCAAATGACCACTCGCTGGCACGCAGGCTGCGGCCTGTCGAAGTGGCCGTGGGCGATCGCACGGTTTCCTGGCATAGATTCGACGGGCGCCTGCCCTCCGGCGTGGAGATCCATCTGCTGCACACCGAGGACAAGCTCGATGAAGAGTTGCACGCCGAGGCGTTCGCGAGGGCGGCCCTCACGACGATTGGCTCGGTGTCGACCGGGGAGGCATGCTGCATCTCCTTCAACCGGGAGTGCGCTCTCGTGCCCGGACTCGACGCGAGCAGGGAAAACAACCTTCATATACTGGTCTTGTCGAAAAACGACATCCCGCAAAAGGGCGTGAAAGACGCCGACACGGTCGTCATCCTCGGAAAGACAGTCGCGCGGGCAATTGAACTCGCCGACAACACCGAGATAACGGATGTGAGCTCATCCGGTCGGTTGGTGGTTCTCCCTCTCTGGGGAGAACCGGCTTATTCGATTTCTGCGTCGGGCAAGACTGGCGCAAAAACCTCCTTCCAGGCGTCGTTGGGCCTCCCGATTCGTAACGACGTGCCGCTCGTTTTTTTTCCGACGACGGCCGCGGATCCTGATGTTGTAGTAAAAACATTGGAGCAATTCCTGCGCGGCGACGTCCAGGCGGCAATCACCCCGGAAAACGTGGGCGTGAGTCTTCACGATCTCGCGGCTCGCTATTCGGACCGACTGGCGATCATTCCATCGGGCACGCCCGGTCTCGCGGCGATGGCGGGATCGGATTTTTGCGTTTCTGTGACCGATCCCTTTACAACTGCAACTGCCATGTCCTGTGGTACGGTCCCGGTGACTACCCCAGAGGCAAGTGAATGCACTGTCGATCTGGAACCGTCACTGGCGAGCGGATCCGGAATCATCGCAAGCGACGACTCGGCCGACGCGATCCTCGAAGCCCTCGGGAGGTCCGTCGCCGCCTTCAATCGCGGTGGGGATTTCGTGAGACTGTCGGCCCGCATACGGCGGTACACGGGCACCTTGACCCGCCAGACGCAATCGATATTACAAATCGTCGATGGTCTGAGGGCGTAGGGGCGCAGCTCTGAAGATCTATCACATATTCAACGATGCATTTCGCCTGGCCCTGTCCCGCGGAAGTAAATCCCGCGGCCAGAAATGAAGAACACAAAAGGCCCGAGGCCTACGAAAAGACATTTCAGAAAAAGCCATTAGGGCTCT
>JAUXHN010000023.1 GCA_030621515.1 Deltaproteobacteria bacterium | reverse complement strand
CCGTGAGCGCAGTCACAAGAAAGAAAATTGCTCTATTCATCTCACATGTAGCTGTCGGGTATGCAAGCCCCGTATCCCTGGTAGTTCCCGTCGGCATCGAAGAGACCGAAACACTCGTGCTGCGAATCGCAGGTTTCCTGGGCCTCGCACGGTACTCCACACCACTGAGTGGTCCCATCGGAGCTGTCGAGACAATTACCCACCTGCGAACTCAACAATTCGTCCATCGATGTGGCCTCCTCCAGGGTGGACATGTCGACGCCGTTGCACAGGGCATCCGCAGGCGCATTGGGGGCGTCACCGGAGTCGGTTCCGCCCATGGAACGTGGGCAGCAGAAATTTTGATATGTGTCCAGTTCACAGACGTTGCCGCTGTCGAGGTCCGAACCGGTGCCGAGATCCTCATCCGAGAAGCATGCGCCCAGCCCGGCCCCATCGGACACATCCTGGCAGAGGGCCTCGTCGAGCCCCTGTTCAGTGCAGAACGGCGGCACGCACTGAAGCAGGCAAAGGGCCTCCTGTTCCGTGAGCCCCACGCAGACCAGATCGGAACTGTTGCAGATGTTCTGCGCGCAGCATACCTCGTCCAGGTCGCCGCAATCTTCGTCGGTGCCTGAATCATCGTGTGTATCTGTATCGGCCGTCTCCCCGTCGTTGGAAATGCTCTTACATGCCGACGCGCAGAGAATCATCATCATGATAGCTGTCCAGGTATGTTTCATTCTCTTCAACGACGTCACAGTGTCGCTCCTATTGTTTATCCCCATTTTTATGCGATAACCATTATGCTAAAATTATACAGCATTGCAGTACCGATGTGAAAGGAACATAGGAAATGAGGCATCTACTCTTGGCGCTGAGCATCGCGTTGCTCTGGAGTTGCAGCAACACGCCACCCGCCTTGCCACCGGGTGTCGGTGACTCAACCGACTCGGACAGCGACTCGGACTCAGATTCCGATGGCGACTCGGATACAGACAGTGACACCGATTCGGACACCGACACCGATACGGATGTTGACACCGACTCCGACACTGATACGGATGTTGACACTGACTCGGACTCCGACTCCGACACCGATGCCGACAGTGCCTGCCAGGACGGAAGCGCCGAGGACGTCTTCTCCTCGGGCCTCATGGTGGGATGCGCCGGGGACGTCTCATGGGCGAATAGAGACAATCTGTGCGCCGCCGGTTGGTTCGCCTGCACCGCCGCACAGTGGGTTGCCATGCGGGGAGGACTCGCGCCCTACCACCACTACTGGACCGACAATCAACTCCAGTACGGCGGGTACGATAACGGGAACTGCTACGCCACCTTATCGGGAGGATACGATTGCAGTCCAACCTCGGCGCCGATGCGGGTCTGCGCGAGCTCTCCATACGATCCCGAGGGCAACGCGTGCAACTGGCGCAACTGTGGACTGGACTCCACCTCCCCCAACGAATACTTCGGCGGCTGCAATGGCAACTACACCGCCGGCACCCTCTGCTGCCAGTAAAGCCCGGCCCCTTGACTGTAAGGGTCAGTATGTATTGGTGAAAAGCACCTGCTGGGTGACGTCGTCGAAGAACTCCACAAATACTTCATCCGCGACCGGATCGAAGGTGACGATCGTCGCCGTGGGCAGGCCGTAGAAGAAGTCGAACTGGGCCGACGGGGCCACGGTCTCCGGCATGGTCTGATACAGCGTCCAGGCCGGGTTGCCCTTGTTGCCTCCGGGACCCATCAGCACCTCGCGAATGGCGTTGTCCGGCGGCGTCGTGTCCACCAGACCTACCGAGGCCACGTGAAAATCTCCGCTAAGAGACCACACTCCGGTGATATTGTTGTCCGCGATGTAATCGAGCAGCTCCCGCCGTTGATCCGGGAACCCCTGCCAGCGGTCGTAGGCCATGACCCACACCGCCGGCCACTGGGTGATGGGCACCGAGTTGAGCAGGACCTTGAAGTGACAGGGGCTGTCGGACAGGGCCTGCTTGAGCCATTCCATCTGCTCGATGCTGATGTACTGATTGGTGGTCGAATCGCGCTCGTAGCGACAATCGAGGGCAAAAAACTCCACCGTATCGCCCCATCGATAGCTGTCCCAGTAGCTGCCGCTGTCTCCCTTGAGGACCGGCGTGTTTTCGTAAAACGCCTGCAGCCCCGCTTCCACCACTGCCGAAGGGGCGCCGGGCAGAGAGTCGCTGTCCATCACCTCGTGGTCGTCGATGATCACGTATTGACCCGCATGGGGCAGGATGGCCCAGTACCCCGGGTCGTCCACGTTTGTTCGCCAGGAGGCGCGGAAGGCGGCGAGAGTCTCGGCCCCGTCGTTGTAAGTGAAGTCGCCGAGCTGGAGGAAGACGTCGACATCGTGCTGCGCGGTGAGTTCGAGAGCGGTGAACGGTTTGTAGGAACCGTTGGTTCCGTGGGTTCCGGCGACCACCACGGGCTCCAGGGCGCCCGGCGCGAGGGCGGTGCGGAACTGGCCGATGACGGAACGCTCGGTGAAATCGTCGGTGCCCTGGTCGACGAAGAAGGCGTACTGATACCAGCTCCCCGACTCCAGTCCTTCGACCACGGCCTTGAGATAGCCGTCCGCCGGAGGGACATCGCGGTTGGCGACGGACGTAACCTCCGACCCTTCGGATGCCCTGGGCCAGATCACCAGCCGGACCTGATCCACGTTGGCGCTGAGTCCGACGAGGACTACGCTGTCGGCGCGCATTGATCCCGCCTGGACCGGCAGGGGGAACCTGGTCTTGTTTTCAGAGACATTCCATGGGGAGAAGGTCAATAGTGGGTCGCCATCGGTGTCCGTGTCGGTGTCCCCGTCGCCATCGGTGTCCGTGTCCCCGGTTCCGGAGTCGTTTTCATCCGTCGCGGCTTTTTCGTCGTCACACGCTAAAAACGATGCCGATACAAACAGCATTCCAGTGAAAAGCAGGATATTTTTCATTTATCTTCCTCCACGTTTACTCGTTGCCTCTCACGCATAACACCAGCGCCGACACCGTCTTGGGTACCGCGCTCATGCCGCCGCGGCCCAGGGTGCTGTCATGTTCACCAAAGTAGACAATGTATGCGGAAGTGCCGGTTTTCCTGGAGGTGGTGGAGGTCCAGTGACCGCCTTCGGCGTCGAAGCCTGGAAAGTAGACGGGGTTGATGGCCGGGGCTTCCGCCCTCTTCTCGTCGACGATGGATATTAGCTCAGTCACGTTGGGCAGCCGCCAGTCGTCGCTGCCTCCGTATGACAGCCCCTCGCAGTGAGCCAGCGCGTCCATCCAGTTTACGCCTCCGTCCCCGAGAGTCGTGTTTTGCTGCCACCCCAGCCCGGTGATGTGATCGGTTACTATGGGCTCTTCGGCGGTTCCATCAATGTTGTACCTTGGATCGATGGCCAGGCAGACGGACGAAACGAGCACCATCGCGGCCACGGCGAGCAGGTAAACAATGTTGTTTCTAAATTTCTTCATCATCTAGTTCTCCGCCACGCAAATATACCGTGGACCGGTGTCGATCTTTTCAGCGCGCATAAGATCGCCGGTATCGAAGTCAACCGCCCATGCCTTGGTCGAGTTGTCGCCCGTTGATTCAACGGACCACACCAACACAGTGTCAGGGCTAAAACCAAAGACGGAATCCACCCCGACGCCGCCCCCACTGCGATAGTCCACGATGCTCAACAACTCATGGCGCTTTGGCAGTCTCCAGGTCTTGGAGCCCGCAGTCTCTTGGCCGCATATTACGACAGCGTTATCCCAACCATCCTGAGAAAGCGGGCCCACCGTCCATGAAAGCCCGGTTATCTGATCAACAATCCAATCGGTATTGGAATCGTCGTAAAGGCGTCCAGGCCCGGGATAGTGGCCGTCCTGCCCGTAGTACTCCGCGCCCGGTGATATAGTGGAGCAATCCACTAGCGTTCCGCTCGAATCGTAGCAGTCGTCCGCCTGCCCCGTGTCGGGGAATGAGAACGGGGAGAACACGCAGGTCTGGGTGTTGTTTACCGAACAGCCGTCGAACATCTCCGGGCAATCCTGGTCGCCTCCGCAACAGAGCCCCGCATGCTCGCAGCAGTTGTCATCTATGCACTCGTCGCTCACGCAGTCGGAGTTCTCGTCACAATCGCCGGTTACAATGTCCTCCAGGCAAACGTCGGCGTCGCAGTGAAAACCCTCGACGCAGTATTCATCGTGCTCCTCCCCACCCGGGGCGCACTCGGTGAAGCATGTGAAAGTGACCAGGTCGCAGACCAGGACACCGCAGCCGACGTTTTCATTGCAACACTCGCCGCCGGGGGGGCAGCACACATTGTTGAGGCAGTGCCCGCTCTGGCAGTCGGTTTCTTGTGAGCATGCTTCTCCATTTGCGGCAAGATTTGAATTCGAATCCGTACCCCCATCATCCACGATTTCAAATTCGGGCAGGAAGAGCTGGCAGCCGGCGACTGCCACCGCAAACACAATGATGAATGACCTCATCATCTAGAACCTCCCTGTAATGACGGCGCCACCCATGGACGGCCCGGTGAGGGGAGCAATTACTACGTCGGAGATGTTTTCCTGCTTGCGTCTCTTCTTGTCGACTATCAGCATCACCATTCCTGTGACGAACATTGCGCCGCCGACTCCGAGCAACACGTCGGCCGCAATCGCATGGTTGCCCATGCCCTCGATTTGATCGCTCTTTTCCGGTGTGCAAATTCCATCGGGGCAGTCCTTTTCGAGACTCGAACCGATTGTCAATGCCGTGACGCCGGTGAGAATTCCGCCAAGGAGGGCTGTGCTTCCAATACAGGTTATTGCGGCTCCGCCTTTGCGAAGGCCCGACCACCCTTTCTTTGCGGGTAAAGGCTCCAGTTCCGGGGTTGGCTCGGGTTCTGTATCGGCTTTCTCGGGCTCTGGCTCATCTTCTATTGGAGCCTCCACCTCCACTGGTACCATCTGCACCGAAAGGGTTTGCCTGTCCCCGGCGAGCAGGGTCACCTCCGTCAAGAACGGCTCGAATCCGTCCAGAGTAATTTTCAGTTCATGGGAGCCGGCCCCCAACACGAGGGCTTCCCGCATGGGGGATTCTCCGTACCGGAGTCCGTCGATATCGATGGGCGCTTGTGGCTGGTCCACTTTGAGGATCAACCAGGCCCGCATCGCGGCAATGTCTTTGACCTCTTGCGCGACCTTCCGCTCCATCTCCTTGCCGAGCCGATCCCCGAACTCCGTTCGAAGCCGCTCGTAGGCCTTCAGCGACTTGTCGTAGCGGCCCATGCCCTTGTATGCGTTTGCAAGGTTGAACAACCCGTTCCTTGTGGGAAACAGCCGCACCGACTCCTCGAACTCGGCCGCCGCCGCCACAAACTCCTCGACCTTCAACAACCCCTTGCCCGCGTCGAAGTGTTTCCTGGCCTCGGCCTTTTGTGAATCATCCGCCTGAGCGCAAACTGCATGGCACAGGCCGAAAACCAGAATCGCAAGAGTGACCGCAACGACTCGTCGCATACTCCCTCCCCAAGAAGCAGGAAACAACAACATCCTCTATCTCAACTTTTCTAGCAGATAACCCGATTTTATCCTACCCAGAGACGCGGCCAGGTTATCCCTCACGCGCCCGTCCTCTCTGGCCATCTCGTTAATCATCTGCTTCACGCGCGCCCTCTTGCCCTTGTCCCCGTGTGGACAGGGCTCCACCACCGCCTCCAACCCCATGCGCGCCGCGTACCTCTTCACCTCGCTCTCCTTGACCAGGCACAGGGGCCTGACGATCACCAGATCGTAGTTGTCCAGCTCCAGCCGCGCCGGCATGGTGGAGATCTCAGCGTTGTAGAACATGTTGATGAGCAGGGTTTCGATGACGTCGTCGAGATGATGGCCGTAGGCGATCTTGGTACAATCGTTTTTCAACGCCTGCGAAATCAGGGCCTTGCGTCGCTGCATGGCGCAAAAAAAGCAGTTCATTGGCCTTCCCGGATCGCTCCTGCCGGTAACCTCCACGTCCATCCTGAGCAGCGGGATCTCGAGATCGTCGAAGAACTTTTGAGAGAGATCCCAACCACCTTCCTTCATATCGACGATGTCCGTCGCCACATGGCACCCCATCAACTCGAATTTGACAGGAATGGCGCTCCTCTTCTCGGCCAGAATCCGAGTGAGGACAAAGGAATCCACACCACCGGAAAAGGCTACCAGGATCCTGTCGCCCTCCTCGATCATCCGGTGGCGACGAAGGGCTGTTCCCACGCGGCGGTGTACGAGTCGCTCGATCTTCAAATCATCTCCATTATCCCACGTGACATCCGACTTCCTTTTGGCGTATCCATATCTCCATGACGCCGTACCAGAGATACCTCAACGCGCAGCAGGAGATCAATGAAGGTCTCATAAGGATGGGCATTTCAATGGACCGTCCCGAGGGCTACGTGCGAGATCCGCAAAGGCGTATGGACGAAATGCGGAACTTCCTCGAATGCTGCGATAATCCCCAACGAAACATCCCGGCGGTCCACGTGGCGGGTACCTCGGGAAAGGGTTCCGTATCCGCCGCAATTGCGGGGATGCTCCAGGAAGCCGGTCTCAGGGTGGGACTCCACGTGACGCCCTACTTGCAATCCGCCACCGAAAAGATCTGGATCGACGGCAGCTTTGTTTCGGCGCAACAGTTTCGCGATCTGGTGAGCTGGGTCATGCCGGTGGCCGCGCCGCGCGTCCGGCCCGAGACTCCCGCTTCTATCCACGGAATGGCCTCCGTGGCAATCGCCCTCGAAGGCTTTCGTCGCGCGAAGGTGGACGTGATGGTCTTTGAAGCGGGTTGCGGCGCCAGATTCGACCTGACGTCTTTTGTGGAAACCTCGGTCGCGGTGGTCACAAACGTGGGCCTCGACCACGTGATCAGCCTGGGGCCCGATATCGAACAGATTGCCTGGCACAAGGCCGGCGTGGCTCGTCGCGGGGCGCCCCTGGTGACCGGAGCTACCGGAACCGCCCTCGATGTCATTCGACAGGAGGCGAACTCTATGGGCGCCGTCCTCGAGGAGATACCCCACTCGGGGAATGCCCGGATGGACAACATGTCGGTCGCATCGAAGGCGGCCGGCCTCATGGGCGAACTGTTGAACGTAAAGATGACTCCCCGCGTGATCGGAGAGGGGGCGCAACGTGTCCGACTGGCTGGACGCACAGAGGTGATGCCCGGAGACGGCCCCAGAGTGATCCTGGACGGAGCCCACAACGAGGAGAAGCTGACAGTCGCGATCGAACAGGCCTTCGAAACGGATGTGGCCGGCCCGCGAGTTCTGCTAATCGGCTTTTTGGGAACCAGGGCGAGTCCGGATATAATTCGGCCCCTCGCCCGCAGATTCGATCACGCGATCGCCACGGAGCCGAGGGTATACGGAAAGACGCCCTGCCCCGCCGCTGACACTGCTCGCCTCATGGAAAACGTGGGCTACGCACCGCAGTCGGAACCGGATCCTCACAAGGCGCTCGAGCGTGCTCTCGATCTGGCCGGATCGGACGGCATGGTGCTGGTGACGGGCTCTTTTTATCTGGTCGGCGATCTGAGGAGTCGATGGTTCAGCCAGGAATCGGTGGTTCTGCAAAGAACCTCGTGGCCCGTGGGGGATCAGTCGGGACAGCGCTTGTCGAAATAGGCCTTCAGGTTTTTCGCGATGGTGGGATCTTCCAGGGTATTCAGTTCGCCCCTGTCCATCCATGTTCCGCTACAGGATGCGCATCGATAGATCGTGCCCGATCGATCTCCGCACTCGTTCATATCGAATCTTCGAAGCGATACTTCTACGCAGCGGGGACACGGCATGTCCGGTTGCGCAAACTCGGCTGGCGGGATGGTCTCCTCGATTTTTCGCAGGGCCGGGCGACGATCGAGCACTTCGTAGATCTCGTCGTTGTCGAACCACAAACCGGAACATTGCACGCAGCGCTCCAGCACCACGTCACCGATCTCGATCTCCTCGAGTTTCCCCTTCTTGCAGCGAGGACAATCGAGTGCCATGAATCTACCTCCTGAAATACAACTGACTTTTGATTTGTATATCCCGCCGGGCGATTAGGCAAGGTTCCCGTGACTCACAGTCCTTCGAAGCGAAGCTGGAGCCGCAGGCCCTCATCCTCGAACGGGACGGGATAGTCCCCGTCGAAGCACGCGGTGCAGTAGCCCGCTCCCTCGCCCACCGCCTGCTTCAATCCATCGAGGCTGAGATAAGCAAGCGAGTCGGCGCCGATGTGGCCGGCGATCTTCGACAGCTTCATATCGTTGGCGATCAGTTCCTCTTCGGTCGGCGTGTCGATCCCGTACTTGCACGAGTACCTTATGGGAGGAGAGCTGACCCTGAAGTGAACTTCCCTCGCGCCGGCCTTGCGGATGTTCTCTACGATCTTCCCTGATGTTGTGCCCCGAACCAGTGAGTCGTCGACGACGACTACTTTCTTCCCGTCGAGCACCGCGCGGGACGGGTTGAGCTTGAGCTTGACACCGAAGTTCCGGATGGCTTGCTGCGGCTCGATGAAAGTTCGACCGACGTAATGGCTCCTGATGAGACCCAACTCGAAAGGCAACCCCGAGTGCCGGGCGTACCCGAGCGCGGCGGCGGTTCCCGAATCGGGTACGGGGATGACGAGATCCGCTTCGACGGGGGACTCCTGTGCCAGGATCTCTCCCATTTTCTTGCGCGCCTCGTACACGGACCTCCCGTCAATCACGCTGTCCGGCCTCGAAAAATACACGTACTCGAACAGGCACAGGCGGTTCTCGTTTCGCGGAAACGGCCGCAGGCTTCGCATCCCGCCGCTCTTGTCAAAGACGATCATCTCCCCGGGCTCGACGTCCCGAACCATCTCCGCTCCGATCAGATCGAAGGCTGCGGACTCGGAGGATACGACCCAGCTATCATCGAGCTTGCCGATGCAAAGCGGCCTTATCCCAAAGGCGTCCCGGGCAGCGATGACTGTGTCCCCGAACATGAACAAAATGGAATAGGATCCGTGCGCGCGATACAGAGCCTCGCACACGGCATCCACGTCGTTGCTTCCGGATCGGGCGATGAGGTGGATTAGCACCTCGGTATCAGATGTCGACTGAAAGATCGCTCCGTGCTGTTCGAGATCCTTCCTTATCTTGAGCGCGTTGGTCAGATTCCCGTTGTGCGCCACGGCGAGGGATCCCTTGCCGTAGTGAACGGTGAGGGGCTGTGCGTTGGAAAGGGAGCTCTTCCCGGCGGTGGAGTAGCGAACGTGGCCGATGGCGCTTGGGCCCGGCAACCTGGCGAGGACATCCGGGGTGAAGATCTCGCCTACCAGCCCCAGGCGGCGATACGCGATCAGCCTGCCCTCGTGGGCGGTAACTATCCCGGCGCTCTCCTGCCCACGGTGCTGAAGACCGTGCAGCCCCAGGTAGGTCATGTTCGCCGCCTCCGGGTGATTGATGATCCCGAAGACACCGCACTTGTCACGAAGGCGATCAGAGCTTGAGTTGAGTGACGCCCTTGTCACGTCCTACTGCTCGATGAAACTCTTGAGATGTTTGCTTCTGGACGAGTGCCGCAGCTTGCGAAGCGCCTTCGCCTCGATCTGGCGAATTCGTTCCCTGGTCACCTCGAAATCCTGGCCTACCTCCTCGAGAGTATGGTCGGATTTCTCGCCGATACCGAAGCGCATCCTGAGCACCTTCTCCTCGCGGGGGGTGAGGGTCTTGAGCACGCGCCTGGTCTGCTCGGACAGGTTGAGACCGATGACCGCCTCGGCAGGCGAGACCACGCCCTTGTCCTCGATGAAGTCTCCGAGGTGACTGTCCTCTTCCTCCCCGATGGGAGTCTCCAGACTGATGGGCTCCTTGGCGATCTTCAGGACCTTGCGCACCTTGTCCAGGGGCAGCTCCATACGATCGCCGATCTCCTCCGGAGTGGGCTCGCGGCCGATCTCCTGAACCAGGTATCGACTCGTTCGGATGAGCTTGTTGATGGTCTCTATCATGTGCACGGGGATCCGGATGGTGCGTGCCTGATCCGCTATTGCGCGAGTGATCGCCTGACGGATCCACCACGTGGCGTAAGTGGAAAATTTATAACCGCGCCGGTACTCGAATTTGTCCACGGCCTTCATGAGCCCGATATTGCCCTCCTGGATCAGGTCGAGAAACTGCAACCCCCGGTTCGTGTACTTCTTGGCGATTGACACCACCAGCCTCAGGTTGGCCTCAACCAGATCGGCCTTGGCCTTCTCCGCGTGTCGCTCACCCTCGCGTATGCATCGGTAGATCTCCCTGAGCTCCTCGATGTCGAGATTGACGTCTTCCTCTACTACACGGACTTTCTTGTGGGAATCGCGGATGATATCCTCGAGCTCCTGTAGCTCGGACGCCCGCAGCCCCAGCTTGCGGCAGATTCTTCGCTCCGCCGCCTTGCCGAGCTTCATCTCCCGGACGGTTCGCCTTATGTCCCGAGCGGACATTCCGGCGCGCTTCTCGCACGCGACTACCGCCGCCTCGGCCTCCTCCACCCTGCCGATGAACTCCTTCAACTGGGCGACGATCCGGACGATCTGTCCCTTGTTGAGGTTGAGGCTTACCAGCAGATTCTTCACGCAGAAACGACAGTCGGTAACCTTGCGCATGAGAGTCTCGCGCCTGCGATCGGTGAGTTTCTTCCCGTCCTTCAGCAACGAAGTGCATCGCTGAATCTCGTCGCTTATCTTGCGAACATCATCGATCGTCTCGAGGAAACGACGGTCAGCTTCCACTCGCTCGACGATATTCTCGTACTCGTCATATTTGAGTTCCTCTTCTCCTTTTTCGTCTTCCTCTTCTTCCTCTTCTTCCTCTTCTTCCTCTTCGAACTCAAATTCCTCTTCTTTCTCTTCCTTTTCTTCGCCGTCTTCGCTTTTCGCCTTTGCGGACTTGGCGTGGCTGCGCTCGACCACGTCCTTGAGACGTATCTTCTCCTCCAGAAGCTTGTCACCCAATCCGATGATATCCTGAATGGCGATGTTGGAGGTCATGAGCATATCCAGCACTTGCCGTTCACCGCGCTCGATACGCTTGGCAATCTCCACCTCTCCCTCTCGGGTGAGAAGACAGACGGTCCCCATCTTGCGCAGGTACATGCGCACCGGATCGTTGGTCTTGGAGAAGTATCCGAGATCCTGTTCCTCGGCCTCCACTGCGGGCTTGCCGGGCTCCGAAACCGCAGCGCCGGCGTCGACTCCACCCTTCTTCCCCGCAGTCGCAGCCTCACCACTATCGACCACTTCGATTTGCTCTCCCGTCAGAAGGTCGAGCAGATCATCGATGCGATCGGATGAGACCATCTCCTCGGGCAGATGGTCGTTTACTTCCTCATACGTGACAAAGCCCTTGGACTTGCCAAGCTCTATGAGTTGCTTGATGTTTTTCTTTTCAGTAGTGGTTCTCATGCGAAATCCCCTGGCACGCTTTAATCCCTGATCGGGTCTTTGTCAAAAGCTTGATGTGCATCGGTAATTTCTTTTTCGATTTCTGTCCGTCCTCGCTGTAATTCTAGCACTTTATGGTAATCGTTGGCCGCATTGGCCAGACGAATCTGCTGATCCAGCTCCCGGACTCCCTGTTTCAAAAAAGTACCTCGCATTCGCTGTTCGATTTCCTTGAGGGCCTCGCGCCCCGTTTCCTCCTCCTTGAAAAGCGGTTTTATCGCTCTGGCTGCAAACCATGTGACTGCGGAATCATCTCCCGAGCCACTCAGCATTTCCGAAATATCGAACTCCTTCCGCTTGTATCCGAGAATCAGGTCGCTCGCGATCTTCTGCAGGCGTTGGGTTACGATCATGGTTGTGATTCCACGCTCCTCTACTTCTCCGCACAGCCCGGGTAGATCCAGCATGAGACCTATCAGCTCCCGCTCTTCGGTCGTGCCGGGAATGGGCGTCTCTTCCCGACCTGCCCCGCGCTCTTGCGATCCCGATGTCGAACCGCCGCCTCCTCTGAGATGGGAAAAGACCACCCTTGAATCGACACCGAATACGTCGGCGATGAGCTGCCTGTACACATCTCGCTCCATGTGGTTCTGGACAGCCGCAACGAAGGGTCCGAGCTTGCCGATCCTGCGGGCTGCATCCTGGGCGCTCCCGTCCGAGGCGGCTGCCGAAGATCGGATAATCTCATCGAGCAGTCCCTTTTTTACTGCAAGCAATGAATCGATGGCTTCCTTCCCACCCTTGCGAAACAGGCTGTCTGGATCTTCTCCCTCGGGAAGCGGCGCCACATATGCCGCCAGCCCGACCTTCGCCAGCATGGGGAACGCTCTGGCCGCCGCCTTTCTTCCCGCGACGTCTCCGTCGAACATCACCGTCACGTTGTCCACCCTCCTCCTGAGGATGACAGCGTGATCATTTGTGATAGCGGTTCCAAGCGGCGCCACAACGTTTCTGAACCCGGCCTGGGCCATGGAGACCACGTCGAAATTGCCCTCCACCAGAATCGCCTCTCGGGTCTTCGAAAGATCGACCCTGGCCGCGTGAATGCCGAACAGGATCTTTCCCTTTACAAACTCCCTGGTCTCCGGGGAGTTCACGTACTTTGGATCTCGCCCGTCGCCCCCGCTTCCGCTTCCAATCACTCTGGCCGAGAAGGCAATGGGGTGCCCGGAGGGATCCGTGATGGTGAACACCAGCCGATTTCTGAACCGATCGTAGTATCCGCTCCCGCCCTTGCGCGGCAACGCCAGGCCAACCGCCTCGACTTCCGTGGCGGATATTCGCTTTTCGCGAAGGTGGTCGAGGAGGGCTTGCCATGAATCGGGGGCATAACCGAGTCTGTACAGCCGCGCGATCTCGTCGTCGATGCCTCGCGCCTTGATCAGCTCACGGGCTTGCGCGCCCGTCGGGCTCCAGAGGTTGTCCTCGAAAAACGTCGCCGCCGTCTCCAGGATGAGTCGTCTCCTCCTCAACGCCTCTCTCGCGCGCTCCTGCTCGGTTCTGGCGGCAGGAGTCATCTCCTGTTTGGGGAGTTCCACGCCGTATCGACCCGCGAGCCTGCGCGCCGATTCGACGAACGACAGGCCCTCGATGGTCATCAGGAATTTGAAAATATCCCCCGACACGCCGCATCCGAAGCAGTGATAGAATTGTCGCGCGGGGTTGACATTGAACGACGGATCGCTGTCCGCGTGGAAGGGACAGACGCCCTTGTGATTCACCCCGGCCCGCTTGAGAGTGACGTACTCGCCGATCACCTCAACAATATCGGACCGTTCCCTGATTTCCGCGATCTTCGCTTCAGGGATCACATCTCATCCGTTTCAGTGGCGTTGTCGGTTGATGCTTCCAAAGAATTCGACGAAGTATATGATTGAAAATTGACTTGTCAAGAAATGGTGCGTCATCCGGGCCGATTTTGCTAGAAACCGACGGATATTTTGGCGGTGAAGCTGTTCCAGTACGCGTCATCCACGACGTACCTGACATACCCGACCGAGGGTGTGATAACCAGGGATCGGGTCACCCGGCAATCGAGTCCGCTCTCCGCGCCAAGCGCGCGCACCAGATACGTCAAGTCGTTTCCGAACCGGTTGCTTGCAAGGGGTCCCAACCCCACCTTTGCGATCAGGTACGGAGAGAACCGCCAGGGCAACTGGATCCCGGCCGAAATATGTTCCATGAAGATCATGTCCGTGCGATCCGGCAGGGTGCGAAAGCCTATGGTTGTCGATAACCCAAGTCGTATTTCTTTTCGAAGAATGTTGATGTCGATCTCCGGTCCGCTGATGAAGCCCGGATCGCTCCCCTCCCCCATCCAGGAAACTCGCGCGCCGAGGGAAGCTATGGGGGCTCCCCTGCCCCAGAGGGACAACCACTCCAGGTAAGCGACGTCCTGAGCCTTCGCCTTGTCGTCGTACGCCCGCTGCCGCCTCCTGCGCCACATATTCCGACGATTGTCCTCGAACTCGGACTTCAGCCCCGTGTCTTCTTCGTCGAACTCGGTCTTCCGCTTCTCCCTGGCTTTTTTACGACGTTCGGCCGCCGCCTCCGGGCTCCGGCGCTCCTCCCCCACCCTCCGGTACCTGTCGGAGTACACGGGCCCCTCCTCGGCCTCGATGCGCCGTCGGTCTCCTCCAAGATCGTGGCGCTTGTACTTGCCGCTCCCGCCGTCCTCCTCCTCATCATCGTACGGAGATTCCTCGATCGCCTCCGGCTCCGGCCCGTCCTTCTTCGACTCTTCCTCCACCACCTGCCCCGACAGCGTCAGGTCGGTACCGTCATCCGGGCAGACCTTCACCTTCTCGTCGAAAACCTGCCTGCAGACGGGGCAACGAACTTTGGCGGCGAAAGATATCGCCCCCACGCAAAGGATCATCGCCATTGCCAGAAGCGCCGCAAACAGCCTTGATATCGATCTTCGCTTCAAATCACTCCTCCGACCCTCGAGGTTCGAACCCTTCGATCAGCAATTCGAGATCGCTCCGGTCAGACTCGCCGTTCATCCACAGGGACAACAAGGCTGTCCTGCCGCCGAGGGAATAGAAGACTTCTGTCACCCGAAGGTAAGGCCCGTCGGCAGCCTCCACGCGAACGCCCTCATCATCGGCGCCGTTCCAATACAACCTCGGAGGATCCACATGGTAGCCGAGCCCCACCCAATGATCATGCCGGTCGCCAACAACATCGGAGACCGGGTTGGCGTTGACCAGCCACACCTCGAGCCTCAGCCTGGCGTTGGGATGATCATCCACAAGCCCATCGGTGTCCGGATCGACCGCGAGTACAGCCCTTTCAGGTCCGGTATCTTCCACCGACTCCCACGGTGGCGACAGGTAATGAAAGTGAAACGCCGAAGTCGGGTGCTCGAAGGTCCGCCATAGAGCGTACGGATCGGTGCCGTCCGTGTCGCTGCACGCAACGCACATCACCGAAAAGATGAGCAGCAATGTTTTGGAATACGACGCCATGGTCAGCGGCCCGTCACTGGCAATCCAGAGTGGCCGCGTAAATCTCGCCATCTGCAGGGAGGGTATTGTCATCGCGGTTGTCCTGCCAGAGCACCAGCGCGACACTGCCGAACTCGGCGATCCTCGGCCATATCGATCTGGCGGGATCGCCGCAGAGTATGTACGCGGAATCCACCGACTGACCGTCGGCGGCTATCCGGGAGACCATCAGGTCGGCCACCTCCACATCACCCGAGTAATCACCGGGAACACCGTCCCAGGCGAGCACGAACTCCTGCGCGGGGGAACTGTGGAAATACATGGACAGGCCATTCTGATTCCACCCGGCGTTGTGTGAAGGTCCCACCACCAACCCGTCCTCGAGACTCCCGACAGGCGCGCCGAAAGAATCGAGCAGGCGAAACATTATCCTGAACTCGCCGTTTACCCTGCGATCACGCCACGCCACTCCTGCGCTTCCGGACACGTCGTCCCACGCTATTACGGCGGGAGGAATCGCATAACCGTCGGGCGTGATCTCTGCGTGGGAGGATCCCACCAGCGTGCCGTCGGAGGTCGTCGCGCGGGTCAGAACCTGCCCCGGCACATCTCCCGCGATCTCCTCGTAGGCGGTGATGGAGACCAGGAAATTGTCGTCCGTGGCCACCACCGACGCCCACATCTCGTCCCTCGGATCGTCGGTCAGGCGCTGGTTGTCGCCGAGCACGGCGAAGGTATCCAGGTTGACGACAGACACGTAAGCATCGTGCTTGTACAATGCATCGTTGCGCTTGTCCTGCCATACAATTGCCAGCCGCCTGTCCGAACTGAAGACACCCATGGCCGCCTCCGGATAACGCGAATCCGCGCTATCCCCATCCGATATCTGAAGCGTCGACGAGGTCAGGGCGCCGGTAGCGTCCAGATAATCGAGCATCACCTCGTGGTTCGACGATACCCATCGCTGGAACACAAGCGCGTAGCCGTCCACAACGGTTCCAAGCCATACCAGGGCAGGATACTCGTAGTACGCCGTTCCCACCTGAGCAGAGGCCAGCAATATCCCGACAGAATTGAACGTGGCGAAAAAGAGGTGGCCATAACCCGAGCTGAAGTCGTCTATCCACACAGCGGAAAAGCCTGAGTCCGTGACCACCACCGATGGATGATGCGTCTCTCCCGGGTTGGTGGTGAGGCACTGCTCGTTGCCGACAACTCCGTCGACGCATGTGCCGTCGACGCACAGGTAGTCGGGATCGCCCTCGCAGACATCCCCCGGGTCGCAGCCTTGCCAGTCCACGTCGAATTCGCAAACCGGCGGATAGCTCGTGTCCGCAAGAGTACAGACGCCGTGATCGCACTCACCGTTTGTGATCTCGCAGAGCCCTCCATCTGCTCCGTACTCGCACTCGTTGTCGTCGTTGCAACTGACGTCCCCGCACTCGGGCTGGAAACAATCCCCGGGGCTCGTACACTCGCCGGTGTCCGTGTCCGTATCCGTGTCGGTATCGGTATCACTGTCCGTATCCACGTCGGTATCCGTGTCCACGTCCGGGCCATCCCCATCCACGCAATATCCCTGTTCCAGATCGCAGAAGAAACCGGGAGGGCACTGATCCGGGCCATCACATACGAACTGACCTGACTTCCATCCGAAATCCATGCACGAAACTGCCGACAGCGTTACCGCTACGAAAAGCGCGAGCATTGTGTACACGCGCGGCCACATCTAGAAACTCCAACCTGCGCCGATTACGACGCCGCTGTCCAGGAGCCCGACATTCACGGTCGGCCCGGCTTCGTCCTGTTTCTCCTCGCCCCTATCCGAAACGAGCAACATCACCAACCCGGCGCCCATGGCCGCTACACCGATCCCTCCCGCCAACCAACCGACTAGTTCGTACTGCTCACCATCCGCGATCATCTCATCGTGTTTTTTGGGGTCGTATGCCACATCTTGCACGTTCTCGATCTCGCCCTTCCTGGACGCAGCCAGTCCCAGCATGACACCACCGAGGATGGTGACGGCGGCCCCTGATCCCAGTGTTATCCAGCCCGGAACGATCAGGTCCGGCCCCTTTTCCACCTCGGGCTCAGGTTCCGGTTCGGGCGGCAACATGGCCTTGAGCTTCTTCAGTTTTTTTTCCACGTCACCGCGGGCTGGAACATCGCCCGACCAGAACAGATATCGCTGGTACAATTCGACAGCCGCGGCAATATTTTCGAGCTTCTCCTCGCAAAGGGCCAGGTTGAAGATGGTCCGAAAGTGCGGAAAAGCGTCGAAGGACAATTGGAAGGCATCCCTGGCTTCGTTGAACTCACCGATATCGTAGTGCGCCTGCCCCCGCGAAAACGCGTCCTTGGCGCGCTGCATGTCGTCCCCCTGGGCCTTCGCCTGACCGCTCGTTGCGAGGACTGCCGCAAAAGCGACCGCGACGAGGCATCCGCGGGACAATTGCGAACAAACACTGTGTGGGGTTCTTGCAAAAAACATTACTCTGGATTCTACAAGATCAGAATGGATTGTCCATCGGGTGCTCGATCGACTTGGGTTTATCAGGCTTGTCGGGCTTGTCGGGCTTGTCGGGTTTGTCGGGCTTGTCGGGCTTATCAGGCTTGTCGGGCTTGTCGGGCTTGTCGATTTCTGTGGAAGCCGGCGCAACGTGGTCTCCCGATTTACCGCTCTTCTTGCCCTTTTTCTTTGGGCCCTTCTTGCCCTTCGCCGGTTTGATCGCGGTTAGCTCGATCTCCAGGGTGACGTCTTTCGAGGGGATCACCTGCAACTGCGCTGTCTCGAAGCCCTCCGCGCTCACCACTACCTGAAGCGATTCCACTCCCTTCCGGATATCGAGCCCATGCACGGGCACCTCCCGACCGTCCACACGAACCATCGCCTCTTTCGGCATGCGCACGACCACCAGGCGAACCACATCCGCGACCGGCACGTGGGCATCGACCGCAGGCGATGCGTCCGCGAGACCCTTGTCGACTGTCACTGCAGGGGTTTCCCCATGGACCACAAACCCGGTATCCGGAGTTGCGGCAGGCCCGGTGAAGATCCACATGAAGGCTATTGCCACACCCGCAATGAGCCCGAAAGACGCCCCGATCCACGCGGCCAGCTTCTTGCGAGAGACTCTGCCGAAGGGGCCAAAGCCGGTCCGCAGGCCGGTTTCGTATTGCAACGGCGTGGCGTCGATACCCCCGAACGACGCGTCCTTGATGTCCATGGTCCGCGAGTCGCGATCCATTACCGGGAAATCCCGACGGATGTCTGGCTCTGCGGTGAGGGCCTGCGAAGACAGGCTGTCGCGAATAGAGACCAGCTCATCCATCAGGTCCAGGGCGTTGTCCCACCGATCCTCCCGGCGCCGCGACATGGCCTTTAGCACCGCGGCCTCGAGTTCCTTCGGCACATCCGGACGGCCCCCTCGAAAGGGTTTCACATCCTGGCTGATTATCTGGATGAGCAGTGCATTGTAGTTGGACGCCGTATGCGGAATTATACCGATAAGGCATTCGTAGATGATGACCCCCACCGAGTATATGTCGATGCGCAGATCCAGATCCTTCTTGCCCGAAGCCTGCTCCGGAGACATGTAGTAGGGTGTGCCGAGTACGGACCCCGTCTGGGTGAGCTTTAGGTTCTCCATCTCCGGCAAAATGAACTTGGAGATCCCGAAATCCAGAACCTTGATGAAGATCTTGTCGGGCTCCGTATTCAAAAGAAAAATGTTGTCGCTCTTGAGATCCCTGTGAATGATCCCCGCTCGATGGGCCGCGTGCAGAGCGGAGAGTAACTGTATACTCATCTCCAGAACGAACCCGATCGAGCAGGGTCCGTTGTTCTCGATGTGATCCCCGAGGGATTGACCCTTGAGCAACTCCATGACCAGAAACGGGATCCCGTCGGCGGTCTCGCCCACGTCATGCACCTTTATGATGTTGGGGTGACCGACGGCGCCGGTTGCCTTTGCCTCGCGATAGAGGCGCTGGACCGGCTCCCGTTTTTGCGCAAACGGCTGGTGAAGCATCTTCACTGCGACGCTGTTGCCGATCAGGACGTGCTCCGCCTCGAAGATCGTCCCCATCCCACCCTGGCCGATACAACGTACAAGCTTGTATTTTCCGGCGATTGTACGACCGACCATCCGATCCACCACGTCGACTATGGGGCGGCCGGTCCGGGGGCAGAAATCTACACCCTTGTCGTGGATCTCGTCGCAGTGGGGACAAAAAGTCATGGCGTTGTCAGTATATTAACCTGAACGGTTCGGGCAAGAGGGCGTCCAGATTCCAGGAGATCTCCGAATTCGCGCCGTAGAGCCGGATCGGAACGGATGGGTTGAACTCTACCAGCGCCTGCCTGCACATCCCGCACGGAGGTATCGCTTCTTCGCTGACTATGGCGACCGCCTGAATGTTCCGGCAACCGGCGGCCACCGCAGCATATAGGGCTGCTCGCTCCGCGCAACACCCCACCGGAAACGAGGCGTTCTCCACGTTGCATCCGAAGAACACCCGCCCGTCGGCGAGAACTGCAGATCCGACGGTGATTTTTGAATAGGGAGCATAGGCGTTGGACCTTGCATGCGAAGCCGCGTCATGAAGCGCGCCCCAGTCGATACTATCTGTCATCCTACCCCTCCTGCGAGTCGAGGATGGCCGCTATGAGACGGATCAAGTCGTCGGACGCCTTGGCCGCGAACATCTTCACCTCGTCGTGGCGCAAGGGGACTCCCCTGATTGAAGCAGCCTGATTGGTGATGCACGATATCCCGCATATACGCGCGCCCATGTGCCGGGCCGCTATGGCCTCGAGCACCGTGGACATCCCCACCGCGTCCACACTCATCCCGGCCATCATCCGCACCTCGGAGGGCGTCTCGTAGGACGGTCCGTTCACTCCCGCGTACACGCCCGATCGCAGCACGATGCCCAGGTGGGCGGCACGATCCAGGGCTGTGGCGCGCAACTTGGAACAGTACAGGTTGGTCATGTCCGGGAAGCGTTCGCCCCGGCCGTCGTTGTTCGGTCCGGTGAGAGGGTTGACGCCCGTGAGGTTGAGGTGATCCTCGATCATCATGAGATCTCCGGCCCTGAACGCCTCGTTGATTGCCCCCGCCGCGTTGGTCAAAATCACCGTTTTGGCGCCGTAGGCTATCCCCACGCGAACCGGGCGAACGACCTGCGCCGCCGTGTGGCCCTCGTACAGATGAATTCGTCCCATCTGCAGAAGAACCTCGACCCCGGCTATCCACCCTCGCCGAAGCTCCCCCGCGTGCCCGTCCACGGTAGAGTTGGTCCATCCCGGAATCTCATCGAACCGCACCGAGCGCGAATCCTCCAGACCGTGGGCTACCCCACCGAGACCGGAGCCCAGAACCAGGTGAACATCGGGGCCTGTCCCGAGCCGTTCCTTCAGGAAACGCGCGCCTCGATCAATTGTGTTCCACTCTTCATTCATGATTGAAAAAGTGTGACCGAAGCGTCCGCAGTTTGCAATTTAACGAACACCGGATCATGACAGTTTGGAAAACCGCAGTTTGATTACCTGCACCATAGCCTCGGCAAATATCCCCGTGCTCATCTTGGAAACACCCTCCTCGCGATCGCGAAAGATTATGGGCATCTCCATCACCTTGAGCCCGGATTTCACAGCCCGATATTTGATCTCAATCTGAAATCCGTAGCCCGAGGCACCGATGGAATCAAGCTGAAGTGATTGTAGAGCTTTTCGACGGAAACCATTGAAACCTCCCGTCAAATCCTTAACACCGACGCCCAGAATAGCTCGGGCGTAGAGGCTCCCCGCAAAGGAAACGAATCTTCTGCCGACCCCCCAATTCTCGGTACCCCCACCGGGAACACGGCGTGATCCGATGACCATGTCGTTGGTTCCAAGAAGCCGGATCATCCTGGGGAGATAGTCCGGATTGTGGGAGAAATCCGCGTCGAACTCTATGACAAACCGGTAGTTTTTTTCGAGAGCCCAGGCGAACCCGGCCAGGTACGCCTTGCCGAGACCCTCCTTCATCTCACGGTGCAAGACGTGAACCCTGTCGTCTTCGTTTGCGAGGGCGTCGGCCAGCGCTCCCGTGCCGTCCGGAGAGTTGTCGTCGATGATCAACACGCTGGCGGATGGAAGCACATCGAGAACTGCGGGAACGATCTTCTCCACGTTCTCTCGCTCATTGTAAGTGGGGATGCAGATGAGGGCGCCTTCCCCTGTCGGATTATCGTTCATTTGCGTCCCCATGTTTCCACGTCCAATAGAAGTTGGCAACGAAGTTCCAGATGGTTGCGACGCCGATGCCCGTCAGCTGGGAGAGGTACATCCAGTTGCCGACGTCAGGGGGATCCGTCACAGCCGCAACGAGGGATACATCCTGTCCGCAAGCCGTGGCTACGATCGAATTCATACCGACGAAAACGACCCACTGAATGGCCGCGCCCACCAGCGATACCAGATGGAAACGGACCAGCCTCTTGAGGAATCCGCTCTTCCCGGCGCTCCGATCGCGGAATGTCCACAGCTCGTTGATGAGAAAGTTGGTGTTTATCGACACCTCGATGGCAAGCGCCGCCGCCAGGTTCGCCTGAACGCCGAACACGCCCGTAAACAGAGCCAGACAACCCAGGTTGACCACAACCCCGGAGGCTCCAACCGTGCAGAATTTCATGAATCGAACGGTGAAAATCGGTTTGAGCAGCTTGAGCATAGTTGCGATTTAGTATCCTTGCACCGTGACGCGCGAGAATACCTCGACCGCAATATTCTGGCAACCGCCCCCCCCTACGATCGCATGTTCCGTATTCGCAGATGGGCGATGAAGAGGAAGAATGCTCCCAGTATCATCTGGATGACGGGGGTTATCCACCAGTGGGCACTCACCTCGTTGGCAAGATATTCTTCGCCGGCGAAAACGAGGGGCGAAAAGGGGTTGAGGTAGAGGAAAAAGATGGCGTCCATGTCCTCGAAGGCGACGTGGACGATCACCTCGGCGATCACCGAGCCGATGACGAGGGCCGCGACGAGCCCGTAGGCCAGGAGGACCGCGGGGACGGTGCGTTTCATCACGGTGGAGACCAGCAGGCAGAGGGCGGCGACGTACAGGGTCGTGGACACCATGCAACCGTAGGCGACGACCAGCATTTTGAGGTCAGTACCGCCGAAACCGAAGCTCAAAGCGGCGAATGGAAGCGAAGTGCTCAATAACAACAATACGTACAGCACGGGAGCTACCAGCTTGCCGATGGTGATTCGGCTTCTTTTCATGGGGGTGACCAGCAGGGGCACGAGGGTCCCCTTGTCCCGCTCGGAGGTTATCGCCCCCGCGCTCACGGACGGGACCAACATCAGGATGAGCCCCATCTGGGTGAATGTCACCGCCTTGAAGATGAACTGGCCTATCTCCCATCCCTGAATGAAGTTGCTCGGCCCCCCGGCCGCCATTGTGCCCATGACCAGGTAGATACCCAGGGTCACCAGGCCGAGCAGCGAGATGTACACCACCGGAATGAAGTAGGTGCGGTTGTCCCGCATCCGGTGATCGATCTCCCGGGAGAGGATCGGGTTGCGCCACAGCCCGGTTCCAATCATGACTCATTCTCCTTCACTGCGCGGCGAAGCCTCTCCTCCAGCCCCTCCTTCACCGGCCGCCACATGACCACGTCGAGGCCCCTGTCCAGCAACGCCCGTAAGATCGGCGTCACCTCATCACCCGACGAGAGATCCAGACGATGGAGCCGTCCAGCCCCGGCTTGCGCCTCCACGCTCAATACTCCGCTCGTGGTCTCGAGAATTTCCAGGAGATTATCCGGGGGATCGGCGGTCTCCAACTCGTAGAGCACCGTCTCTCCCTCGTGGACCGGCTCGCGAACCAGCGCGCCCCCGTCCAGGAAGAGAATCCGGTCGCACACCTTCTCGAGATCCGACAGCAAGTGGGACGAGATGATGATCGTCTTGCCCCTCGATCTCATATCCGACAGGATATCGAGCATGTCTCCCCGCGCCATGTGGTCCAGGCCCGCGAGGGGCTCGTCCAGGATGAGCAGGCTCGGATCTCCCGCCAGCGTCCGTGCAAAGGCCAGTTTGAGGCGCATACCCAGGGAGAGTTCCTCGACGAAATCATCGATCCGGTCGGTCAGGCCCACCAGAGCGAGCACCCGTTCGACGTATTCGCCGATCTCCCCGGGACGAAGACCGTAGGCCGCCGCAAAGAAAGACAGGTACTCCCGGGCTCGCATATCCTGGTAGATTCCGCCGAAATCCGGAAGGTACCCGATTTTTTCCCTGACCCTCCCCGCCATCTTCACCACGTCGCAGCCACCCACCGACGCGCTCCCCGACGCCGGGATAAGAAGGGTGGCCAGTACACGCATAAGGGTGGTCTTGCCGGCGCCGTTCGGCCCCACCAGCCCGACCACGGTTCCCCTCGGCAGGGAAAACGTGACGTCGGAAAGGGCCCGGAACTGTCCGAAGACCACGCTCAGCTTTTCAACAGTGACGACACTCTCACCTGCGCCGAACCCGGTCATAGGTTTCCTCCGCGCACGCCCTGAGGGCTCTTCACCCAGACGCAGGTCGTCCTCGTCTCGACATTGTCGGGCGCCGGGCTCATGACGATTTGCGGGAGACCGCCGACCTTGCAGTCAGCGACGATCGCCACCCCGTCCGCTCTGTTGTTCGAGACGCCGTAGATCAGTCCGCTCAGCTCATTTGCTTCCACGGAGTATCCCAGCCCCAGATCGTCCAGATCCGCGAAGAGGTCGTAGGCGGTTGAGCCCCGGCTCAAATTGTCGATCCGGACGCGACCACCCGGAGCCAGTGGTTTCTCGATGACTTGCCATCTGTCCGGAAGGAGATTGACATGAATATCCTCGAGCGCGTGGGATCCCGTGTTGACAATGACCAGGCTGTCCTCTCCGACCCAGTTCACCTCCAGGGGGACCCGCTCGCCAATCGAGATGAAGGAGAAATCCACGTTGCTCCAGCGCTGCATGTGCAATTTGGATGCGACGATCATGTCTCTCCCGATGAACACGGTGGGGGTGGGTACCTTCCCCGTGAGGCGATAGTTCATGAACAAGAGATTCGACATGGCCGGTCGCGGTGACAGGGCGGAAACGGAGAGTTCCCTCACCCCTTTTTGAGCCGACAACGTTCTCGTACCCGTGGAGACAAACGCCTCTTCGGAATTATCGAACATGGTCATCACATGGTGAACCTCCAAAGCGTTGTGCTCTCCCTTCACCGCGCTGGCCAGCCAGTACATCCCCACGGCCAGCAAGATGCTCAGCGCAGGCACCGCGATCCACGCCAGCTCCCTTCGACCCAGACGGGACAGCACGATGTGGGTCACCGGCCCGATCAGGATCACCACCAGGCCGATGAACGCCGCCAGAAGCCATATGTCCGGCAAAACGTAGTTTTTCTTGAGGTTGGGTTGAGCGTAATATTCTTGCGGGTAGTCGGTGATATAGGGAAGGATCCCCCTGAACCGGGAGCCCGGAATCGCCACGCCGCCCTCTACCACCTCCTCGACGGCCACGAACACCTGTCCGGCGCCGTATCGCCGCTGGATAACACCTTCTCCAAATGCCTCACCAAAGGGGCTGTCCCTCCAGTCCGTGCACAGGGGCGGCAAGAGAACGAGGCGACCACCGAATGTGACCCACCTGACAATGGCCTTGCGGGCTCTTGTGCCGAGGCTTGACCACGGTCGAGCAAGGACAACGGTCCTCGCCGATTCGTACTCGTACCAGGTCTCCGGCGGATCTCCGGACAGCATGATCACATCGAGGCCGACGGCATCCGCGACATGAGCTCTCTGGATCTCGTTTTGCACGACAAGAGCATCCTCCGCGCTGGAGGCGATCACCGCGATGGGTTTGCCGCCCGTCCTCGGCTCCGGGATCTTTGTCGCGGCCACCAGGACCCCTCCCGAATCCCTAGCCAGCAGGAACACCCCCGCACCGTCAACCGTCGAATTGTATGACCAGCCCTGTTGGGCTGTTGGAATGATCCATCTGGAATCGAGTGTGAGACCGTCCCCGACCGTCACCTCCAGTGGAGACAAACCGCATCTTTCCATGATGTCGCCGGGCCAGGCCATCGGCATGGAATCCGGGGACCACTCGTACAACTCGAAAAAGAGCGTGACGGCCGGGCCATTGTTCCGGATGCGGTATCCAAGGACCACCGGGGTGTCGTAAGTCGAAATATAGCCGTCCAGCCCGAGGGAAGTGACAGTCACTTCCACTTCCGAGGTGGTGGAGACGAGCTCCAGCGGGTTGGTATCCGGGGGCAATACCCCGGACGACGGCTCCGGCGCGCAGGCGAACATCGAGAGGATAATTGACGATATCAAGAAGCGCACAAGCATGATCGCCTTTCAAGATGGCAACGTTGCTTCGACGGAATATATTTCAGGTTATTCCAATGGGTCGCTACCGGCGATTTCCTCAGATGAAATCCAGGGCGATGGAGGAGGCCGTGTCGGAACCGTCCTGGCTCACGACCACGTAGACGAACATTTCGCCGGAGGCGCTGTTCACAATGTTCATGCTCTCCGGGTTCTCCTCGAACTGGATGCAGGTGTTCGAAGCGCACTCGGCCACCTGTCGCAGGGTGACGTCCGCGGACGTGGTCTCTGTCACGTTGAGCGTGCTCGAGCCCGGGATGCGAACCACGAACCACACGTCCTCGCCGCCGGCTCCGTCCCCGCAACCGCCCGCGCCCGGAGAGAATGTCTGCCCGAACGCGCTCCAGCTTCCGCTCCAGCTGAACGGCAGATTGTAGACGAGGATGGCCTCGTGGCAACCGTTGCCGAGGCAATCCATGTAGTCGTTTGTCAGGTGGTGCCCGCATGAACTGTCGCCGGTGCAGGTCTCGTTTTGAAGTGTCTGGGGCGAACCCTGGCACCATATCGATTCGCTCAAATCGGCGGTACAGCAACCGTAGAACGCGGGATCGGGGGTGGCCGTGGAAAACGCCCACGTGGACGCATCACAGTCCGCCGGCGGGGGAACCGGGCAACAGATCACGTCCGACTCCACGAGGGCCGTCATCTCGCAGTATGTGAGCGAGGGACCGGTGTCGGTATCCGTGTCGGTATCCGTGTCGGTGTCGGTATCCGTATCCGTGTCGGTATCCGTATCCGTGTCGCTATCCGTGTCGCTGTCCGTGTCGCTATCCGTGTCGCTATCCGTGTCGCTGTCCGTGTCGCTGTCCGTGTCGCTGTCCGTGTCGCTGTCCGTATCGCTGTCCGTGTCGCCGCCCGAGTCCGGGACGAAACCGGTCGGAGCTTCTCCTCCGCAACCGAGTATCCAGCTCGCCAGCATCAAGATAATCAATCCCAATATATGCTTGCTCATTGTTCATCTCCTCCAATCGGCATTTCTGCCGTGAACGCAATCGGCCTTTTCAAGTCTACTTCATTTATTGAGATAACGGGTCTTGTATTATTGTTTTGAATCGTCAATAGAAGCTCGGAGTCATAGAAATGAAGCTCCACCTTTCGTCAAGGAGGAAAAAATGAGATCGGTCACGACAGCCGTCCTTGTAATAACCCTTACCTTGATCGCCGGCTCCGCCGCCGCCCAGTTCGAGATCGAGAGCTTCTTCACCGGAAGCGACGCTCCACGTATCGACGGAAACCTCGAGGAGTGGGCGACGGCACAAGGCGAGGAACTCATACCGTTCACACCCCTCGACGACGGGGACCGGATGGGCGGAGACGGCGCCTGGGAAGGGGCGGACGATATCAGCCTGGAGTTCGCCGTCGCCAATAACGCGAAAAACCTCTTCCTGGCGTTCAAGATCAAGGACCAGCGCCTTGTGCGCACAAAGAAATTCTACGCAGACGAGGACCACGTGGAGCTCTGGTTCGCCGTCCCGAAGACCGGCGGCAAATTTAGCGTCTTCGGCCTCGGGGTGTTCGCCGATCCCAGCAGGTACAAGGGACCCGTTGAGATCCGAACCATGAAACCCGGCGCGAAAAGAGCGGGCGGCAAAATACACGGGGCGAAGGGAGCGGTCAGGGGGGATGAGTGGACATACGAAGTCGAGGTGTCTATCCCGTGGTCGGCGCTTCCGAAGGGCAAAAAGGGCCGCATGGGAATCAGGGCCGGCCTGTACGTCATCGACGGAGACATGGCGGCCCACATGTCCAGAAAATCGATCCTCGCCACGGCGCCGATCGCAGCCATCAAGAACCCCTCTCAGATGCCCAGGCTGCTCCAGGAAGATGTCGACGCCGGGCTCACGTCGTTCAAGGAGGAGATGGATCTTTCCTCCGACCAGGAGCCGAGGTTCACGATAATGGCGAACATCGCCGGCAACAAGAAGAAGGAAAAGATCATGGTGATCGACCGGTACGCCGTCGCCCAGGGAAAAGCTATCGGCGGACCGAACGCTTACATTTACGCCAAGTTGCCCATCAAGGGCGACGATCAGGTGCTCGACATCAAGGCCAGAGATCTCCTGGGCAACAGGAAGGCGGAGTTGATCTTCCGCTTTCGGGAGGAGATCGGCGTGACGGTGAGGGAGTGGGTGGAGATCTACAGGGTCAGGAACGACATGTCCTTCCAGAAAATCTTCAGCGCGCTGACCCTGGTGTCCGACGGAAGCGTCAGCATCGAAAACAAATATCGGTTCGTCAAGGGACGCGGAAAGCTAAAAGCCATCGAGGTAACGCCGGGGAAAGTCGCGGGCGTGGACGAGGACTCCATCGAGGGCAACGTCCCGGACGAGGGCGGAAACCCGATGGTCCTTCCCTGGGATTCGCCCTCCAGACTCAAATATCATTTCGAAAACGAGTTGTACCAGACAAAGTAGTGTATATTCACGTACATGGATTATCGGCGACAGGAAGAAGACCGGAACGCCAGGAAGGGCCTGCTTGCGGCGCTCCTGGTCTCGCTGCTGATCAACTACGTG
Organism: Deltaproteobacteria bacterium; assembly: GCA_030621515.1. Lineage (GTDB taxonomy): Bacteria > Myxococcota_A > Polyangia > JAAYKL01 > JAAYKL01 > JAUVAN01. The sequence goes on along the minus strand of JAUXHN010000023.1, from coordinate 6,804 downwards.
GCCGTGGTGTTTCTCGTGGCGAGGCTCCTCCCCGACGTCCCCGAGCCTGACAACGAGATCGAGATAGTTCTGACCGAGGACGAACCCGTGGAGAAGGAGCCCGACCCGACTCCCGAGACGGAAGAAAAAAAACCGGCCGAACCCGAGCGCATCGCCCGCCCGCAACCAACTGCCAGACCTGTTCAACCACCGGTCGCCATGCAGCCGGAACCGGCGGGAGTGCCCGAGGCCCCCATCTCCCCCGAGCCCATCGCCACCTCCCCGGAACCCCCGGAACCCGTACCCAAAAACATCAAGACCGAATTGAGCTGGGGTTCCTTCGAGCGGATCTTCGAAGAGACCGCCGCGCAGGCGAGGCAGGTTCACCAGAAGCACAGTATGGAAAAACGACGAGGCGCCCTTCGCATGGGGAGCCTCACGGGCAAGGTCAAGCGCGCTCTGGCCAATAATAGATCATGGGTCTCCGACGGGGAGCAGGTCCCCCTGGGGAAGAAAACCAGGATATTTCGCAATTACATCGAAGTGGCCCACAGAAGGATCCACACCCTGTTCGCGCACAGTTTTCTCGGATCTCTCTCTAGCCTGGATCCGAGCGATCCCCTCAACGACTTCACCCTCATGACCAAGATGGAGTTCGAGATCCTTGCCACCGGCGTGGTCAACGACATCCACGTGATCAAGACCTCGGGAAACTCGGTCTTCGACGCCGCGGCGGTGGACTCGATCTTCCGGTCGTCACCTTTTCGCCCTCCCCCCAAGGCGATCCTCTCGTACAACGACCGGGTGTATTTCCGCTGGGGGTTTTACAGGAACCACCGCATGTGCGGCGTCTTCAACGCGGAGCCGTACCTGCTGCGCGCACCCGGGGCAAAGCCCGAAGCCATCGACCCGGGAGATTTCATGTTCGACGACGGGTAGGCTAGTAGAGGGAGAAGAAATCGATCATCGAGTCGTTCAGAGGGGGCCAGGTTCCGTGGCTTCCGGTGCCCTCGCAATACAACACCTCCACGTCATCAACACAGCCGGTATATTGCAAACAACCGTCCGGAAGGGTCTGCGCCGGGGTTGTGTCGCAACCGTTGCAGTCGACCCAGTAGTCCCGCGCGTCCAGGCCGAAGTCCGGGAAGAGCGTATCGTTGGAGCTGTGCAGTATCATAACGGGAATTGTCGAGGGACAGCTTCCGAAGCCTGTGAAGTACGCCTCGTTCACCCCGGCCGCGCTCGGAGCTATGGCGGCGGGCCGGTACTCCATCATATCTTCGTTCATAGTAACGATAGTCGTCGTGCTCCCACCGTCCGAGTGACCGGTGACGTAGATCCTCGCTGTATCGACGCACCAGCGATCGGCGATCTCCGCCGGTATGAGGGCAAGGCGCTCGATGTTCTCCAGGGAGCTTGGAGAGTGATGATCTGCGTAGGCTATGATGAATCCTCCCGCGATTGCACCGGGAGTCAGCCCGGTCCACGTCTCGGTGGTAACCTCCGTGCCCCCCGCCGGAGCGTAGACCATGATGAGCGGATAACCGACTGTGGGATCGTAGTCTGCGGGTGTGCGAACGCTATATGTGATGCCGCTCGAGGCGGATAGCCCATCAGTGTTCCCCGCGGGTCCGTCCCTGGTTCCCACATCGCAGGTGAACGGGACCTCTGTGCCCGCGTCCGTCCCGGCATCGGTGCCCGCATCGGGGGTGTCGGGGTCCTTCTTGTCTTCCCCGCACATAGTAGCGAGCGACGCGGTGAGCACGAGCATTGCCATCGTTGAAAAAAAAGACCGTTTTTCCTCCCGGTTCATCTCTTACCCCTTTCTCATTGACCCCATCCCGGCCAATTTTACCTACGATTTGAGTCCAGCCCACTGGCGAACGACCGGGGGAGCTGGAGCGACGGATCGTAACTGTTGATAAAATGAAGATTTTGATAGTTGATGGTGAAATGCGCCAGGATGGGCGCGGCCAGGTTTCCCGACATCCAGAAGAGCAGCCCGAAGGCGAAGCCCATTCCTAGCGCCTGGAACGGCCACGGGATGAACTTCTTGCTGGGCGCGATGTGCAACACACCGAAGATCAAACTCGCCGGCACAATCCCGATCTGCGATTGCAAGGCGCCGCGAAAGAACATCTCCTCGGCTATTGCCGAAAAGGCAGCGAATGCCAGGATATCCATGTTGCGCAACGGGCCGAAGAGCCCCCGAAACTCGATGTGGAGCCCCCTGGCCCAGCGAAAACGGTACACGGTAAAACTGGTGAGCCGCGCCATCCCCAGACCGAAGGCAACGCCGGCCGCGCCTCCGAGCACTATCAACATGTAATGATTTCCCATGAGACCGGCCGGGTGGTGAAAGATGTCCGGGTCGCCCTTGAAAATACCCCACGCGACGGCTGCCGCGGCCAAAAGGCCGTAAACCAGGGCCGCTGCCTTTAGTCTTATAGTAGTCACGTATCGAACCTCATATTAAGGAATATATAGATACCAGATTAGTCAACGGAAGCGAAATCGACACGGCACCAAGGGTGCCAGACTCATTTTTAGACGGTTACAACCCCAATGCTTCTTGACGGCTTGGAAATGAGGTGTTTTGTATAGCCTGCATTTAGAGGAAGTCTTGAAAGTGCCTGGCGGAACCAGAATAGACGCATTATCTGACCTATATCCAACATGGTCGATCCCCGTAAAGCTCGCCCTCTCGCTCGGGTACGTGTTCGGACTGGCCTTGCCCATCGCGGGTGGGACGGTACTCACGGCAACCGATCTCCGGCGGGCGGGATCCCTCGACCTCGACCACTACGCCGTCGAGGCTATGGTCTTCTTCGGCGGCCTCCTGCTCGTCGGGATCGTGCTGTCGGGTCCCTCGCTTGCCTGGTCTCTGTGGGGGCGCGCTCCGAGACTGGTCCGGATCTACACTATTTGCTGGGCGATCCTGTGGCCACTGGTGTGCGGGCCGCTGGTCTTGTTTGGGTTCGGCCTGATGACCGGGGACCCTGTCCAGGATGGGGCCGCTGGCGCGATGATCTGTGGTGTATTGGGGCTGTTCGTCGCGACGACGGTCGGTTTCGTCGTGGCTCTCCCCGTAGCTGCGATCACGAGAGCTAGACGTTAAACTACGTCATTTCGGCGGAAAGACGCGCAGGGGCTTGTTTGGCGTGGAGACGTCAAGGATGAGCATACCGTCCGCGTCGTTGCCTACATAAAGACGATCGCCCTCCCCTGCGCGAATGCGGTTGGTCGGTCTCTTGGGAACGAACTCGCCGGCCTTGACCATTTTCTTTGGATCGGAAGCGTCGACAACGATGATCCCATCATCCCCCGCGGCCACGAAACCGAACCCGGAATCGGGCTGCATGAGAACATCCCGGGCCATGTCGTCGAGGGACATTCTGCCCTCCTCGACCGGATCTCCCTGCCCCGAGACATCCAGCATGACGACACCGGAGGGCCCGTTCGCCACCAGCAACTTCCGCCTCGCGAGGGACACGGCGCGAGCCTGCCCACCCGCATCGTACCGCCATACCATCTCGAACCCGTCGCCGGCGATTCGCAAGCGTGTTACCCCGAAAAGGCCCTCGGCAACGTAGACCGTGTCCCCCCTGAGAATGGCGTGGCGCACATATCCCCTGGACTTCCAGACAGCCGTCGGGACAGGGGAAGCGGCGTCGGTCACATCGATCAGGAGCAGCCCCGTGGAGCCATCTGCAACCAGGAGCCTGTCTCCCTGGAGATCGAGCCTCAACGCGGCTCCCATGGTCTTGATCGCCGAAACAACTCTGGGCGCGGCCGGGTCGGCGACGTCGATCACCACCACCCCCCGGGGCCCACAGGCGACGTAGGCCATCCCCCCTGCCACCACCACGTCGCTGGCCGCGTCCGGGAGATACACCACGGATCGCTCCAGCAGCTTGGCGCCGTCTCTTGACATCTCACTGATCACCAGACCCGCCGACGCCCCCCTGAAAACGATCTTCCCGTCCACGAAAACAGCGTCGCCCCGGGCGTTCAGAACCGCCGCCGCCTCCCGCGACCGGGGAGAAAGGACTGTCGGTTCGATGATCTCGACACCATCGATGGAAGAAGCCTTGCCGGGGATATCCGAAACCGCGTCGTCGGCGTCTCGAACGTCCGTCGGCGTTCCCCCGCAACCGGCAAACGCCAGCAGAAACGCCGCTGCCACGACACTACCCATGTACTTCGATACGCGCGTCATCGCATCACCTCCGAATCGGTGAAGTAATGAATCATGTTCTCTATCGCTTCCTCGTTGACCGGGCCGAAGGGAAGCAGCCCCTTGTGGTGCATCTTGGAGTCCCGAGTCGGACGGTAGAGCCCCCTGGCCTTGTACCCGCCGCCCAGGAAAAGCCCCACGACGTCATCGTATTTGTCCTCGTCCGGGGTGGGGATTGGGGTGTCCGGTTTGATGAGATGTTTCCACTTGATCTTGCCGCGTTTCGTTTGCGCGGTGATGTTGGGCTCCCAGGGCTCGGCTCCCTTTGCGTAGAACTCATCCTCCTCGAACCCGGTGGAAGAGCTGTAGTACTCATCCGCCAGCGCCCCGAAACCGTGGCCGAACTCGTGTACCATCACGTACTCGGAGTATTCCGAGTCTGACGTGAAGATCGAGTATGAGTTGAAGATACCACCGCCTCCGTAACGGTACGAGTTGACCATGACGAAGATCGCGTCGTAGGGCGCATTGGACGCGACCTCGCGCAACCTCTTCATGTTATCGGTCGTCAGGTATCGAGCCGAATGAAACGTGTCGAACGAGGTGCCGACGATCGTATCGTTAAACAGGCCCTTCCTCGGCTCGTCGGGACCGGACTGACGGGAGAACGCCTTGACCAGGCGGACCGATATCTTGTCCTTGTGCCTGTCGAAGGGCGAGTGATTCACGAGTACGGCGGCAAAGCGCCGCGCGTCGGCCTCGAGCTTCTCCTCGTCCTCCACCGTGTACCCATCCGGTACGATGACGACATCGAGTGCGGTGGCGGGGCTCCTCTCGCTCTTGTGAAGATCGAGAACGTCGAAGGGGAATGCCCTGCCGCGCCTGATGTCGTAGGCGGTGGTATCGATCTGCAGTTTCTGGATCTCCCTGAACTTGCCGGTCTTGTCGTTGCGCACCTCCATCACCAGAGTGACGGGAGCCTTCGGGAACGGCATACGAACCGGCTCCGTCATGGAACGCCACGCCTTCTTCGCCGTCGAGGTTGTGAGCCATTCGCCAAAGAGGGTGCAGTATCCCTGGCTGAAGATCTCCTTTCCCGTGGCCTGATCCAGCACCCGGAACCTGTACTTGCCGAACCCGGTGTTATCCACCAGGTATACGCGGGTGCCCGGCCACAGGGGCTCGGCGACGATTTCGTCGATACCGAAGAACTCCTCCCCGCGGGTGCCCGTGTGGATCAGATCCACCCGGAGCGCCTCATCGGTGAAGTAGTCTTCATATTTCGGCTGGGATAGCTTGTCATCCGCAATTGCAACGGACAAAAAGGCCGCGATCATGGCCGACATCACGGAAAACGCAAGCAGCGTTCGGAGCATGGATCCTCCTTCTTCAGCAGTCAATGACGACACCAACGCCCATCGGGATGAAGGCATCGCCGTACGCGTCCTCGAAGATCCGAATAGCGCGCTTTCCCGTACAGTGGGTGGGCGCGACCTTCTTGACGCCCATGTCCATCACCATCCTCACGGTGTCCTTCAATTCCTTAACCCCGTCCCGAAACAAGTGGAAACCACCTACCAGAAGAGCGATGTCATCGCCGCACATATTGCGCACGCGCTGGAGCAGGTTCCTCAACCCCTGGTGGCAACATCCCACAACAACCACCGGGCCGGCGGCGGCCATGACGACCATGGAGTGCTCCGATGGCGTTCCCTCCATCTCTCCGGTTGAGAGCACACTGGGCAGGATCTCCGCCTCGCATACCGCCTCCTTCACCGGACCATGCTCCACCACGTTGCAACCATCGCACCTCAGGCGATCGCGAAGATCGTCCGAAAAGGACGGCGTGATATGAATCGGCACTCCACGGGCTCGCTCCGCGAGAAATCTACCGATGCCGTCTACATGGTCCCAGTGATCGTGAGACAGGAAGACCGCATCCACTTCCCCGGGATGGATATCGAGCCTCCTCATGTTGTCGATAAGGGAGGTTCCGTCGGATCCCGTGTCGAACAGCACCTTGCCGAAGGCCCCCTGGACCAGGCACGAGAAACCCCACCCGTACTTGAGACCGGGGACGAAGCCGTAGTTGTCATAGGTAACGGTTATGGTCAGTGGAGCCAATCAGAACTGCGCGGTTGCATCGATGAAGAGGGTAAAGAGGAGGGTCTCTTCCGCTCTGAATCGATTGCCGGGCCTGTCGAGCTCCGGGCGATGCCCCCAGTTATAGATAATACAACCACCGCTGTCGGACCCGGAGTCCACCTGATCCGCCGGGCACTGATCCGTCTTGGTGATGAAGTGCTCGGTCTCGTGTCCGAGATCCATACCCACGCGAAACTTCACGTACTTGGCGGGCTGGATCATGAAGTAGATCCGCCCGAGGAATGTGGCGTAGTTCTCAATGTCGGTCATCCCCGTCCAGCCATTGAGTGCCGCTGTTTCCCCGCCTCCATCGTCCTCACCGTCGCCGTCGAAATCCACGAAATCCTGCTCTCTGAAATAGTCAGAGGTTCCCAGGGCGTCGAACAGCGGAGTCGCCTCCCTGCCCTCCGAGTGATAACTGGCGCGCGCTCCGATCCCGATCACGAATTTCCTGAATTCGGACGGGATATCCCACGGCACCAGCCCGATACCGAAGTCGATGG
>JAUXHN010000238.1 GCA_030621515.1 Deltaproteobacteria bacterium | reverse complement strand
GCCAGAAATGAAGAACAAAAAAAGGCCATAGGCCTCAAGAAAAGAAACAGCCTTTAGGGCTTTCAGTGCTTCAGGGCGAAGCCCTTTCCGACACGAAGTGGCGCATTTCTGGCCGCGGGCTTCATGTCCGCGGTGCATGGCTCTGGCAGAAATGTTTGGTAACACTTTTTAATTAATTACTAATTTCTAGGGGTATATAATGAAGTTATTACTTGAACGGGAGGGTTTCATGAAAATAAAAATTGGAGCATTGATTGCACTGTTGTGCGCGGTGGTGGGGTTTGCCGGGTGTGGAAACACACAGGAGCCCTCCAACGATTCGGACGCATCCACGGATTCCGATACGGACGGTGACAGCGATACCGACAGCGATACCGATTCCGACACGGATACGGACAGCGACACGGACAGCGACACGGACAGCGACACGGACAGCGACACGGACAGCGATACGGATACGGACATCAACGGTGAATGCATCGACAACGGCGATTGCACCCTGGTGACAGGGGGCACCTGCGAGCTGATTCCCTACAATCCGGGTGGTTGGTGGACCTGTATCTACCCGCCGGATTCGCCGACAACCGTTCCGAGCCCCAACCCGCTGAGCGACAATTGCACCACGTCGTTGGATTGTCCCGGACTGGATTGCGATTGCTACCTGGTGCAGGAACTCTACGTGGGATTCATACACCCGCACAACGAATGCTTCTGCGATGAATGCGACGATGATTCGGATTGCTCCACGCCTGCCGAGCAGCAGTGCATACCGGCCGGCGCGTGGGGGTTTCAGAAGGACACGTGTGTTGACGTCGGCTGCAAGGTCAACTCGGATTGCACGTATTCAACCGGGGGAGTTTGCATGCCTTATTTCGATTCGATCTGCAGCTCCCTCGACCCCTCTCCGCTTATCAGCAAGGGATGTCATTACGATGGAGATCCGTGCGCCGAGCCGGGTGATTGCCCCACCTCCCTGGACATGTGCGCTCCAAGCGTGGGAGAAACCGGGTTCACATGTCAGTCATGGGCCTGCCCGGGTTAATGCTTGGCCATTCAAGGCATCTTCCGGCTTTCGTCCTCGCACGCGACCTCGGCTTACCCTACGTAATGCCTCGCCCGCGTTCTGCGGGCGCGCACGAAATCTGCCTTAACTGCCCAAGCATTTTGTTTTAGAGATTCTTAAAAAAAAGTGCACACTTTTACGTTTTGAGGGCACTTATTGATAAAGATGTAAAAGAACCATGTGATTTGATCGAAACGAGTGTATACTAATGATGTGGAGTTTCGTGTAGCTGAAACCTGCGGGAGTCGTAAACCTCTTTGGCTTGGCCGGTAAGGAGAATGCGAATGGCACCCAAAACAATCGGTAAATTACTATTCCTCGGTGCGATATTGCTGATCATGGGACTGGGCGCAGTCGCATGTGAAGACGAGGGAGGCGGTGGAAACGGTCTGGACGACGGGCTGGGAAAGGATGGTGAAACCATCTGTCCACCGTACCCGGAAGCAACCTATCAATGGAACATGTCGCAGGTTGCGCCTCCTACCACTTTCGAAGGTTTCGACGAGGATCTCAATCTGGAGACCATCTGGTGCCAGAAGGCAATCAAGTCATTGGTCTTTATACTCGGGGCGCCAGGATGAGCGCCTTGTGACGGCCGCTTCGTTGAAGTGGCGAACCAAATAGACGCGATTGAAGCAGCAGGTGGAAGAGTGGTCGGCAGCTACTACGGCGAGACCGGATTGCTCACCATCGAAGAGATCAATACGATGATGGATTCCTATGGCTGGGACGGCGGCTATCGCATTGTCGACAACCCGAACCTGGAACTCTATAACGCAAACGGTCTCTGGCCCGCACCTCCCGGCGTCTTCGTTCTTCGCACCGAGGACATGACGGTTGTGGCCTCCGAGGCCTCCGGGGTTGTGCTGGATCTGGTCGCCGAGGTTGAAGCCTTGAATATCTGATTTTCTGTTTTTCGTCCTCTGATATACAATCCCCCACATGAAAAACGAACGCAGGGTTTTCTCATTTTCCGCAAAAAGTGCCTTTGTTCTGGCGGTGTGTATTTCGGCCACTCCCGTCGTCACGGATTGCGGTGGCGGAGGGCCCGATAAAACAGCGGTGTCCGATGAGCCCACCGATCCCTTCGAGCTGGAACGCAGCGCTCTGGAGCTTGCGGAGGCCAGGGATTTCGAGGGCGCCGTCGAGCGCATGAAGGCAGCGTTGTCAGCGGAGCCGACTCCGCAAAGGCGGCTGGGTGTCGCTCATCTGCTCTTCATGAACGGAAAGCACAAGCAGGCCCAGGAGGGCTACCAGGCGTATCTTTCCGTGGTGGAAGGCATTCCGGCTCGGCTTGTCGCCGATCTTCACAGGGAAATCGATCGCATCGACGATGTCGTCAAGGCCGGCGATGAACCCACCGGGCGCAGCCTGGCGGGTCAGTGGCTGCGTGGAAGCCTGGCTTCTCTTCGGGCAAAGGAGAGCCTCGACAATGACGAATACGAGCATGCGGCTGTCAGTTTCGACAAGGCCTACCAGTACACGGGAGACGAGGAATTGCTTTTCGAGGCGGCGTTGGCGGTCACCAAAACCGAGGACTGGCCCCGCGCCCGGGAGAAGTACATCGACTATCTGGAGCGCGGCCAGAAAGAGGTTCCTCCCGAGAAGGCGTACATGGTCCAGGCGGAGATAGATCGGCTGGCAGTGATCATTGCGGGACAGGAGCCCGTTACGTGGAATTCCCTTGCGGATCAGATTTACGGCGAGCGGGCGGGAGACCGGGCTCCTCTGGAAAAGCCGCCTCCCGTGGATGGGGTCAACGACGTCGAACCGCAGGTCGATGCCGGGCTGGTGGAAGAGCCGGAGGCCGAAGATACGAAAATCGACGAGATCGCCGCAGAGAAGGCAGCAAAAAAAGCAGCGAAAAAGGCCAGACAGGAGGAGTTGAAGGCCGAGCGTGAGCGAAAGAAGGCGGAACGCCAGGAGAAGATCGCCGCAAAGAAGGCAGCGAAGAAGGCAGCGAAAGAGGCAGCGAAAGAGGCCGCGAAAGAGGCCGCGAAAGAGGAGAAGCGGAAGAAAGAAGCTGCCGAAGAACCCGGAGAGAACAAGATCGAAGAAGAATCGAATGCCTCGGGATACAAGCAGGTTAAAGGAGAGGCAGCCTCGGGGGAGATGCCCGCCCATTCCCCCAGGGAAATACCGTCCCTCCAGGATCTCATGTTCTACGCCGGGTCCAGAAGCTCCACTGTCCGCCTTCGCGCAGTAAAAGACCTCGTATCGGTGTCGGATGATCGAGCCAGGCAGATACTGGAAGACAGGATGCTGAACGATACCAATATGCAGGTTCGTTTCACCGCCATTCGGGGACTGTCGGCGCGGCGATCTGTTGCTTCGATCCCTGTCATTCGCAAGGCCAGGATTACGGCGGCCACGTCTCAGGAACGCGCCGTGTTGAAAAAGGCCATGGACGAAATAGTCGAAAGCAGCTGGTAGTTACAGTTTAGAGGGTATCTCAGCCGATAGTGCTCAGTCGCGAGATGATGTCTTCCATCGTGGACGGTCGGGCCCCCGGGGGTTTTTTCAGACACGCCATTACAACATCCTCAAGCGCCGGGTCGATCGCGACGGGGATGGAGAGTTTATGTATGGGAATGGGTCTGGACTTGATATGCTTGCGAAGCAGCTTGTCCGGGTCCTTGTCCCAGAAGGGGAGGGCCCCGGTGAGCATCTCGTACATCATCACGCCGAGGGAGTAGATGTCTGTTCTTTTATCGACCGGTTCGCCCATGGCCTGCTCCGGTGAGATGTACTGGGGGGTTCCTATCACGTGACGGGTTGTTGTGATCCTGGGCGCGTCAATTATTCGGGCGATTCCGAAATCCACAATCTTGACCACGCTGTCGGTATTGGGACTGCGTGGAATGAGCACATTTTCCGGTTTGAGATCCCGATGGATCACTCCGGATACATGCGCGGCCGCGAGCCCCTGCGCGATCGCCGCGCCGAGGATGATCGCACGCTCCGAATCGAGGGGGCCTTTTCGCAACAGACGCCTCAGGGGAGGGCCGTCGACGTACTCCATTGCAATGAAAATCTCTCCCGACGCGGTCTCGCCCACCTTGTAGGTTCTGGCTACCGCCGGGTGATCGATTCTCTTTGCGGCGTTTGCCTCGTTGAGGAAGCGTTCTCTCATCCGGGGATCGAGAACCATGTCCTTGCGAAGAACCTTCACTGCGAAGAGGTCACCGCTGTCGACCTTGCGAGCGAGGTAGACCGCCCCCATCCCGCCCCTGGCGATTCTGGAGTTTATCCGGAACCGGCCCATCAGGATTCTGCCGATCATCGGATCGGGGGTTACCTTGACTACAGCCGGCCAAAGGGCAGGTGAGCCGGATCTGGAAATAGGCGGTGTGCTCGATTCCATATTCGCACTTATACCACATATAGGGAAAATGCCAACGGAGCGGAATCCAAGATCCAGGGTCGCTTTTTACCTTGAAAACCGGAGGGGTCGAAGGATACCGTGATCCGTCGGTGCGAATACACGAATGACCCAGGAGCAATACATGGCCAGGGACACTTTGCTTTCGGATTTTGAGAAACCCTCCTATGAGGAATGGCGAGAAGCGGCTACCGCGACTTTGAAGGGAGCCCCTTTCGAGAAGAAGTTGCTGACCGATACCCCCGAGGGGATCACCTTGCAACCCATATTCAACAAGAGCGACACGGACGGAATCGCGCACATGGGCTCGGTTCCCGGCGCGGCTCCCTTCGTGAGGGGATCGAGGGCCCGACAAGGCCCGGGCGAACCCTGGGAGGTCTGTCAGAGAGTCTCCCGCGCCACGCCGGGGGAGGTCAACGATGTGCTGCTTCGCGAGATCGAGCGAGGCTGCACGGGGATGAACCTGGTGCTCGATGCCGCCGCGCAAAGAGGAGTGGATCCCGACGGCGCCGACGAAGGAGAAATCGGCAAGGACGGTGTTTCCATGGCGACGGCAGCGGATCTCGACGCGTGTTTCAACGGGGTTGACGTGCTGGGATTGCCCCTCACGGTGAACTGCGGCGACGCGGTGCTACCCTTTGTCGCGTTGCTGGGCGCCTACCTGGAAAAGACGGGAAAGAAACCCGACGATCTCAATGGAACAATTGGCTCGGATCCACTCGGGGTTCTTGCGCAGCGCGGGAGCCTTTGCGTTCCGTTGGAGCATGCTTTTACTGAGATGGCCGCACTCGCGAAGTGGGCTTGCGAAAACGCGCCGGGATTGCGGACGGTGGTGGTCAGGACCCATCCGTACCACGATGCGGGGGCGAGCGCGGTCGATGAGCTGGGGTTCGCCATCGCCACCGGTGTGCAGTACATGCGCGTGCTGGTTGAAAACGGCATTCCGGTGAACGATGCGGCGCGCCAAATATGTATGGAGTTCTCGGTCGACTCCCGGTTCTTCATGGAGATAGCCAAGCTTCGCGCGGCGAGACTCCTGTGGTCCCGGGTTGTGGAGGCCTTCAGGGGAGACGAGGAGCATGGATGCTGTCACATCCACGTGCGAACTTCGAGTAGAAATCAGACGAAATACGACCCGTGGGTCAACATGTTGCGGACGACCACAGAGACATTCTGCGCAGCGGTGGCCGGGGCGGAGTCCATCGACGCGAGCCCCTTCGACGAGACCGTGCGCGAGGCGGACGAGTTCAGCGCAAGGATCGCGCGAAACACGCAAGTCATCTTGAGAGAAGAGGCCAACCTTGGAAGGGTGGTCGATCCGGCCGGAGGCTCCTGGTACGTGGAGTGGCTGACGGATCAACTGGCCCGCAAGTCGTGGGAACTGTTCCGTGAGATAGAGAAAAAGGGCGGCATGAGTGCGGCCTTGCAGGAGGGATTTCCTCAGTCCATCTGTGAAAAGGGTGCTTCGGAGCGCTCCGGGAAACTGGCTGTTCGCTCCGAGATCCTGGTGGGGACCAACATGCATCCCAACCTCGGTGAGAAAAAGCTCGATCCGCGCAGGCCCGACTACCCGGCGCTGCATGCGAGCCGATCGTCAGAGGTGGCGGCGGCGCGGACAGGCGTGTCGGTGGCGCTCGAAGCGGGTTCGGATCAGGCGGTGGATAAGGCAATTACTGCGGCCAGGGATGGGGCAACGCTGGGAGAGATCGCGCGGGCATGGAGATCCGGGGCGGGGGAGGGGGCAGTCGTCAAGCCTCTGCTGATGTTCAGGAGCGCGCAGATGTTTGAGACTCTGAGAGAGCGCAGCGAGAACCACGAGCGTGAGACCGGCGCGCGTCCCGGGGTTTTCCTCGCCAACATGGGGCCCATTCCCCAGCACAAACCCCGGGCCGATTTCACCAGGGGTTTCTTCGAGGTGGCCGGTTTCGATGTCATCGGCAACGACGGCTCCGACGACCCGGGGGCGGCGGCGGATGCGACCGTCGATTCAGGGGCGCCTGTGGTGGTGATATGCTCCACCGACCCGACATACCCGGAGCTGGCTCCACCGTTTGTACGCAGGCTCAAGGAGAAAGCCTCGGACGTCATCGTCGTGCTCGCGGGATATCC
>JAUXHN010000296.1 GCA_030621515.1 Deltaproteobacteria bacterium | reverse complement strand
GTCGTAGAAGCGATGAGAGGGATCCTCGACCAGCTTCTTGTATGCCGACATGGCGGTCTCCACGCCGTAGCGCGAGGAATCGAAATCGAAATGATAATTTCCAATCAGCCACCAGCTCTCGAAGAAGAACCGGCTGTTGTCCGTAATGGGTTTGCAACTCGCGAAAGGATCCACGAAGCCCGGATCGGGAGCCTCTTCCTCTACGCCTGTATCCAGGGTCGCCGACGGCCGCTCTTTTTTGTAGGGATCGTCAGAGAGGGCGGCGACCCGAAATAACGTGGGATCGTATGTGTACTTGTTGGCGCAAACCAGGTTCAGCCAGGCCAGGCGAGCCTCCTCCTCCTTGCCCGTGTCGTTCAGACAGTATCCGAGCAAGTAGTACGCGCCGTCGAGATTCCGATACGTAGGGTAGTCGCGAACCAGGCTCTGGAAAAGGCTGATAGTTCGGTCGAACTCCTTGACGGGCACGTCCATGTCGCCGGAAGTCCCCCGCTCCTGTGCCTCCGCGAACTTGTCCAGCTTCTCAAGGTACCTGAGATACGACATGTCATAGTGGAGCTCGGCGAGCCGGAACATGGCGTCCGGGGTGAAAGGAGGATCCTTGGGGTATTTTTTCAGGAACGCTTCGAAATAGGCGATCGCGTCCTTGAGCGACTGAATCTCCAGAGCCTCCTCGGCCTCTATTTTCGACTGGTAGCTCTCATCGATATGCTCACGTCGCATCTCATAGACGCGCCTGACCATTCCATCGACAATCTCACCGAAATCACGAGCCCGTCGGATCATAATATCGAGATCCTTGGCCCGCTCTTCTTCGAGGGTTTCTTGCTCCTGCAGTGTTGGAGCATTGACGATATTGGACGCCACCGACGGCGCGACGAGATCCCGTCCACCGACCGCAGCCTCCTCGACGGGTTTCTTGTCGGCCAGTGCCGGACAAGCGACGGCAACCATTATCAGGAGCATCGCTGCTCGCGAGGGCCATCCAATCGCCATGTATGTCCTACGACTCAAGGTCGTTACCTTTCCAAATTCGTTTGACCGCCTGCATCCAAAAAACGAAAATCACTCCCCACCCGTTGAATCCTTTTCCTCGCCTATTACTTCATTGAACTCCTCGTCGAGGTGCCGGACCTCCTTCAGCCTATCCCTGGTGAGCGTTGCGCCTCTCGCCTTGTGCTCCTCTTTACGCATCCAGGCTACATCGATGATCCCCACATCGGCTTTGAGGATCAGGTCGTGGAACCGCTTCCTCACGTTGCTGAAGTTCTGGAAGGTCACCCCGCCCACCACTTCCTCGGCTTCCCTGTTGAGCACAAGAAGCTCCGCACGGTAACGCGTGACCCGCTCTCTCTCGGTTCTGACCAGCCTGCTCAGCTCTTCTATCTGTCTTTCGGCTTCCCGATCGATGGAGTGGTGCAGTTTGGCGAGAACCTTCTCCGTGGCTTCGACAGCGGAATACGCCATGTCGATCCTGGCGCCCGTCTGACCGCCTATGCTTCGGAGAAGCTCGCGTTCCCGGGCGTTCAGGTCTTTCATCTTGTCGCGAATCTCCTGGTCCTTTTTGTCCAGAACGTCTCCCACACCCACCTGGTACCGCGCCTTCTCCACGTCCTCGCGCAGGCTATCCGCCTTCTGTCGCATCTCCTCGACGCCGGCCCTGTGCCGTTTCAGTTCGTCTTTGAGCGCCCTGAGGCTCTCCTCGCTGGCGCCCTCGATGTATATGGGATCCTGCCCGAGCCTCTCGAGGGCGACTATCATGGCGACCAGCGTGTCGAGCCTGATGACGTTTCGCGTCAGTTCCTTCCTCATTCTCTGGTACACCGACCGGGCCTTTTCTTCGCGCCGTTTGTACTGCTCGTCGCTGGTGGGCAGCTTGCTCAACTCGGCCATAAGAGCACTTCGCTCTTGCGAGATTTCAAGAAACTTAGGATTGGATCCGCCCACCTTCTTCTGACTGATTTTGGAGAGCTTTACCCGCAGCTGTCCAAGCTGGTTGTTGAGTTGCTGGCCGCGACGCTTGGCGCTGCGAAGAGTAGGAATGGCGTTGATGCGACTCGGCCCGTCTATTACGGCTTCGAGTAACCGCACCAGCCTCTCAGTCTCCCTGGTGTACTCTCGGGTCACCCCCAGATCCGAAGCCAGGGCCAGCGCGCGCTGTACCTCGGGCTCCTCACCGACCCACTTGACAACGAGCGGCGGGAGCGCACCCGTAACATCGAGCGTGGTGAGGCTTTGCTCCATCAGGTCCGAGAAGAACGCGCTGGTGTCGGCCTGCTCGGATATGAGGTCGTCGAGCTTTTCGCGAACAGGAGTGAACTGTCCGATGGTCTCCTCGAAAATCCGTTCGGCATCGTCGTAACGACCGGATCTCAGCAGGAGATTTCCGCGAAGCAGCTTGGCCCTGGGGATGTACTTGCTGTCCGGCATGGCCAGCGTCAGGACCTCGAGGATCCGTTCTGCCTGAATCATGTTACCCGCGCGGATCTGGACGGACGCGGCTTCGTACAGGGCCGTGTCGTAATACGGCGAATATCTTCCTATCGATTGGTATGCAACGGATGCATTTTCAACAAAATCCTTTTCATAATACAGCCTGCCCTGGCCAAGGTTCATCAGGTCGATGATCTCCTGCTCGGCGGCGTTGGAGGCTTTCCGCTTTGCTCCGGACTTGAAAACTTCGATGGCATCGTCGTACCGGGTCTGGCGGGTGAGAATCACACCGGTGAAATACGCAGCCTTTAGTTCGAGCTCCGCATTTCCCGCAATCCGGCTGAATTCCTGTTTGGCTCCCTCGTAGTTTTTGCGGAAATAAAGGTACTTGCCCTTGATGTAGTGTGCTTCCGCGTCCGGCGCCTGCCCGAGCTGGTCGAAATATTTTTCAACACCCTCGAAGTCATTGACGTGAATTCCGATTTCGATCAACCGCGCGATGGCCTTCTTTCGGAAACGTCCCATGCCGGGGCGCCCGGACTCGTCGAGGAGCCGGTTGAACCATTGTCTCGCGCCGTAGAAATCCCGTGACAGGAACAGTGAGTCCGCAAAAAGGAAAAGCGCATCCGGGTAGGCCGCGTGCCCCGAATAGGACTCGATGATATCCATGAAAATGATGGCCGCCCGCTGATAGTCCTTGAGACGATAAAAGTTCTCGCCGTCAATGAGACGCTCCTCGGCGTAATGCCTGCTTTTGAATCCATCGGCCCCGAGGAATCTCGTTCCGAGGCCCTTTGCCAGCTCGCTGATCTCGCGAGCTTCCTGCTTCACCGCATCGATCTCGTCCGCCCCGGCCGGAACCGTGACGAGCGTGGCAAAAACCACGCAAAACACCGACAACACGCCGATGTGACAACGGTAAATGGGGCTCACGAAAGTCCTCCTCACTCTGCGTCCTTGCCTTCCGATTCGAACGAGTCGTTTGCCGACGCGCCGCCTTCGTAGTCGGAAAGCCCTTCGATGTAGCGAACGGCCGGCCGGTCCTCGAGCGGTGTCGTGACGCCGCCTTTTTCGAAGCCCACGACCTCTAGCTTGACAGCCTTGCCTTCACCCACTGTGAACGTGCGGCTCGAGCGGACTTTGAAAGAATAGCCTTTGAGGTATGAAAAGATTCCGTATCCGTGCCCCCGGAAATGCAGCACGACGCTGAGGGTGTGGTCGCCGGGCATCACCGGGCCGTCGAAAAGATCGATGACCTCGCGCTCTGCAAGGCTCCCTCCCTGATCGCTCTTGCTGAAGATGGGCCCGCCGTCCAGCAGGAAGACCGCCTTGTTGAGCCTGTAAGACCCCCCCATCTCGTTGCGGAATACGATCACCGACTTGGCGCCGGCGATCTTTCTGTCGAGGACCGTTTCGGCAAGCAGGCTGAGGCGGGCCTTGGATCTGAAAATCTGTTCTTTTAACCGATTGACCCTGTCCTCGAGGTCCCGCAAACGAACCGTGTAGGTCCCCTTGTCCATTGTAGCGGGCTCGGGAGCGGTCTCGTCTGCCGGCGGGGCTTCATCCGTGCCCTCTTCCGCCGTTTTCCCGGGATCGTCTCCCGGCGCCTTGGTCGCGCTCTTGTCGGATTCTGCATCGCCCTCTGTTTCGGTCTGAGCCATCGCCCACGCCGGCAACAACAGCACAATGCACAACGATATTATTCGTCCTATTGGTCGATGCATCACCAATTCCTCACTTCGTTTACGTTGGAATAATTCCACCATCAAGCAAGCCCACATCAAGTAAGTGTTAAAGTAAGTGCAAGACAACTTAGTATAACAACTGTTTTTGTCAACGCTGTCATTACAGTGTCCGACTCCCATGCCTCATTTCACCCTGCAGGACCAAGTGCCATAAAATGCAACAATGGACCAGAAGGCGAAATGCTACACCAGCCGATTCTTTTGACTCCGATTTTTCATC
>JAUXHN010000040.1 GCA_030621515.1 Deltaproteobacteria bacterium | reverse complement strand
CCCATGACTTGATCACGGCGTCCTTCATGTCCGCATCCAGGACTTCCTTGTAGGCGTACAGGAACTCGCTGCGCCAGGTGAAGCCCTTGTACTTGGCCTGGTTGACCGGCTCCCAGTTGATGGTGAGATCCGCGCCGCCGACCATCGTGCGCCGCCAGTTGTCGTCGTTCACGGTGGCGGTGGTGGTGGTGTAAGCGAGCGGAACCGGGTTGCCCGCCGCATCGTAGAGAGTCACCTCGTCGCCGTCCTCGTCGAAGAGCTGCATCGGCGCCTGTGTTTCCACGGGCTGTCCCCAGGCGTTGTTGACACCCACGATGCCGCTCAGGCCGATCTCCATGTAGGTGTCCCTGCTCAGGTCCCAGTAGTTTCGCATATGGACCAGGCCGCTTGGGACCGAGAAGAAATCGCCGGAGAAGAGCTTGCCGTTCTGTCCGTTGGTGACCTGTATCTCCAGTTCCAGGTGATCCGCCCACATGGGGGGCAGGGTAACCAGCGCGGACAGGCCCGTCTGGTTGA
Organism: Deltaproteobacteria bacterium; assembly: GCA_030621515.1. GTDB lineage: Bacteria > Myxococcota_A > Polyangia > JAAYKL01 > JAAYKL01 > JAUVAN01. The sequence goes on along the minus strand of JAUXHN010000040.1, from coordinate 27,647 downwards.
GGGGACCGCCGAAGTGCTCGGTCAGCATTAACGGGTAGAAGAACTGGTCCAGTCCCGGGGCGTGCCACCGGTTGACCACGCCGAATTGCTGGTGAAACTTGCCCAGGGTCACAGAGAGCCAGGGTGTGAGTGCGTTCCAGGTGATGTAGGCCTCTCCGAAGATGACGCCTCCCGGTGTAAAGGCAATCACCATCTTGGTGAAGCAATAGGGATCCGGATTGGCCTGGAAATGGATCCCGAGAACCCTGGGAAACACACCAGTGCGTCCGCCGGCGGGAGAGTAGATCTCGCCGTCCTGGTATACGAACCGGCCGAAGATATCCCCCACGATACTGAGTTCCGGGTTGAGGGCTTGCAGAGATCTTTCACCGCCGCTGAAGGTCTTGGCCTCGAGTTTATCCTCCGACTCGTCGGATCCGGCAGTAATGGCTGTCTCCGCGTCCGCCATCAATTCCGCCAGTTCTCGATCCGCGTTGTGTTGTCTCAGCTTGTCGATTTCGGCCCTGAGAGCATCGATCTCGGCCTTGATTTCCTCCGAGTCGGCGGCCGTTTCCGGCGCGACGGTCGTCTCCTCAGGCTCGGTGGTCGCATCCTGAGCGAATAGCGCTCCAGGAAGGAACGATGTGGCGAAAAAGCAGATTACGAAGCTCCAGTTCTTGTTTTTTCTATGCAATGTGTAGCTCCTTTTCTCATCGCGAAGATGATGAAAGCATTGCCTGGTTTTCTGTTCCGAAATAGTGCCCTGAGCGTTAGAAAGCGCTCGGGAATAAATCAGGATGCCGCGGGAGGCGAGTTGGATGGGGCGAGCATGTAAAGATCGTCGTCAATAATGACGTGATCCTCCATGGCGGGGACATTGTCGTCCGTCATTTCGGCGGCGGGCACATCCGGGGCGCCGTCGCTGATAATGGTTCTGGCGACCGTGAGGGCCGTCAGAAAAGCGCAGTCATCGTGATTTGGAGGTATGTCACTGGCATCGGGATTATCGGGAAGATCGTCGAGGTCGATGATCTTTCCGTGAGGACAGACTACGTGAACCACAGAGACCAGGTGGACCATGGTGCCTATCTGCCAGACGGCAAAAGCAGCCAGCATCACACCGGCGATCCTTTTCCTGGTTTTCTCGAGTGCTCTCATGTGGCGTCCAAAGTAGTACTTCTTCGTGTACTATTTCACACTTTCGACGAAACATTAAGATAAAGAATTCAATGTCATGGAAGATACCATGCCGCCACCTCTTTTGCGGCGGGCTTGTTTCGCGGTGTGTATTCCTTGCTTTTGGGTCCCCCCCACCCGAACCAGTTCCAGAAATACGCGCCGGCCAGCCGCTTCTCGTTGTCCCACACACGCCGAAACGCCTCGTAGCATTTGCGTTGAATTTCCAGATCCAGATCCTCGCTCGCGCTCTCGTCCCACGGTCTGGCGGCAGCTCCCTTCTGGCTCAGGTAGCCCACCTCCGTCAGGATCAGGGGCTTGCCGATTTTATGTTGCCAGCGCATGAGCGCCATGTAGTTGTTTCGCCAGGAGTGGACGAGTTGCCCGATGGGAGGATCCTCGTCGGGAGCCTTCTCCTTGTCCGCCAGCTCGAAATACCCGGTGACTCCGGCGTAGTCCAGGTCGGAAAAGAACTTTACCTCGCGATAGTGGTCCCAGTTGGCGGAGTAGGTCAGACGGCCGCTGTACACCTGACGGACGGCGGCGATGATCTTTTTCCAGCGGGCGGTGTTCACGTCCAGGGTGGAGAGTTCCGAGCCCACGGACATGATCGGTATGGACAGGCGCTGCGCGAGACGCGCGAACTCGAGGATGTATGCTGTGTAACTCCTGTAAAACCCGTCGATGTCGTCCGGCTTCAAAGTGCCGCGCCAGCCGTTGTTGGACTTGTCCTCCACACGAAGGATGGGAAAGAGAAAGATCTTCATCCCCCGTTTCCTCGCGTCATTGACGGTGCGCTCGACAGTGTGCATGGGCACTGAATAGCGGGGATGCTTGTAAATGACGGAAGAGGAGTCGTTCTTGATGTAATAAGGCACGACTATGGCCACGTGGCCGACACCCGAGTTCTTCATCTCGTCGAGCATGTCCACGTAAGACCAGTCTGGGTCCTCGCTGTACATACCGAGCGCTACGCCCCTCTGAGTTGGAGGGTTATCGGTTCTCTGGGTTTGCGCCGCAGCTCCCACGCAAAAAAGACTCAATGCGAGGGCGCACGGAAAGCGCATCAGGTTAAAGCAATGCGTCATCGGGATACTGGTATACATGGCGAATCTTGACGTTGGAATACCTGTCGAGCTTGAGGCGCATCTTGTCCAGATGATCGACTATCTGGCGCGCGGGCATGTCCTCCAGGTAGGCGCGGGCTACAATTCTCTCCACGGATTCGAGGGCTTCTCTCGGGTGAAGGACCGCGCCGCGGCCGATGGTCACAGTGCCGTCGAACAGCACCATGCGTGAGTTGAGAATGTCGTTTTTCTTGATCCCGACCGTAGGCAAGATCCACCGCGCCAGCCATTGTCCTCCGCCGGCAAGATCGTCGAGCAGAAGGGAGTCCCCGCGCATCCTCACGATCTTGAAGACCGAACGCAACGTCACCGTGAGATGCTCGAACTGTTTTCTGTCCGCGTCGTCGAGCATGTTCCGGTTTGTCTCTATGAAGTTCTCTACGGGTGTGATGTCGTCGTGGCCGCGTCGATCGAGGAGGTACCAGTCGAGGAACATCCTCATCCTGGTCTCGAACCATGGCTCGCCTTCCTCGAACTCACCGGTCAGACGGTGGAACTCCTCCCTCGCAAGCCTCAGGTCAGAGAGTCCCTCGCGGGTGGCGTGTTGCTGCAGACGCTCGATAAAGGCTTCGTAGAAATCTTCCATCGAACCGATGATCGTGGACGGATAGCCTCCGGTCAAGGTAGTTCACTGAACGTTCCATGCTTCGGATTACAGCTTCTCTGTATTTCGGGCTTGGCGAACCCGCGTCAAGTGGTAAGATGCGCTCCGAGCGAAACCCAAAGCCGAGTTGCCATTCAATGGAGGAGATAATGCCTAGTAGACGTCACCGATGGGGATTGGTCCTGTTTGTCGTTGCGAGTCTGACGCTCACGGTCGGATGCGGATCCAAGGAACCGGAGATCACCGAACCCGTCGATGTGAAGCCCAAGGGACCAAACTACGAAGTTTTCGCCCCCCTGGACCAGGCCACCATGGATGTATCGCTACCCGTGATCCTCGGTACCGATGAGCCGGAGGACTGTTTCCAGTCCGCAGAGGGTCTCGCATACGAGGAGGCCGACGTCGTTCTCAAGGAGCAGATCCTCGAACACATTCCGGAGATCTCGAAATCTATGGCCGCATGGCTGGTCAGGGATCTTGAGCCCGACGGTATAAGCGAGGCGATGGTAAAGAAATGGGACATCTCCCTCGAAGACGTGGTTGTCATGGACCTCCCCAGGGAATATCTGCGTTTCGTGGACGATCCCCAGTGTCTGACCGGCAAGGGCTGGGTGCCCGAGGGGCAGCATGTTGCTGTAAGCTATTTCGGAGCCAAGACGTTCAAGTTCGAGACCGACATTCCCATCGACCAGGACGGTCAAGAGGCGCTTCTCGAAGCTGTCGGGATGGTGAACATCGTGATGGAGTCCGAGGCGCTGTTTGTCTACGAAGCAGCAGTGGACGAGGAGGGAGAACCGCTGGTCGATCCCGACGGAAACCAGCTGTTCACCTCGCCGAGCGGAGACTTCATCGCCGAGGCGGATGTTCCGCCCGTTGAAGAGCGGAAGATGAAAGAGTGGATCTTCAAATCGGATAATCCGATCTACTTCGCATACAAGGAATTCCCGAAAGCCGCCTGGCGCAAGGAGGGGGCGAAGGACAAGTGCAACATCATCCTCATCCCGGACGCCCTGAGTCCGCAGAAGCCGGATTGCGCAGAGTTCCAGGAGTCGGGATTTTCCGTTTCGATCATCGATGATGAGGACCAGCCTGTTTCCATAACCATCAAGACCGGTGAGGAGCTCAAGGGAGTGAACCTTGCGTGGAAAGAACCCACCAAGGTGCAGGTGAACGATCGCATCATCATCTGGATGATGCCGGAGAAGGTGGAGGTGGGCGTCAACTTGTGGCTCAACAGCCTGGTCATCAACCCCGAGCCTTTACCCGAAGGGATGAGCGAGGACGGCGATCCCGGCTACAGTGTTCCCATCTCCAAGGAGAAGGAAGCCGCCGCCGAGGAGAAGAAGGAAAAGGACGACAAGAAGGCCGCAAAGAAGAAGAAGAAGAAAAAGAAGAAGAGTACCGGGAACTCCATCGACGACTATCTAAATCAGTAACTCACGGATCTGCCGACCCGCCATTCATGCCGCGCTCTGAGTGGATGAGAGATGAAGCAGCAGGGGGCGTGACGTGTCCGCCCCGCCTCTACTTTTCCCCGATTGCGTTTTCGAGAAGCTTGATCAGGCGATCTCCGAGTTGTCCCTCGTCGAACGGGTGCTGGTCGGCTGAGGGTCGATTGATTTTGAGATCCTTGAACGACTGGAAGGCGTTCTGGAGGTTTATTCGTGTATTCCCCTCGGGTTTGGTGAACGCGCCATCGTCCATGGTTCTCTCGAAGCCGGCTCGCGCCAGGCGCGACAGGTCTCCGGTCACGTCTCCAATTACTCTCGACCGCAGGGTTCGCAGGGCAGCGAGATAGATCTCGTGATAGTTGAGCAGGATGTTCGCCATCAGTCGTGTTCCGTCCCTGTCCCGGATGTGCAGCCGATCTTCTGTGCGCGAGATCAGGTCGCTCGTTTCCAGGGCACGGATTCCAATATCGACGAGTTCGGCTACCTCGGTGTTGAAGGCATCTTCGCGGCTTGCGCCGTACTCGGGCATAAAAAACTCCCATCGGTAGATCCGACAGGCGAGGGCGAAGCTGTCGCGTGCTTCGTCGAGAGGAATACCCCGGTCGCCGTTCCCGAGGCAGAATGCCGCCACGAGCGCCGAAGGCACGAAGAAGTGGATGATGTTGTTCTTGTAGTAATCGAGAGGCAAGCGCTGATCCTTCTTGATCTCGTAGGCCGGGTCGTCTCCCTTTTCGATGATCTTCAGGCGGCCACACTTCACGAAAACGTTGATGTCCTTGTTCAGGGAGTCGCGGCGTCCCTCCATGTCTCCGGTCCATTCCTCGACAGCATTGCTCAGACTGACCCCTTGCTTGCGGAGGAACCCGACGAGCCATACCGAGAGCACGCGCAACCTGGAACGGGTGATGCTCGAATCCGGCTGGGCGAGAATGGCCGTGGCGAGAATGGAGCTGGGAGTGGCCACTGTAATACGGTTGATTTCCTCAAGAGTGCGCATGGCCGCCTTCAGGGCGACGGCGCGCCTTACCTGGCCCTGGTGAAGATCCTCACGGGAGAGGCCCATCTCGTCGATAACCTGCTGGATGGTGAAGAATTCCCCTGTTCTGACGTACAGGCGGCCGTAGCGATGGAGGAGGACTCGCGGCGTCGTCATGAGCCCGCCGACGTTCTCGCTCTTCTTCTTTTTTCCCTCGGATTCCCTCACGTATGATCGTTCTTCGATGACGCGATCGTATCCGATGAAGGTCGGCATGATGCCGGGATCTCGTCTCGGCATGGAGATCATTGCGCGCAGGGTCATCTCCAGCAGGCCGAGCTTGGGTCTCAGGAGCTTGCCGGTCCTGGACCTCCCGCCCTCGATGAATACCTCGATGGTGTAGCCTTCATGGATAAGCCGCCGGACATAGGCGTTGACCACCGCCGTGTAGAAGCGGTTGTTGACGAACTTGCGCCGGATGAAGAACGCTCCCGACGAACGGAAGAGGGGGCCGAGGGGCCAGAAGGACAGGTTGTCCCCGGCGGCGATGTGCGGGAGCATGATATTGGCGTCCTGCATGACCTGGGAGACGGCCAGGTAGTCCACATGGCTCTTGTGGTCCGGCAGGATGAGCAGGGGCCCTTTCGCGACCGCCGTGCGCAGGTTTTCGAAATCTGCCGGGCGTACGTCGAGGCCGTTGAAAATCTTGCGCCAGACAAAGGCCATGAGCGCTGCGAAGAAGGTTATCACCCTGGGTTTGAAGTCCGTGGCCAGCTTGTTGATGATGTCCCTGGCCCGGGGAACGATCTCCTGCTCGGGGATCCCTTCGTCCTGCGCGATCGCCGCGAGCTCCTTCATGAGCCGACCGCTCCTCATCACCTCTTCCTTCACGCGGGCGGACGGTTTGGTCAGTCCCCCCAGGCGAAGCCGGCGTATCTTCTCCACTCCGCGCCCGACCCCGGCTCTGACAACGCCTGACAGGGCCTCGTTGTCCACTTTCCGCTCCTTGCGGATGGCGGCGAGATTGAGCGGATCCTCCACCCATGCGCCGTGAACCGAACGGCGGCGCACGAGGAGCCACAGGGATCGGAGAAGGCGCGGGTACTCGTTGGTGCCGAGCATGAAGTCGAAGGTCCGGGGGAGTCGATGCATGGCGCCCTCGCCCCAGAGAAAGACCGTCGGCAGGGCCAACACGGGTCCGCCAACTTCATCCTGTGCCTCCACGGCCAGCCTGATCCCGTCTATCTCCACCGGGCGGCTGCCGAGAGTGCCCCGAATGGCGGGTCTTCTGAGAAACACGAGGGCGCTCCTGCCGGTCCTGAAGGTGTCGACAAGGCGGCGCCGCTGTCGATCGGGCAGCCTTCGCCTGAACAGGGCGAGGAGCCATCTCCACCAGGGGAGGAAGAGAAACGGCGATATCCCGGAGACGAACCCCAGAATGGGAAGGTTGTGCCGTTTGCAAAGGCCCCGGAGACAAAGGAGATCTATCATGCTCCTGTTGCGCATGACGAAGACCACGGGGCCTCTGGAGGCCGCCTCCCGCACCAGCCTAATCCACTCATCGTTGATCTTGACATAACGAACGAGGACGGCCTCGATTATCGAGAGCCACCAGCTGACTATCACTGTCGGTTTTCTGATATTCTTCATCCGTAATCCAGACCGAAATCTGCCATGCGAATGTTACTACTTATTTGATAAGATCGAAAAATGAAAGGGAGGTTCTCGAGAATGGGTGTTTCGAAACGGTTGGGTCTTTCGAGGGGATCCTTGCTGATTTCCGGCGTGATAAAGGAGCGGTACGAGGATTTTGTGGTGGAAGAGATCCCGGCGTACGAGCCGGGCGGGGAGGGGGACCACGTTTACTTTGGTGTCGAGAAACGCGGTATTTCCACCATGCGCGCAGTAGGGAAGATCGCCAGGGCTCTCAGTGTCAAGTCGTCAGGTATCGGTATCGCGGGGATGAAGGACGCCAGGGGGGTCACCCGGCAGATGATGAGTCTGGAGCACATCGACCCCGACATGGTGCTCGCCCTCGATATCCCCGGAATTCGGGTCATGTGGGTCAAACGCCATCGAAACAAGCTCAAGGTCGGCCACCTCAGGGGGAACCGCTTCATAATAAGGGTGCGCAATACCGAACCGGAGCGGATCGATGAGGTGAGAGACATGCTGCGGGAGCTTCATGAACGCGGTGTTCCCAACTACTTCGGGCCACAGCGATTCGGCCTGAGGGGGGATACGTGGGAAGTGGGTCGGGCGTTGATGCTGGGGGATTTCGAGAAAGCCGTGAAGATTGTGTGCGGTTCGCCCCGCAGCTCGGATGAAGGAGAGGAACTGAATGCCAGGAAGCTCTTCGAGGAGGGAAATCTGGAAGAATCGGCGGCGGCATGGCCCCGGGGGCTCTCGGACAATGCACGATTGTGCATGACCCTGTCGCGTCGGCCGGATGATCCCAGGCGCGCGATCATGGCGTCGGATAAACGGATGCTGCGTTTGTACGCTTCAGCCTACCAGTCCTACCTGTTCAATCGCATTGTGGCGGAGCGAATAGACCGCCTGAACGTGATGGAGGTCGGCGATCTCGCATGGAAACACGACAAGGGAGTAGTCTTCACGGTCGATGACTTGAACGCCGAGAATCTGCGAGCCTCCAGACTCGAGATCTCTCCTTCCGGCCCACTGTACGGCAAGAAGATGTCCTGGCCCTCGGGTGAGGTGGGTGCTCGCGAGAAGGCCCTGCTTGTGGAGGAGGGTTTATCAATGGAGGATTTTCCCGGATCCGGTCCGCTCAAATGCACGGGGGGAAGGCGTCCGCTTCGTTTCATCTTTACCGATCCTCACGCGCAGGCAGGTGAAGACGAGCACGGGGGGTACATCGAAATGAGCTTCACCCTCCCGGCCGGCTGTTATGCAACTGTCCTTCTTGCGGAGATATTTGAGGGTTAACGCGACACGGCTTCTCCAAAGAACGGGATCAGCCTCTCTTCCCTGATATTGAGCAGGGCGTTGTCCACTTCCTCGGCGAGGATCTCGAAAGCCTGGAGCTTCGACCCCATCCCGGCCGGCTTTGAAGAGGCGGGTCTCGAAGATTTCATTTTCGAGATCACCCTTGAAAGCCCAGCGCGTGATTTTTCGAACCAGGAGGAGGTCAGGTCGGGTATGGGTTCGAGGCGGGTGATCTCGAGCCCGGCCGATTTCAGCAGGTCAGTGAACTCCTCCCTGTCCGCAAGAAACGAGATCTCCCCGTCGGCGCTCCAGAACAGGGGCCAGATCACTGGACCTCCGGACCCCGCCAGCCAGTCGTGCCAGACAACTCTACCCCTTTTTGCCAGGTGCTCGGCGGCACGGGCGTACAGCTCCGGTTTATTTGCAACCTGCATGTCCACATGCTGTATCCAGACCAGATCGAACCCGTCCGTTTTCAGGTCGCAAGGAGCCGTAATATCCATGCAAAGATGGTCGATCTTGTCTTCCAGATCCAGTTGTCGAGTGATCCTGTTTGCCGCTTCGTTCAACTCCGGACACAGCTCGACCGCGGTCACGGCGACACTGCAGGCGGATGCCAGGAAACGGGCCGAGCCCCCGAGCCCGGATCCCAGATCCAGAACTGAAGATCCAGGTTTCAGGTCAATCCACTCGACGAACGTTTTTGTAGCATCCAGGAGTCCGGCGTGCATCTGATCTCTGGAGGAAAGCCTGTCGATATCCAGACCGATCAGGGAGGAGCCCCCGCGCTCCAGGGTTGCCAGTAAATCCTTGTAACTGTCGCGGTTTACCCAATGATGTCTTATCTTATGCCCGTAATTGCTCATGTTGATACTCGGGTCTATATTACCAAGGGTGCCAGACACATTTGTTAGTCTGGGAGGAATCATAGCACGAGGCGGGGCGTTGGGGCGATTGAGCTAAAGATTTTTTTAAAAGTGAGATACGATGATGCAAATGATAGATACAACGAATTTCGCCTTTGATGATCTGATCGACGCGTTGATGGATTTAAAACACGATCTGGGCAAGTATATTCGCATTCCCTTTTCCATGCTTCCGCGGACCGCATCTGCAAGGGACGTGGAGTCGGCGCTCGAGACGGCCCTTCGCAGGACGCGGTCGGGGCCTTTTGGCGTCCGTTCGGCAAAGGAGATCTGGGATGCCTTTGCAGCGGAAGCGGGCGACGCCCTCGAGAGCAAGAAGGAATACGGGGCGCTCGCTCGAGCGGTCGCAAAAGCGTTGAGCCATGAGGCGGCTCTTTGCGGAAGCGTGCCGATGCCCGATCGGGAAACCCTGGAGGCTGATATGACCGACGTGGGGAAATGCATACAGGAACTGGTAGAGGAGGTGGCTCGTGATGAGTGACAAGCCGAGAATCCTGGTCATCGACGACGGGACCACATACGCGAACGCCGTGTCGGAAAGCATGAAGGAGTTCGAGCTTGTGCGTCCGGACGGTATTTCGGGGCCACCGTGCCTGGAAGACGGCCCAAGGGCGATAGAGTTTCTTTCGGAGCATCACGATCAGGTGGACGTGGTCCTGCTGGATATGCACTTCGATATTCCCGAAGATCGCCTCTTTGATATCGAGGGCGCGAGCCCCAGAAGGAAAAAGCGTTTTCAGGGCGTGGCTATTCTGCGGGAAATTCGTTCCCGGCTCCCGGAACTGCCCGTGGTGCTCCTTACAGCCCTCGAGGACTTGTCCCTGGTGGATGCGGCGGAAGAGCTCATGTCCCAGTCGATGACCTATATCCTCGATGGGGAGGATCTGGACGCCCTTCGAGTGAGGATCAACGCGGTACTCGTGGAATCGGTCCAGGAGATGGAGGAATCGAGAATTCTATGGGGCGCCGATCCCGTCATGAAAGCCCTCCGCCGCCGCCTCGCCGTGCTTTCCAGAGGAAGGATGCCGGTGATACTCGAGGGCGCCACGGGAACGGGTAAATCCTTCCTGGCGGAGCGTTTCGTCCACGTGAACAGCGGCCGGACAGGTCCTTTCGTCGTGCTCGATCTCTCCGCGTTGCCGTCGGACCTCATCCCCGCTCATCTCTTCGGCGCTCTGCGAGGGTCGTACACGGGCGCGGTGGCCGACAGAAAGGGTGTCTTCGAGATCGCGCACGAGGGAACCCTGTTCATCGACGAGATTCAGAACACTCCGCTGGAAGTTCAGAAGCAACTGTTGATGGTGCTCCAGGACGGCAGAGTGAGACCTCTGGGATCCTCCAGGGAGATAGCGGTGGACGTCAAGGTGGTGGTGGCGAGCAATCGCCCCCTCGACGAGGCGGTCTTCGAGGGTCGATTCAGATCCGATCTTTACATGAGGTTATCTCCGGCCACGCGCGTCCGGATCCCTTCGCTGAATGAGCGCCCCGGAGATCTGATGTTCCTGGCGGGTAAGTTCGCCGCCATGTCGGTCACGGATCCGGACGTCGGAGAGTTGAGGGATCGGGTAGCCGACGCGGTCGGGTTGCCTGCGGGAACCCCGCTGGAAGTGGTCATGGGCCGCGGCGGCAAGAAAACCGCGGGGCAACCGAAGATGGAGATGGTGGTCCCGGGGCCCGCCTGGGAGATGCTGAAGTCCCATAAATGGCCCGGGAATATACGAGAACTCGAGATGCTCATGCACAATATCGTCACGTTCACGCTCGTGGAAACCGTGGATGCCATACAGGCCGGGCTCTCCATCTCATCACCGCGAATGCAGGTGGATCCCGGCCTCGTGGGGTTGCTCCTTTCGGGCTCGGCGGCGTTGCCGGCGGGCGATGAAAAGCCAATCACCGCTCTCGAACTGGACCCGGACGAGGTCACGGTGAAAATCGAGTCGGGAAATTCGCTCAACGCCGTGGCGAACTCGGTGGAGCGGCAGTATTTTCTGGAGTTGTTCTCCAGGAACGGGGGTGATTTCAACAGAATGTCGAAGGCATTGCTCGGGGATAAGGGGAAGGGGCGAGCCGTCAGGCTCAGGTTCAATCAGCTGGGCCTCAAGGTGAGGGAGATCGGCCGGAGATGAGAGCGATCATCGGCATGGCGATCGTCGCGGCGCTGATGATGCGCGCCGGGGATTCGGCGGGGCTGGACGCCGGAACGGATGGAGGCCCCGGGATCGAGGCCATCCTCGACGAGGCAATGAAGAAGATCGCCGCGGCCCGAAGCAAGGAAGCGCACCGGATGTTCAAGAAAAGGGACTACCCGGGAGCTCTCTCCAGGTACCGCGAGGCCCACGAACTCGATCCGCAGAGCCCGGAGATCGCCAACAGCCTCGGGTACATCTACTACCTGCTGGGTAATCCAGAGGAGGCCGAGCGATTGTACAGATGGGCGATGGCCCTCGATCCGGAAAGGTTTGTCGCGTACATCAATCTGGCCGATCTGCTGTCGGAGTACTATCCGGAGCCCGAACGTCTGAAGGAAGCGGAGGGTCTCCTGGTGAGCGCGCGGGAGTTGAAGGGAAACAAGCCCAGGGTGATCATCAGGCAGGCCCGGATAGCCGCCATGGTCGGCAACTTCCCCGAAGCCGAACGTTTCTACCAGGAGTATCTTCACCAGCGCAAACCGACGGACAAGCTGCGCCTGGAACTGGGAGACTTCTACCGGGATCTGGGGAGGACCGAGGAGTCCCTGCGCTGGTACCGGGAGATAGATGACGAGGAACTCGGTAAAAAAGCGGCCGGCAGGATGTGGGAGATCGAGGTAGAAAAACAGACCCGTGAGTTCGGATGGACAAACCCCACCGGGGTGATACCCGCCGGCGCGCGGGCGCTCGCGTCCCGGGGCAGGATGTTTCTCCTGAAAGGTTTGCACGGCGAGGCCGAGCGGCTCCTGGGGGAGGCCCTCGAGATCGCTCCGGGGTTTTCGATGGCTCGCGCCGATATGGGGGATCTCTATTACCGGGAAGGGCGGTACCAGGAGGCGGAGCTGGCGTACCTGCGGGCCCTGGCGGTGGATCAGCGAAACGCCGAGATATACGCACGCCTTGGAGATCTATATCTCTCCGCGACGGTTGAGGAACCCAGGTCCGCTCAGGCCGCCATGTTTCTGGCGAGGGCGCTCGAGCTGAGGCCGGACTGGACCGAACTACATTTTCGTCTGGCAATGGCCCTGCGGGGAGCCGGCGATCTGGTAGGCGCCCTTCGGCACGTGACGCGCTATCTGAACAGTGGACAAAACATCGAGAATCGGCAGACGGCGCTCTCCCTCAAACGCTCAATGGAGGCGCTCGTACCGCCGGAGGCGATGGCCGAGGCGGGGGTGTTGAACGAAGCGCTGGCCCTGCGGGACGATATGAGCGAGGAACTGATTCTGGCCATGGGAACCGCCCGGGCGCACCTGGCGAGGGGCGAGACCGACTCCGCAATGGCCGTGCTCCGGAGTCTTGGCGATGAGGATAGAGGTCTGGATATCCTGAACCTGGAGGCGCGGATCCTCATCGGGGCAGGCAAGATGGACGAGTCGGTCGGAACCCTCGAGCGCTCCCTGGAGATCGACGAATCCCAGGGGTTCATTCACTCGCAACTCGGGACCATACTCATCGGGCTCGGGGACGAGGATCTGGGACGAAAACATCTCCTGCGAGCGGAAGAACTCAAAGAGCTGGAGGCGACCTACCACATCGCCAGGCTCGACGTGGGAGACGAGGAGGCGGGGATCTCCTCATGGACCCGCGATCTTGCCAGGATTCCTCGATTGCTGGAGTCAAGGGACCGGCTGGACCGGTTCCTCGGAAAGGGTGCGGTGTCCATATACAGGAAGGACGCCGGCGTTCTTCGCAAGAATATTGACGATCGTCTGACCGCGCTCATCGTTGCGGCGGGGAGCCTCCTGTTTCTGCTTGTGCTCGGTAGTACGCTGGCGGCGATTCGATTGTGGGGAGGGGTGGATCTTCGAACACTGATAGAGGAGCACCCGGAGACGGGGCCGGAGGTTCAGCGCATTCTATCCGCGGTCAGGCACGAGGTGCTCAAGCACAACGCCATGATGCTCGGTGGGCTCGTCGACGCGATGGAGCGCGGCCAGGAGGCGACGGACAAGGCGAGGCACTTCGCGATGAGCATCGTGGGAAGGGAAGAGGGGGACGGTGTGGCCGTGCGCTTGCAGAGGTACGTGGACGATCTCAAGAAGATCGGCGACGCGAACCGTCGTCGATTGAACCTCCTGCGCAAGGACGCGGCCATTGCGCCGCTCCTTCGGGGAACAACGATGCTCGAGAAGACCTCTGCGGATCTTTCGCGCTTCGATTCTATCAGCGCGAGAAGGAGGAATCGGGTGTTACGTACCCTCCAGACCGCGTCCCGACTGCTCAATACGGAGGGATACGAGGCCGTTCGGGAGTTGCTGGACAGATTGCGTATTCTGGTGGTCAACGAGGACCTTCTGCGCGCGGTGTTCGACAGATGTGTCGGAGAGCCCTCCTTCTCGGGCGTCGCGTTTGCGCCGCTAGCTCTGGAGATGGACGTGGACTTTCCGTTCGGGACGCCGGTTCCGAGAACCGCACTCGAGGACATCCTGGCCAACCTGATACGAAACGCTATCCAGTCGTCGATTCAGCACGGGGGAGAGGGCCTGGAGATTCTCATAGGACTTGGCGTGAGTTCGGAGGTCGACGCGATCACCGGCCTGGAGCGGGTGGTCTTCCTGGTGCGGGATCGGTCCGGGGAGGATCTGACCGCCGAGATGTTGCGGGGGCGCTATATTGAAGAAGGGTTGGGGCTCACCGCGGATCTGGTCTCCCGCTACGACGGCACCCTCGACGTGGCCGCAGGCGAGGGCGGATGGTCCAAGTCCGTGGTGGTCAAGCTTCCCCTCACGGAGGTGTCCGCGTCGGGCAGGGAGGATACGAGGAGGACAAAAAAATGACTGAACCTATCGTCCTGATAATCGAGGACGGCGACGAATACCTGGACAGTCTGAGCCGGTTCGTGCCGGGTCCGAAGTATATCCAGGCTCACAGCGGCGAAAAGGCGCTGGAGATTCTGAACGCTCAGAAGGTCGACCTGATCTATCTCGACATGCGCTTCGATCGGATTCCGAACGGGGATCTCATGGGCGACCACGTACAGGTCACCCGGGAGACCAACGGAGATCCGGAGCGCGCATGGCGCCATCTTCAGATAAATCAGGGGTTGTACATTCTTCAAGCATTACGCTCCGTTGGACTCCAGAATATACCGGTGATTCTCGCCTACGATTTTTCCAGACAAGCCAAGAGATTCGAACACCTGTCCAAGATTCACCCGTCCCTGCGCTGGGTTCACGACGCCATCACCCCCGCCGAGATAAGCGAGATCATGGTGAGGCTCATTGGGCAGGGATAGGCGTCAAATGTTGTCAAATGTGTCTGGCACCCTTGTGAGTCAAATGTGTCTGGCACCACTTTAAGTGAATAGATTACAGCATCTTACTATTGACATGGTCCACTACATGACTTGGTTTCTAGTCATGTACCCATAGAAATCCGGCCGATTAAGTGGTAGACGATTTGTGCTCGCAAGCTTGAGCACAACAAGGGAGAAAACCCATGAGGATCGATAGGCTGATCGCCGTAACGCTGCCTTGCCTGACGCTGTTCTTTTGCATCTCGTGCGGAGATGGAAAGCCGGACCCGGGCATGGAAGCGCAACATCAATCGAGAACCGGCGGGGCGAGTTCGAAAACGGATCCCATACAGAATTTCCTCAACTTGATTCGCGCCTACAACGACAGCAACGTGGAGGACCTGCTCGATGCCTACACGATAGACACCTTCTGGCAAGTCCCGAGCGCACCGCGACCTCCTGTTCGTGGACACAAGATCGTTGTCAGGCAGATCGTAGCGTTCAAGATCAAGCTCCCGGAGTCGACCATCAAGGTTCGCAGGATCTTCGGGAAGGAGAACATGGTGGTGGCCCAGGTGGTGATGAACGCCGTCCAGCGATGGGACGCGCAGGGAATACAGAAGCAGAAGCCCGTCGAGGTGGGGTGCGAGATGCTGTACGTCATCCAGGCGGACGCGGACGGCAAGGTCAAGGCGACCCTGCTGTACGTGGACCAATCCATCACCCCGAAGCAGCTCGGGCTCATCTACGGCGAGGCCCCGCCCGTTCCCGCAAAGCCGAAAGGAGAGCCGGAAAAGGTGACCGGCCCGGCTGACAAGGGGATCGAGGATCTTGCAGCAAAGGTCTTCGAACTGTGGGGAAAATCCGATTACGACGAGATCGAGAAGATGACGGCGAGCGGTTTCAGGTACGATGATATGAGGTACGGGATCAGCTGGGATTTCGCCCGGCTCAAGGCGAACCGCGTCAAGGAGAAGGACGTGATTTCCGACGCCGTCTTCGACGTGAAGCAGGTGATCGCCGTGGGACAGTACGCGCTCGTTCGCTACATCATGAAGGCGAAATACGCGGTGGGCTCAGGCGAGGGCAAGAAGATCGTACCCATTACCATCCACGGCGCCGACGTTCTCGAGTTCAGGAACGGAAAGCTCGCGCGGGTGGAGGCTTACACCAGCGAAATGGAGCTGAATTCCCAGATCTCCGACGTCGCAGCGGCCGAACCCGACGCATCCGTTTCCCCGAACAAATAAATCTTATAACCAGATTCTCAGCCCCCCGGACAATCCGCCGATGGCGACATCCCCGATCAACCATCCGTCCCATCCGGCGAAGATCTCCAGTCCCCAGAAGACCAATCCCATATGGGCGCGCCCGTGCAGGAGGAACGCCATTCCGAGGTTGCCGATATCCACGCTGGCGGAGAAGACCAGCGGGCTCGTGGGATAGATGTCCATGCCGTATGTGAAGTTGAATCCCAGGTCTACCCGGTCCTCCTCGGGCATGAGGCGCAACCCCATGCCTGAACGCATCTGGATGTTCTCGTTCTGGGCGAACCGGTGAATGATGTTGATATCGCCGATGTAGAGCTGATCCGCTATTGCCCGGTTCTCGGATTGCTCCCGGAAGTAGGTCCAGCCGCTCTCCAGACCGAAACGCCATCTGGTTGACAGGAGTGCGTACCCGGAGGGCTTGTGCACATTCTCGAAATCGTGCCCGTACTCGGCGGTCAATCGGAGGGCTGCGGATCTGGAGCGAGCGGGTACGGTCCGTGTGACCGTGGAGGGACCGATCAGGTAGTCCCCGTCCTGCGTGGTCTCCACTTCGATTTGCGGTCCCGGCCCCTGCGATGCCATGGACATGTATCCCTCTCCGCCGTCCCAGTATGGGGCGCGCAGGAAGTAGCCGTCGCAATCGTAGTACTCGTCCCCCTCGATCAACACGTGGGGGCCGTGCCAGAACAGGGCCATGTACAACCAGTCGAAGGCGTCGTCGACTGCGGGCTCCTCACAGAAGGGATCGTCCGGTGCGCAGGCCTGGTTGGCATCGTAGGGGGTCCGGCCGTCGTCCGAAGAAGAGGAAGACCCGTCGCCGCTCGATTTCGACGATTTCCCTGATCCGCCGCTGCTTCCGCGAACCTGGTCCTTTACATTCTTGAGTTTGCCCGCGTGGGCGCCAAGGGAGGCGAGGATGATCGCAGAGGCAATGACAATCCCCGGAACGAACCTGGAAACAAACGATCTCATGGAAAGAGACAATAGCGCACAGCGACCCGGTTTGGCAAAATCGATCGAAAAGCAGCTTTTTTGCGTTGGACCGCCTCTACTTTGTACAAGATCTACGTGCACTTTCATTGCCCGATGATGGTCTTATTCGTGCTCCTGGCGATCTCGCCAGGCTTGTCGGCCCATGGGCTCGTCCCGGCGCGCAACGTAATAGCCCAGGATGAACCCGATGACGGAGGCGGCGTTATCCAGGTGAGATGGGATATGAGCGAGTCCGATGGAGTTGCTCGCTACGAGATCATCAGGACAAAGGGTGCGGGCGCAATGGAAGGAATCGCCGTCGGGGTGAGGAACGGCGCGCAGGATTCATTTCTGGACGAGGGAGAGAAGCACGCGATCGAGAACGGCGTGGACTATCGATATGTGATCCGCGCGGTGGGCGCGGACGGGAGAATAGCCGATTCCGAGCCGAGCGCGCAGGTGAGGGCCTCTGCCTCCTGGCTGGACACCACTCTGGCGGCCAACATGGTCGCCGTGATTGTTTTTGCGGCAATGTTTTTCGTGCTGGTGATGCGGGGTAGAAAAGGGAAACCCCTTTACATCCGCCCCATCGACGCACTCGAAGCCATGGACGACGCAGTCGGAAGGGCTGCCGAGATGGGCAAGCCGGTGTTCTACGCGCCAGGTTTGCACTCCGTGACCCAGCCGGCGACGGTGGCCTCTATAGGCCTTCTGAGTCGCGTGGCCGAGAAATCCGCGCGCCTCCACACCAGGATCATGGTGCCCAATTACGATCCGTTAACCTGGCCCGTGGCCCAGGAAGTGGTGCGTCGTAGCTTCATCAAGGCGGGCCGTCAGGAGGAATACGATCCGGACGACATCTCCTACCTGACATCGCGTTCCTTCACCTACGCTGCGGCGGTGGCCGGGATGATGGCGAGGGAGAAGCCCGCCTCCAACTTTCTGTTCGGGCATTTCTATTCCGAGTTCCTCATCCTCGCGGAGACGGGAGCCGCCACGGGCGCGTTGCAGATCGGAGGAACCGACTCCACCGCCCAGCTGCCGTTCTTCATCACCACCTGCGACAAGACCATGATCGGCGAGGAGCTCTTCGCCGCTGCTGCCATAGTGGACAACGACCCCATCAGCCGATCCACCGTCAAGGCCCACGACTGGTTCAAGGTGGCGCTCATGGTTCTGATCCCTGCGGGGATAGCCGTCGGAATGCTGGCCGACTTCGGAATGCTGGAAGAACTACTGCACGGGCTGGGTGTGGGCGATCCGGCCGCCGTGGCGTCCGGGATAACCGAAGCGCTGGGGGGAGGGCGGTGATGAAGGAAAGGCTCGGATACCGCCTTCCGTTCGTGCTGCTCCTGATCCTCGGGATCTTCATGGCGGCTCAGTACTACATTCCGCACCCCATGGTGCAGAAACCGGCCGAGATGATGATCCAGTGGAAGCAGCCGCTCAACGCGTTCATCATCTTTCTCGCCCTTTTCGGACTTGCGGCCATGCACATTCGCAAGGTGATCCGCCGCCAGCGCAGGTGGGGTTACTCGGTAATCACCTTGACCTCCATGGTCCTGATGATTTTCGTGGGGATGGTATGGGGAACCCGCCACGGCACGATCTTTTCAGACCTTTTCAAGCATGTGATCACCCCCATAGAGGCTACCATGTTCTCGCTGCTCGCATTTTTTGTCGCCTCGGCAGCTTTTCGGGCCTTTCGGGCTCGCACGGTCGGCGCCACGGTGCTTCTGGTGTCTGCGGTGGTGGTTATCCTGGGGCTGATCCCGGCCGTCGAAGATCTGTGTCCGCCTATCGCAAGGGCGTCCGATTTTCTGCTCAAGTACCCCAACACAGCGGCCAAGCGCGCGATCATGATCGGGGTGGCGCTCGGCGCCATTTCGGTGGCCATGAAGACTATCCTCGGCATCGACAAGACCATTCTGGGGAGGAACAGGTAGAATGAGCAGGATCGCCATGGCTCTCACGAGGCTCTCCAATCTGGACAGGAGATGGATATTCCTGGCCATCCTGCTGGCCGTCGGGCTTCCGCTTCTCACGCCGGTCGAGTTTCGGGCCTCACCGAGCGAGGAGACTCTCCGTTTCGACGACGCCCTCCAGAAAGCCATCGATTCGGACAAGCCTATCATGGTGGACGTGGACTTCGGACCACAGACCATGGCGGAGCTGGAGCCGGTGCTCCTGGCGGTGATGCACCGGATCTTCACCTCCAGGACGAAGGCGATCTTCTTCACACTCTCGCCTGACGCCACCGCCCCGACCCGCCGCTACCTGGCCCGGATGGAAAAGCAATACAATCTCAACTACGGTGAGGATTACGTCTTTTTGGGATACGCGTCTTCGTTTGCGTACACGATGTACGGCATGGGCACGTCCATCGAGACCTATTTCCATTCGGACGACCGTGGAACTCCGATCAGCAAGATCCCGATCATGGCCGGCATCGAGAGCATCAAGGACGTGTCCGCCGTGGTGAATATCGCCTCAAACGCATTTCCGAAGTTCTGGATCCAGTACGGTGTGGCCGCCTTCGGCTTCGATCTGCTCGTCGGGTGCACCGCGGTCAACGCCACCGACCTCTACCCCTACCTGCAGACAGGGCAGCTGAAAGGTCTGCTGGCCGGGGGCAGAGCGGGCGCCGAGTACGAGACGCTGCTCGTCGAAAAGGGGGTCATCGAGAAGACCGGCGACGCGACGAGAGGGCTGGCCCCGCAATCCCTGGCGCTCCTCTCGCTCCTCGCGTTCATCGCGGTGGGCAACGCGGGGTACTTTGCCAGAAAACGACTCGACAAGGGTAAGGGCGCGCGATGAGCACGGATCCATATGTCTGGATCGCCGCGATCCTCACGCTGGGGGTCTTCTCCTTCCTTCTTCGTGACAACCCCTTCTTCTGCGCCGTGGAGCACCTCCTGGTAGGCCTGTCGACCGGCTACATGTTCTGCACGTACTGGCACAACGTGTTCGTGCCGGAACTGGTGACACCCTTGTGGGAGCACGGTGCCGGAAGTGAGGCACACCTCTGGGCGGTGGTCGGTATCTGCTTCCTGTGGGCCTGCAAGTACGTTGAGAGTGTCAAGGATCTTTCCAGATTGGCCCTCGCTTTTTGGCTCTCAATAGATCTCGGTCTGGCGATACCCACGGAGATGGAGGCCGGTGTGATTGCCCAGGTGGTGGGAACCATGGGCGTCTCTTTCAACGGATCTATCGAGGAGATCCTCGGCAACGTCGTGCTGGTGGGCGGGACCCTTGCCGCTCTGACATATTTTTTCTTTTCCAAGGCGCACAAGGGTGTCGTGGGCATGACGGCGAAAGTGGGCACGTGGGTGATCATGATCGGATTCGGCGCATCCTTCAGCTATATCTTGCTGTCCAGGATCGCGTTGCTCATCGGGCGGCTCCTGTTCCTCCTTCGCGACTGGCTCGGTGTTATCGACTGAGGCCAGCTTCTACTAATGGTTGCGCGACGGCCCGTAATGTTGGAAAATGATAATCAAGAAAGATTTCATAAAAGGGGAAAAAGATGAGTACTAGAACTATAACCTGGTTAGTGGTGATCTCTGCGTCGGCCTTCTTCCTGTGGATGACGGCCTGTGCAAACAGCACCTCGCATACAGGAGGAGACTCCGATGCGTCTGCCGATACCGACACTGATACCGACACCGATACCGATACCGACACGGACACTGATACCGATACCGACACGGACACTGATACCGATACGGATACCGGTGATGACCCCAACTGCGGAGAACACCTCCAGGAATGCTGCGAGGGAAATATCTGCGACACTGTCGATCTCACTTGTGTGACCTGGCCAAGCGACACCGATCCACACTGTCTGGACAACTGCCTCCCCATCACCTGCACCACCGTGGAAGGGTTCGACGGCGCCTGCGTTCCCGCCGGAACCGTGGGGGGGGTCTGCAACGGCATGCCCGACCACGGACCGGTGGACTGCGAGATCGATGCGTGTGTCACTGGAACTTGCTGCACGTACACAGATACCCTGGGAAATACGAAGCACGGTTGCTTCGCCTCATGTCCCGACTTCCAGGTAACGTGTCCCACCGGCGAGTGGTGTAGCCCCATTAACAACATTACCAGCGGCGAAGGCGTCTGCATACCCCTCGCCTGAGAACCGTCCCCGTTTACCAACCCATGCTCCGGCGATTCTGTCTCTACGGTTTTCTCAAGAACCAGCAGTACTACGAGCCGTTTTTTCTGCTCGCGCTCGTGGACAAGGGGCTCTCTTATTCAGTGATCGGTCTTCTGTACGGCTTCCGCGAGATCATGATCAACCTGTTCGAAATCCCCTCCGGCGCGGTGGCCGACGTTTACGGACGGCGCAAGTCGATGATTCTCTCCTTCACCGCCTACATCGTCAGTTTCGCTATCTTCGGCCTCTCGAAGAACGTGTGGCTCCTCTTCGCGGCCATGTTCTTCTTCGCAATTGGCGATGCCTTCCGCACGGGGACGCACAAGGCCATGATCTTTACCTGGTTACGCCTGCAGGGGCGGGAGAAGGAGCGCACGAAGGTTTACGGAATCACCCGCTCCTGGAGCAAGATCGGCTCGGCAATGTCCGTGGTCCTTGCCGGAATCCTTGTTTTCGCAAGTAAAAGCTACGTCTATATTTTCTACTTCTGCATCATCCCGTACGTGCTCGGGATTGTGAATTTCATTTTCTACCCCAGGGAACTCGATGGCGGAAAGGGAAAGGACGCGTCACTTCGAGCAACCGTAGATCATCTCAGGGAGGCCTTCACAGTAGCGATTCGGGAGTCCGCCATCCGCAGATTGGTAGCCGAATCGATGGGGTTCGAGGGGGTCTTCAAGGCTGCGAAGGACTACATACAGCCTGTCATTAAGGCATCGGCCGTCCTCCTGATCGGGTCATGCTTCGCCGACAATGACTGGACCGAGCCGCAGCAGGCCGCAGTGCTCATCGGCCCTGTATTTTTTGTCCTCTACTTGCTCTCTGCGGCGGCAAGCCGCAACGCCCATCGTCTCGTCTCCCTGTATGGACACGAGGATCGCACAGCCCGTTATCTGTGGGCGATCAATGCGCTCGTCTTCGCCGCGCTTCTCCCGGTGATGTACTGCTCGATCGAGTGGGCTGTTATCCTCGGATTCATCGCTCTCTACATCATACAGAACTTCTGGCGCCCGGTCCTCATAGCCCGCTTCGACGCCCACAGTTCCGAGAGTCACGGCGCGACTGTGCTCTCGATCGAGAGTCAGGGGAAGAGCCTGGCAACTGCGTTGATCGCCCCGTTTCTGGGCTTCGCTGTCGACACGGTGAAAACCCACGGCCCCGGCGGTGAGTTCTGGCCGATCGCAGCGCTCGGTCTCCTGGTAGCGGTAGTGATGTTTGCGACAGCTTCCGGCGCACACTCTCGATGATTCCTCGCATTTCCATAGAAGCTTTCTGATTCATCTTATAATATAGCATCTTCAATACCCGAAACGCGACAAGGAAGGAGATCCGACATGTGGAACACGCTTATCGAGCCTCTTGAGGGACTGTTGGAGATGCTGGTGGCACGCAGTCCCAAGCTCCTGGCCACGCTGGTGATCCTGATCGGCGGCTGGATCGTGGCCAAGCTGCTCAAGATCGCCATCGTCCGCGGGTTCAGGCTGATCAAGCTCGACGTGGTCGCCGAGAAGGCGGGCATCGAGGCCTTTCTCAGGCGAGGCGGGATGAAGAAGACCGCGATCGAGATCCTCGGCTCGCTGGTCTACTGGATCGCGCTGCTGGTCTTCCTGGTGATGATCCTCAGCCTGTGGAACATCGACATCGGCCTGCAGATGACCCTGTTGCCGTTCCTGCCCAAGGTCTTCGCCTCGCTGGTGATCTTCATCATGGGGCTGTTCATCGCGTCGCTCGTCGAGGACGTGGTGCGCGCCACCGCGGCCAACGCGGGCATCCGCTACGCGTTCGTGCTGAGCAAGATCCTCAAGTGGATCTTGGTGGTCTTCGTGGTGATGACCGCGATCCAGCAGCTCGAGGTGGAGACCCAGTTCCTCTCGATCGGGTTCCTGATCATCCTCGGCTCGCTGGGCCTGGGTGTGGCCCTGGCGATCGGCTTGGGCGCGCGGGAGATCGCGTCGGCCAAGCTCGGACGCTGGGTCAAGGAGATGGAGCGGGAGGCCGCAATCGAGACGGACGAGAACGACAAGCCGGCCAAGTGAGGCCGGCCTAAAAGGTTCCCAACCGGTTTTCGTTATTTTTCCGTGAAACTTGCGAGGAGGGCTGCTGCCAGGTTTTCGATGAGTTTGTCACCGAGGGGCTCCGCGCCGTCCTGGACAATTCCTACCACGTGCTTGCCCGCGACTTTCAAGACCAGGGCGCGACCCTCGACGTCGGCTCCCTTGACCGACTCCCACGCTGATTTCGAGGCGGCCTCGTCCGATAATTCCTCGGTGGAGAACGCTATCCAGGCCAGGTTGCCGTCAACGTACCGGACGGTATAACCGGGCCCGAAACCTTCTACTCCGATCAACCGCTGTGGGCGCCACGCCTCGGAGCGTGCGAGTCTTTTCTCTGCAGGAAAAAGGGCGAAGATCGGTGGTAGGGGAGGATCGTTCTCGATCCTGGCGCACACTGCGGAGGCAAATATCGGAAGGATTTTTCTTCCCGCCAGGGAAATTGATTCCGCAGAGGCGGCGGGGCTCTCGTCCATCAGGGTCAGGTGGATCATGTACCGATCCTTCCAGGTGACAAGGTCCCCGTCACCGAGAATGCTTTTGCCCGAGAGCCCAGAGGGAAGGCCCTCACCCACGCCGGACGGATCCAGAAGGCCGTCGAGGAAACGAGCGGTTCTGCCGAATGCGCCCTTCGGGGATCCCATGTCGTAGATCTCCACCGTGACGGCCGTGTTTTCCCTGGAACTCGACCGGTACTCGGTGGTCACCATCTTCTCCAGGCCGAACTGGACGTAAATCTCCGCGCCCCCGTTGATCAGGTCGTAGAGGTTGCCCGGTCCGAAATACCTTGGGGCGGAGGAGATCTCCCAGCCCTCGATCTTCGCGGGCAGTTTCTTTCCCGGACCCTCGAATGTCATGGAGGCCGGCGCGTTTCTGGTTTCCATATTGCCGGATGCGGCGACTGCCCTGTCCGGATCGGAAGAAGAACATCCTGGAAAAAGCCCAATTGTGGCAAGCGCGAAACAAATGCAAATCGTTTTCATCACAATCTCGTTTCCGTGGAATCTACTGTGCATTTTTTTCATAACAGCGAAAAGCATGCAAGTTGTTCCAATACATTTCAACTGTTCAAAATCAGACTATTTTAATTGTTTTTCATCTCCTTATATATGGAGTCAAGCGCCCCCGAAGCGCGAAAATGAACGAAAAACGGCTGTTCGTGTTCCCAACCGCCCAGAATTTATCAACATCTCGCCGTATCGGACTCGACATGGGTACGAATATTGCAAATCCATCAGGCGCACGAGGTTTTCAAGGAGCAAGAAGGCGCATGAGAGACCGCAGGAATCGAGGATTTTCGCTGATCGAACTCATGATAGTGTTGGTCATCATCGCGATCTTTGCGGTTATCGCCATCCCAAACCTCATAGAGAACCAAAAACGCAACGATCTGACCGATCTCACCAACATGGTGGAGCAGGCCGCATCCCAGACCAGGAATCTGGCGATGCAGACGAGGCGGGCAGCGGTGCTCGAGTTCAAAGGCGACGAAATGTGGGTCAACCGGCTGACGGGGTCCAAATGCTGGTCCGGTATAGAACAGCGTTGTACCTTCAACCTGGGACAGAAGAATGCCACTCCTCTCGTACAGGTGGCCTTCAACCTTCGCGACCCGGATACATACGGCGACGACAATGGGTCCTTCATGTGCGGCGTGGAGGTTGCCGAACTCAACGACACCGGCACCGCCTGCGAAGCGGCCGCGACAACGGTTTCCCCGGGCGCTCCCTTCGCCCTTTGCTACTCGGGGGATGGGAATCTCTGGTTTCGGAACAGCGACGACTCGGTAACGGCGTGCGGGGTTACGGGCGCTCCGGCACCAAAGACCCTGTGGGTTCGCTCGTGCGTCATTATCGATTCGGGAAATATCACGTTCAACGGCGCGAGGATCAAATTCAACCGCTTCGATTCAGCACTTGGGGACTTCACGGGTGACTTCACCGATTGCGCGGGTCCCGCCGCGAGGGATGTCACGAGGGCGGTCTACGTTCCTCAAGGTGGAACGCCGTACAGCAGGGTTGGTGGAGAATGAGAAAAGTTCAAAATAGTGGAGGATTCACCATCATCGAAGTCATGATCGCCTTGCTGGTCTTCATGGTTTCTCTCATGGGGCTCGTGGCGCTGCAGCGCGCATCGGTGGCCGGGACCAACAAGGGCAGGGAGCACACGGCGGCGGTCAACGTGGCGAGGTTCGTCATGAGCGCCATTCAAAACGAGGTGGCCTCGCTCCCCATTCAGGTTGTTGACAACCCGGCTGACCCGGGGTTCAGCGTCGCCAATTATCCGTACCTGGGCTCCGCCGATCTGGCCAACGGGACATGGACACTGTTGCCCAACGGATCGGGAAACACCGTGGAAGACGACGCCAGGCTCGACGCCTACATGGGACATAGCGGGCAGGGCGTGTACACAGGGGGTATGGACAGCGCACCCTACTGCGTAATGTATACGGTGCAACGATTCATTCCTCCCGGCGGCACTGCGACGAACCCGGTGGTCGGCCTCTACCAGGCCAGGGTGAGGGTCACGTGGCCTCGCTGGAAGCAGTACATGGCGTCTGGAGAGATGAGCGCCGACGCGTGGACCGATTGCGCCGGGCGTCTCGATGACACGGCAGCGGCAGGGACGGTCACCGATTGGGAGACGGTGGAGCTGAGCAAGATCGTCAGCAGGGAGTACACGAGCAAATATGCGCCCCAATAGAAAAAATAGCATTTCCCAGCACGGGTTCACGCTCATGGAGATGATGATGGCCCTCCTCATGGGTGCGATTATCGTCGCTCCGCTCTACATAGTGACGCGGGGCATGGCCCAGGAGACCAACAAACAGCAGATGGAGACCGAGGCCATACAGCGCGCCAGGGTGGGCCTCGAGACGCTCATCACCGACTTCCAGAGAGCCGGAATGCTGGTGTCTCCCAACCCGTCGATGGATCCGGATTCCATCATCTCCACCAACGGGGTGAATTTTCAGCAAGCGTTCAACCGCATGGCGGTGGTTCATCTCAACAGGGCCGATCCAACCATAACCGACGCGGTCATCCTGGTGGGCAGCTTCTTCAGCACCAATATTTACCAGGCCCTGCTGCAGGGCAACACCCTTACTTTCAGCCGGCCCATGGCCACCAGGGAGGAATGCGAGGGCCAGTTCAATCCCAACTACGCGTTTGCGCACCTCTTCACCACTACAGGGCAGAATCTCGACTCCATGGTGGCCAACGCCACCTGCGACGCGGACGAGGACTGCAATTGCACTGTTACCCTCGTGGCCGGTGAGCTATTCGTGAACGGCCCCGGCGCCTTCACCAACGGACAGGTGATCAACGTGGCCGCAAATCAGGCCGTGCTGTACCGGGTGGAATCGGCCGTCGAGGCCGGGGGCACAACCCGCAACGTCCTTATGCGCTACTTCATGAACTACTCTTCCGGCCAGGGACTTACCAACAACTGTGTCGAGGGCGACATCTCCAACGCCATGCTGGATCTCGCCAGCGCCAGGATCATCGCCGATTACGTGGAGGAGTTCGAGGTATGGTTCCGCCCGGTCTACCGAAACGATCCCATGGAGGCCATGGAGGCGCCCAAGCCCGTGGCGCACCTGTTGACGGGCCTCGCGTCGGCAGACCTGCCGTTCGCCCCGGACAAGGAGTTCGCGGTGATCGGCATGTCGGATCCCAATTCGGCGGGCGTGCAACCGGCCTGGCTCGCCTGCGCTCCGGTGGCAAACGCGATGGGACCGGAACACGTGCGTTCTGCGATCATCAGGATTGCCGTTCGCACGGAGAAGACAGATCAGTCCATGAAGATCATCGAGCCGGGTTCGGCGAATCCCGCGGCTGACTGGGCCGCTCTGGGGTTCATCGCAAGATACAACGCGTGGCCGCCTCCCGCGGGTGACGTGGGCGCCTACAAGCTGCGCACCCTGATAACGGAGGTGACCATGCCCAACCTGGCGTCCAAGATGGCCTCGGTCACGCAGGTTCCCAATTTGAATTAGAAAGGCAGGGGTTTTAAAGAGAATGAAGAACGGTTCGAAAAAGCGCAACGACGGCAGAATGCCTGGTCAGGATGGGGCCATTCTTTTCATAGTGATGCTCCTGATCATCATGTTCACCGGTCTCGGATTGCTCGCCATGCGCCACACCAGGCAGGAACTGCGATCCACCGGCGCGTACTTCGACAACATGCAGGCCGCTTCTCTGGCGGAGAGCGCCCTGGCAATGGCCGCCACCGACATCAAGCTCTCATCCGATTTCTATCGGGCGGCATTCTCCAGCGCCGACTATAATCTCATCCCCGCCGCCACAGGCCTGGATGTCGAATACGGAATCCCCATCAACGAGGAGGCGGG
Organism: Deltaproteobacteria bacterium; assembly: GCA_030621515.1. GTDB lineage: Bacteria > Myxococcota_A > Polyangia > JAAYKL01 > JAAYKL01 > JAUVAN01. The sequence goes on along the minus strand of JAUXHN010000040.1, from coordinate 225 downwards.
AAAGCGCGATGACGGAATCCATCCCATTCTTTTCGCCAAGGTTTTGGGAGGTTATTGCGACGTCAATGAGGGCACTGTTCCCGCCTGTGTGCACCAGCTCTCATATCCAATATCGGGGGACACCGATTTCGACGACATGATGGGAATCTGGGCGAGGACCACCATCAGGCAGACCACGCCGAAGGTCGGCCCGTGCCCCCCCGGATACTCCTGCTCCGATGAGCA